>NC_018027.1:930620-1240827 GCF_000266905.1 Mycolicibacterium chubuense NBB4 | reverse complement strand
AGCAGCGACATCTTCGCCCTGGCGTTGGTGTTCAGCGGCAACATCAGGGTGCGCGCGGGCACGGTGCCGTTGTCGATCGCCGACTGCGGGATGCCCACCGCGCCGATCTCGGGCCGGGTGAACGTCGCCGCCGCGACCGTGCGCAGGCGGATCGGGGACACGCCTTCCCCGAGCGCGTGGTACATCGCGATGCGGCCCTGCATGGCGGCCACCGACGCCAGCGGCAGCAGCCCGGTGCAGTCCCCGGCGGCGTAGATGCCGGACGCGGGCGTGCGGGACACCCGGTCGACGGGGATGTAGCCGCCGGGGTTGAGCTCGACGCCGACCCGTTCCAGGCCCAGACCGCGGGTGTTGGGCACCGACCCGACGGTCATCAGCGCGTGGCTGCCGTCGACGACGCGGCCGTCGGCCATCGTCACCCGCACGCCCTTCTCGGTGCGCTTGACCGACTCCGCGCGGGCGTTCTTGACCAGGGTCACGCCGCGCTCGGCGAACACCTGCTCGAGCGCGGCCGCGGCGTCGGAGTCCTCGTGCGGCAGGATCTGATCGCGGCTCGCGACGACCGTCACCGTCACGCCGAGTTCGGTGTAGGCGTTGCAGAACTCCGCGCCTGTCACCCCCGAGCCGACGATGATCAGGTGCTCGGGCAGCTCGTCGAGGTCGTAGACGTGCCGCCAGGTGAGGATGCGCTCGCCGTCGGGCACCGCGCCCGGCAGCACGCGTGGGCTGGCGCCGGTGGCGATCAGCACGACGTCGGCCTTGAGCACACCGACCTTGCCGTCCGGCGTCGTGACCCGGACCCGGTGGTGGGCCATTCCGGCGACGTCGTCGACGAGCTCGCCGCGGCCCCCGATGATCGTCACGTGCTGGTTGAGCAGCTGGTAGCCGATGTCGGCGGACTGCGAGGCGGCCAGCGTCTTGACGCGGTTGTTGATCTCCGGCAGCGAGATCGGGGCGGCGTCGATGCCGATGTCGAAGCCGAGGCCCTGGGCGCGGCGCAGCTCGGTGCGCACGCCGGTGGACGCGATGAACGTCTTCGACGGCACGCAGTCATAGAGGACGCAGGCGCCGCCGAGGCCGTCGGAGTCGACGACGGTCACCTGGGTGACGTCGCGTCCCCGGGCCGCGGCCACCAGCGCGGCCTCGTAGCCCGCGGGCCCTCCGCCGATGATCACGATGCGCGTTACCACGGCACCAACCTATTGCAACGGCCCCGGTTCGACCGCCCGGACCCGCGGACTTCTGCGCCGCAGCAACACGATGCGACTAAGCTGCTCGCGTGCCGATCTACGCCGCGTACGGATCGAATATGGATCCCGAGCAGATGCTGCAGCGCGCCCCGCACTCCCCCATGGCCGGCACGGGCTGGCTGCACGGCTGGCGGTTGACGTTCGGCGGCGAGGACATCGGCTGGGAGGGCGCGCTGGCCACGATCGTCGAGGATCCCGACTCCAAGGTGTTCGTCGTGCTCTACGACATGACCAAGGAGGACGAGGAGAACCTGGACCGCTGGGAGGGCGCCGAACTGGGCATCCACAAGAAGATCCGGTGCCGGGTGGAACGCACCTCGTCGGACACCACCCGGGATCCGGTGCTGGCGTGGCTGTACGTGATAGACGCGTGGGAGGGCGGGATCCCGTCGGCGCGCTACCTCGGCGTGATGGCCGATGCGGCCGAAATCGCCGGTGCACCACCGGAATACGTGCACGATCTGCGGACCCGCCCGTCAGGCAACGTCGGGCCGGGATCGTAGCCTTCCTGCGCGAGCGTGGTTTGCGCGAGCTCGCGTGTCTGTACGTCGACGCGCCGCAATCTCTGGCACGTCGCGCGCGCTCACGCCGCCCGAGCGCGACGCAACTGTCCGCTGATCCGTGCAACCATCTCCTGCGTCCTGAACCGCACGTCCTCGTAGACGATCGGGACGACGACCCAGTCGACGTCCATCAGCGCGGCCTGACGGCGGCGATCGGCGAACATCGCGTCGGCGCCCGAATGCCACGCGACGCCGTCGTACTCTGCCGCCACGCCGAACTCGGGCCAGGCGAAGTCCAGCCGGCGAAGATCGCCATTCCCGTCGAGGATCTCGTACTGCAACTCCGGCGCGGGCAGGCCGCCGTCGAGCATCACCAACCGCGCCTCGCTCTCCATCGGCGACTCCGCGCGCGCGTCCGCGAGCGGCAACAGATTTCGCACCGCGACGATGCCGCGTCGCCCTTTTTGTTCGATCGCTGCGCGCCACAGATCCGGACGGCTGCAGGTGCCGCTGCGCAGCGCCGCATCGAGGGTCGCCAGCGCCCGCGGACGGCGCAGACTCCGGGCGACTTCGACGGCGGTCCAAGCCGGCGAGGTGGCCCGGCGACCGTTCACCACCACCAGCGGTGCACCATCGCGGCGGTGCACGACGAGACCGTCGGCGTCGCGCAGGGCGCAGCCGGGCGGGTTGAGCACGTGGAGATCGCCGGGATTCTCGGTGTCGAAGCCGAACATCGCGGCGGCGGTGGCCAGGCACACCGCGACCGGCTTGCCGCAGGACAGATCGAGAGCCCGCAGCCGCGCGTCGACGGTCGGCTCACCGAGACAGTAGAGCCCTTGCCACAAGCGTTGCAACAGACCCGTATTGGCTGCGGCCTCGAACTTGCGCCGGGTCAGGTGACGCAGGATCTGCCCGCTGGTGGCCACGCCGCCCTGCGCGTGCAGGAGCCCAATCAGTTCTTCGTTCATGCCGGCCATGCTGCGTCGCGGCCGACGGTGTCACCAGGGGTGCGCGGCGATCTGGGGATGAGTGTGCGTGTGGGGATAACTCGCTGGGGCGAGCGCGCACGAAATGCCACCGTTGGCGGCGCGTCGGTGTGCAGACATGCTCCCCCGCAAGCGGGAGGTGCCCCCAGCTCGCCGAGAAAACGGGGTGGTGCCCCCAGCTCGCCGAAACGGGGTCAGCTGTTCGCGATGATGTTGACCAGCAGTCGCACACCGACGCCGAGCGCACGCTCGTCGAGATCGAATGTCGGCTGGTGCAAATCCAATTGCGGACCCTGACCGCTCCACACCCCGAGCCGCGCCATCGCCCCCGGCACCTCCTCGAGATACCAGGAGAAGTCCTCGCCGCCGCCGGACTGCCGGGTGTCGGCGAGCACGTCGGGGCCGATCGCCTCGATCGCGTGGGTGAGGATCCGCGTGGACACCTCTTCGTTGACCACCGGCGGCACGCCGCGGCGGTAGTTCACCACGTGCTCGAGGCCCAGCGGCGCCAGCAGAGCCGAAACCGTCTCGCGCACAATGTCTTCCAGCGTGAGCCAGGCTTCGCGGCTGGCCGTGCGGATGGTCCCCGACAGCGTGCCGGTCTGCGGGATCGCGTTGGCCGCCACGCCCGCGTTCACCGCGCCCCACACCATCACCGTGCTGTTGCGCGGGTCCATGCGCCGCGACAGCACACCCGGCACCCCGGTGATCAACGTGCCCAGCCCGTACACCAGGTCCCCGGTCAGGTGCGGCCGCGACGTGTGCCCGCCCGGCGAGTGCAGCGTCACCTCGAGCTGGTCGGCGGCCGACGTGATCGGCCCGGGCTTCACCGCGACGCGCCCCACCGCCAGGTGCGGGTCGCAGTGCAGGGCGAAGATCCGCGACACCCCCGTCAGCGCGCCCGCGGCGATCGCGTCGATCGCACCGCCGGGCATCAGCTCCTCGGCGGCCTGGAAGATCAGCCGGACGCCGACGGGCAACTCCGGCGCCGACGCCAGCGCCAGCGCGGCGCCCAGCAGCACCACCGTGTGCGCGTCGTGGCCGCATGCGTGCGCGACGTTCGGCACCACCGACGCGTACGGCGCCCCGGTGCGCTCGGCCATCGGCAGCGCGTCCATGTCGGCACGCAAGGCCACCCGCGGCCCGTGCTCGGGGCCGAAGTCGCACGTCAGGCCCGTCCCGCCGGGCAGCACCTTCGGGTTCAGCCCGGCATCGGCCAGCACCGACGCGACGAACTGCGTCGTCGCGAACTCCTGGCGCCCCAGTTCGGGGTGCCGGTGCAGATGTCGGCGCCACTCGACCAGATCGTCGTAATGGGCCGACAGCCAGCGCGCGGCGGCGTGCTGCAACACGCTCATGACGGCCGCCTCGCCTGCGCCTCGAGCACGCGGTCGCGCTGCTCGGCCGACTCGGCCAGCGCCACCACCGTGCGGGCCAGCATCGTCGCCCCCTCCAGCACCGCGGTGTCGGCGCTCTGACCGGCCGCCGCCGCGGCGAACGCCGGCTGGTGGATCGACGCGCCCCCGGCGTCGATCCCGACGACCGGGTGGATGCCCGGCATCACCTGTGTGACATTGCCCATGTCCGTGCTGCCCAACGGCACTGACGCCTCGACCTCCTCGGGTACCGGGGTGCGGCCCAACCGCACCATCTCCGCTCGTAGCGCCGCCGACAGCCACGCATCGGGTCTGAGCTCGGCATAGGCGGGCGCCATCTCGTCGACCACATGCTCGCAGCCCGTGGCGACGGCGCCGGCGGCGAAGCATCCGGCCATCCGGGATTCCAAGTCCCGCAACGACTCCGAGGCAAGTGCACGCATCGTGTAGCGCAGCTCGGCGTGCGCCGGGATCACGTTGGACGCCTGCCCGCCGTCGGAGACGATGCCGTGCACCATCTGCCCCGGAGCCAGCTGCTGGCGCAGCAGACCGATCGCCACCTGCGCGACCGTGACGGCGTCGGCGGCGTTGATCCCGAGATACGGCGCGACGGCGGCGTGGGATTCGCGGCCGGTGTAGCGGATCGTCACCTCCGACAGCGCCAGCGAGCGCGCGGCCGCGATGTCGATCGGCCCCGGGTGCAGCATCACGGTCGCGGCGATGTCGTCGAAGGCGCCGGCGTCGAGCATCAGAGCCTTGCCTCCGCCGGACTCCTCGGCAGGTGTGCCGAGAAGCACGACCGTCAGACCCAGGTCGTCGGCGACCTCGGCGAGCGCGAGCGCCGTACCGACCGCCGACGCCGCGATGATGTTGTGCCCGCACGCGTGCCCGATGCCCGGCAGCGCGTCGTATTCGGCGCAGATCCCGACCGTCAGCGGGCCGCTGCCGTAGACCGCGCGGAACGCGGTGTCGAGCCCGGCGACCCCGCCGGTGATCTCGAACCCGCGCTCGGCGACCAGCGTCTGGGTCTTGGCGCAACTGCGATGCTCGGCGAACGCCAGCTCGGGCTCGGCGTGGATCGAATGCGACAGCTCGACCAGATCGCCGCGGCGTCGGTTCACGGCGTCGGAGACGCACGACGACGCGGCGGCGGTAGGCATGCAGGCAAGTATCCCACTGCGCACAGCCGGAGAACTAAGCTGCCGCCTGTGGACGATCCGGCAGTCGCGGCCCGGGAGGCGGCCGGTGCGCTGGCCGAACGCACGGGCGTCGACGCACACGACGTCGCGGTGGTACTCGGCTCCGGCTGGGCACCGGCCGCGGCCCGCCTCGGCGAACCGACGGCGGCGATCCCGATGGCCGAGCTGCCCGGCTTCTCCCCGCCGAGCGCGCAGGGCCACGGCGGTCAGGTGCTGTCGCTGCGGGTCGGTCCGCACCGCGTCCTGGTGCTGCTCGGCCGCATCCACGCCTACGAGGGACACGAGCTGCGCCACGTCGTGCACCCGGTCCGGGCGGCGTGCGCGGCCGGTGTGCACACCGTGGTGCTGACCAACGCCGCGGGCGGCCTGCGGACCGACTTCACCGTCGGGCAGCCGGTGCTGATCAGCGACCACCTCAACCTGACGGCGCGTTCGCCGCTGGTCGGCGCGCAGTTCGTCGACCTGGTCGACGCCTATTCGCCGCGGCTGCGCCACCTCGCGCACGAGATCGACCCGGCGCTGGCCGAGGGCGTCTACGCGGGCCTGCCCGGTCCGCACTACGAGACGCCGGCCGAGATCCGGATGCTGCGCACGCTGGGTGCCGACCTGGTCGGGATGTCGACGGTGCACGAGACCATCGCCGCGCGCCAGGCCGGGGCCGACGTGCTGGCCGTCTCGCTGGTGACCAACCTCGCGGCCGGCATGACGGGCCGGCCGCTCAGCCACGACGAGGTGCTGGAGGCGGGCCGTCAATCGGCGACCCGGATGGGTTCTCTGCTCTCGGCGGTGATCGAGCGGCTCTGAGCGGGCTGCGGGCCGAGCCGTCTGCTCGCCCACACCACCGTCCGGGCCATCAGCGGCGCCCCGAACAGCATGAGCAGGATCCGCACCACCTGCGCGGCGATGACGAACGTGACGTTCGACCCGGTCTCGACCGCGGTCGCCAGCACGGCGTACACACCGCCGGGGCTGGTCGCGAGGTAGCCCTCCAGCGGCGTCAGCCCCGCGACGTGCGCCAGCAGCACACCCAGGCCGGCCGTCGTGACGCCCAGCATGACGATCAGCGCGATCGCGGCGGGCAGCACCCGGCCGACCGCCTTCAGCGACGCCCGGGTGAAGGCCAGCCCGGCCTGCCAGCCGATCAGCATGTAGCCGGCCTGCACCAGAACCACCGGCACCGAGAGACCGAACGACAGGCCGGTGAGTTCGAGGCCCGCGGTCAACGCCAGCGGGCCGAGCAGGCCGGCCCCGGGCAGACGGATCAGCCGTCCGAGCGTCGCGCCGACCACCACCAGCGCCGCGAGGATCGCGAGTCCGAGGTACCACGGAGCCGGATCGCCTGTCGCGGTTGAGGTTTCGGCGCTGCGCGAGGTGTCGGCGCGGTAGACGAGCGTGACGACGACGGGCATCGACGCGGTGACGAGCGCGACCCGCAGGTACTGCACGACGGCGACGACGCGGTCGTCGCCGCCGAGTTCCCGGGCGATCGCGACGAGCCCCGACGCGCCGCCGGCCACCAGGGCCAGCGAGCCGGTCAGCGGGTCGACGTCACGGTGCAGCCCGAGCAGCGCGCCGGCGACGATGCTGAGCAGCAGCGTCGCGACCGCGACGCACGAGACGATCCACCAGTCACCGCTCAGCGCGCCGAAGGCGTCCTGCCGGACCATCGTGCCGATGTAGACGCCGAGCACCCCCTGCGCGGCGACGCCGAGGGTGCGGGGCACCCGCGCCGGGCCGGCCGACACCAGCGCCAGCACGATGCCGACGACGAGCGCCGCGAACAGCGCCGCCGACGGGACACCGAGCATGGTCAACGGCGCCGTGACCACCGCGGTCGCCGCCAGAAGCAGGGCCCACCGGGGTATCTGTCTCGACCACATCGATAGCAAGTATGCTCTTGGCATAACTGGAATTCAACTGGGTGTCCGCGCGAGAATCCGGTGGATTACCAAGGTATAACTTGGTAATGCAGACAGAAACTTCGGCGGCCACCGAGCTGCGGGAGTCGATGATGGCGGTAACCCGGCAGCTGCGCCGGCACCGTCCCGACAACGGCCTCACGCTGAGCCAGATGCAGCTGCTCGGCGAGGTCAGCCGGGCGGGCGTCACCACCCCCGCCGAGCTCGGCGTGCGCCTGGGCGTCAGGGCGCAGTCGCTGACGGATTCCCTCAACGAGCTGGTCTCACGCGGACTCATCGCGCGCCGCCCCGACGCATCCGACCGGCGCCGTCAGCTCGTCGAGCTGACCACCGAGGGCGGCGCGCTGCTGGCGGCCGACCGCGCCGAGCGTGACGCGTGGCTGCACGACACCATGCGCGAGCGGCTGACCCCGCTGGAGTTCGACCTGCTGATGCTCGTGGCGCCCATCCTGCGCAAGCTCGCCGAACCCGACGCGGGCACACTGATGCCGTGATCTCCCCCGCCACGCGCACCGCCGTGCAGGAGTGGCTCGCTCACGACCCGGACCCGCAGTCGGCCGCCGAGCTCGCCGACTGCAGCGACGACGATCTCGAGGACCGCTTCGCGCGGCCGCTCACGTTCGGCACCGCGGGTCTGCGGGGCCCGCTGCGGGCCGGCCCGAACGGGATGAACCTCGCGGTCGTTCTGCGGACCACGTGGGCGGTCGCGCAGGTGCTCAAAGACCGCTCGCTGGGCGGCTCGCCCGTCGTGGTCGGCTACGACGCCCGCCACCGTTCGGCCGAGTTCGGCCACGCCACCGCGGAAGTATTTGCCGCGCAGGGCTTCTCGGTGACACTGATCCCGACGGCGGTACCGACGCCCGCGGTGGCGTTCGCGGTGCGCCACACCGGCGCCGCGGCGGGAGTGCAGATCACCGCGTCGCACAACCCGCCGTCGGACAACGGCTACAAGGTGTACTTCACCGGCGGCATGCAGATCGTCCCGCCGACCGACCGCGACATCGAAAACGCCATCGCCGCAGCGCCTCACGCCGACGAGATCGCGCGCACCCCGGTGGCCGCCTCCGGCACCGAGCTGCTGCGCGCCTACACCGAGCGCGCCGCGGCCGTTCGGCGCACCGCCGGGACAGCACGGATCGCGCTCACGCCGATGCACGGAGTCGGCGGCGAATTCGCCTTGGACACACTGGCGTTGGCGGGATTCGACGACGTCCACGTCGTCGGAAGCCAGTTCGCGCCCGACCCCGACTTCCCCACCGTGTCGTTTCCCAATCCCGAGGAGCCCGGCGCGGTCGACGCCCTGCTGGAGCTCGCCGCCGGCGTCGGCGCCGAGATCGCCGTCGCGCTGGATCCCGACGCCGACCGGTGCGCCGTCGGGGTGCCGACGCCGTCGGGCTGGCGGATGCTCACCGGCGACGAAACCGGTTGGCTGCTCGGCGATTACATTCTGTCGAGCTGCGATCCGGCGACCGCCGTGGTGGCCAGCACCGTGGTGTCGTCGCGCATGCTGGCGAGCATCGCCGCGAGGTACGGAGCGCGCCACGTCGAGACGCTCACCGGTTTCAAGTGGCTGGCCCGCGCCGATGAGGGACTCGACGCGACGCTGGTGTACGCCTACGAGGAGGCGATCGGCCACTGCGTGGACCCCGCAGCGGTCCGCGACAAGGACGGGATCAGTGCGGCGGTGCTGGCCTGCGACCTCGTCGTCGCGCTGCGCCGGCAGGGACGCACCGTGCCCGACCTGCTCGACGACCTCGCCCGTCGCCACGGCGTGCACACCACCACCGCGGTCACCCGGCGGGTCGACTCCCCCGATGCGGCGGCCGCGATCATGGCCCGGCTGCGCGCCGCCCCGCCCGCGCGGTTGGCCGGCTACCCCGTCAGCGTGGAGGACCTGCAACCGCGAACCGACGCGCTGGTGTTCGGCGGTGGCGACGAGGACACCTCGATCCGGGTGGTGATGCGCCCGTCGGGCACCGAGCCGAAGCTGAAGGGCTACATCGAGGTTCGCTGCGCGGGGGAGCTGGCTCCGGCTCGTGCGCGGGCCGCGACGGTGCAGGCCGAGCTCGCCGACGCGCTGCGCGGGTTGGGTTAGCGCCGAAATTGCATTCCGCGTGCGCTTTTCGCGACTTGACGCGCGTGGAATGCAATTTCGGCGGGGGTTAGCGGGGGCCGAACTGGCGGTCTCCCGCGTCGCCGAGGCCCGGCACGATGTAGGCGGCGTCGTTGAGACCGGTGTCGACCGCCGCGGTGAACAGCCGCAGCTCCGGGGCCATCTTCTCCAGTGTCGCAAGGCCTTCCGGTGCGACGACCACGCAGATCGCGGTCACGTCCACGGCGTGGCGGGCGTAGAGCAGCTCGAGCGTGTGCACCATCGAGCCGCCCGTGGCCAGCATCGGGTCCAGCACGATGACCGGCTGGCGGCTCAGGTCGTCGGGCAGGGACTCCAGATAGGGCGTGGGCTGATGCGTGTCCTCGTTGCGGGCGACGCCGACGAACCCCACTCTCGCCTCCGGGATCAGCGCGTGCGCCTGGTCGACCATGCCGAGCCCGGCGCGCAGTACCGGGACCAGCAGCGGCGGGTTGGCCAGCCGCGCCCCGGCGGTCTCGGCCACCGGCGTGCGCACGGAGATCGTCTCGACGGCCAGCTCCCGCGTGGCCTCGTAGACGAGCATCAGGGTGAGGTCCCGCAGCGCGGCGCGGAAGGCGGCGTTGTTGGTGCGCTCGTCGCGCAGGGTGGTCAGCCGCGCCGCGGCCAGTGGATGGTCGACAACGCGCACGTCCATGGATTCCGACCTTAACGGGAACCGGGCGCCGTTTCGCGGCGTCATATCAGTTATGTTCGCGAGCTTGTCCGTCGACACCGACCTCGTCCGCGCCTACGGCGCCGCCTCGTCCGGCCACGCCGACGGCCTGCGGGCGGCCGCGGCCCGGCTCACCGAGGTGGGCGGCGCGGCGGCGCCGATGTTCGGTCCGGTGGGCGCCCGCTTCCTGGCGGCGCTGACCCGGGCCGCCGAAGGTGAGGCGCACACCGTCACCGGCCTCGGCGGTGCCCTGACGGCCGGCCGCGACGCCGCCGCGGCCTCCGCGACGTCATACGACGTCGCCGACACCGGCGCCGGTCACCGGGTCACCGGGAGCTGGTGATGCCCGCCGACCTGGTCACGACACTGGCGGCGCCGATCCGCCGGGTGCAGGCCCTCGTCGGTCCCGGCTGGTCGGGCGATCCCGCCGCGGATCCGGCCGCGGTGCTGGCCGGGGTGCGCGACACGCTGGCGGGCGTGGCCGAGTCGGCCGGCCGGGCCTGGCGTGACGTCGACGCCGGATGGTCGGGGGCGGGCGCCGACGCCGCCGCCGAGTTCGCGACGACGACGGCCGCCGCGATCGACGGAGCCGCCGAGCGGGCCGGACGGCTCGGCGTCAGCGCCCGGGACGCCGCCGCGGCCGTGGCGGACGCGCGGCGGCGCCTGCAGGACATCGTCGACGAGTTCGACGCGAAAGCGGCCGCGCTGGAACCACATCTGGACCAGCCGGGCGTCGCGAAGGAACTGCTGGCCGCGGCGCGCGACGCGCTGGGCCGGGCGATCGCAATCGTCGAGGACCTCCAGGCCGAGTTGGACCGCCACGCCGCCGCGCTGGGAGGCCCGGGATCCGCTGGGGCGCCGGCGGCGACGACGCCGGCGGGCTGGCCGGGCGGCGCCGGCTCAGGCCCGGGCGCCGGAGTCGGCTCAGGCCCAGGCCAGGGCGCAGGCGGCGGCTTCGGCTCAGGGAGCGGCTTCGGCTCAGGGGCGTCGCCGGCGGCGTGGGGCAGCCCGGAGGGCGGGCCGGCGGACCTGGCCGGGTTCACCACGCCAGACGGTGCAGATCCGCCGGACGCCTCGATGTTCGGCGACGGGGTCGCGGTGCGGCTGCCCGACGGCACGGTGGTGATGGCCCCGAACGCCGTCGCGGCCGGCGCGGTCCGCTATGCCCTGACCCAGCTCGGCGTGCCCTACCGGTGGGGTGGCACCGCACCCGGCGTCGGGCTCGACTGCAGCGGGCTGACCCAGTGGGCGTATCACGAAGCGGGACTCGACCTGCCGCGGCTGGCTCAGGAGCAGGACATCGGCGCACCGGTGCCGGCGGGCTCTCTGCTGCCCGGCGACCTGGCGGTGTGGGACGGTCACGTCGCGATGATCGTCGGCGACGGGACCATGATCGAGGCCGGCGACCCGGTGACGCTGTCGCCGATCCGGACGTCCAACGCCGGCCAGGGCTTCCAGGGCTTCTGGCGGCCGACGGCGTGACTTCTCACCCGAGGATCGGGAAACGACGCTTCGCGGCGAGCTCGTCGAGCCCCTTTTGCATTGCGGCCCGGACGTATTCGTCGACCTCACCGATGTCGGGGTCGTCGCCGAACTCGGCGGCGACGTCGATCGGCGGCAGCACCCGGGTGACGATCTTGGTGGGCAGCGGCATGTTGACCGGCAACACCACGCTGACGCCGAACGGCAGGCCGATGGTGATCGGCAGGATGTTCGTACGGAACAGTCTGCGCTCCAGGCCCGTCAGCCGCAGCGCCGACGCCAGCCGCCGGCCCCGGGTCAGGTAGAACTGGTTCTCCTGCCCGCCGATCGACACGGCGGGGACGATGGGGACTCCGGCCTCGATCGCCGCGGTCACGTACCCGGTGCGCCCGCCGAAGTCGATGACGTTCTCCCGCAGGGTCGGCCGGTACACGTCGTAGTCCCCGCCGGGGAACACCAGAACCAGGCCGCCGGCCGCCAGCGCCTCGGCGGCGTGTTCCGGGGTCGCGCGGATGACGCCGGTGCGCTCGAGGAAGTCGGCCACCGGCCCGCGGAAGAAGTTGTCGTGAGCCAGCACGTAGAGCGGGCGGTCGTATCCCCACGTGCGGTAGTAGTCGACCGCGATCACGGACAGGTCGACGGTCACCAGCCCGCCCGAGTGATTGGCCACCATCAGCGCCGGCCCGGCCGGAATGTTCTCCAATCCCGTTACCTGCGAACGGAAATACGTCTTGACGAGCAGACGGGTCAGATCCACGACGCGTCGGGTCAGGTCCCGGTCCCACTTCTGGACAACCGAAGAGTCCTCGGCCATGCGCCCACTCCACTCGACGGGCTGATGGTACGCCGTAGCGGGTGCCCAAAGACCCTAGTTGCGGCACGCATACGAGCGGATTCTCGATTGACCGACCGAATTCGATCTCAGGAGCGCGTCATGGCAGAAACCACCGAAAAGAGCGGGGGCGCCGAGAAGCCCGAGACCGCCGCGAGCACCGCCCACACCGTGGTGGAGCGCGCAGCGGGACTCTCCGACGAGGTGCTCAAATCGGTCGAAGCCGGCCAGCGGGCCGCGATCGACGCAGTGCGCAAATTCGTCGACACCGTCGACGACGCGCTTCCCGCCAAGGAGGAGCACACCTCTCGGCGGGAAACCGTGATCGACGCCGCCCTGGACATGGCCGACCGACTGGTCAGCACGCAGTACGAGTTCCTGCGCAGCGTCGTCCGCAGTGCCGACCGGTCACTGCGCAAACCCGACGACGCGCACGAACAGCATTCGTGACCGCGTGACCCCGCCCGCCGTCCTGCGCCTGCGCCGGGTGTTACGCCCGGCGCCGGCGTTGATCGACTCCGTCGGTGAGCAGACGCTGTTCTACGGCCGGTCTCTGAGGTCGATCCCGCTCGCGGCCGGGCGCTATCGCCGGGAAACGGCGCGCCTGATCGGCGAGATGGCCTTCGGCACCGGTGGGCTGCTCGTCATCGGAGGAACCGTCGGCGTGACGGCGTTCCTCACCCTGGCGTCCGGCGGGGTGGTCGCCGTGCAGGGATACAAATCGCTCGGCGACATCGGTATCGAAGCGCTGACCGGGTTCCTCTCGGCGTTCCTCAACGTGCGCATCGTGGCCCCGGTGATCGCCGGCATCGCGCTGGCGGCCACCATCGGCGCGGGCAGCACGGCACAGCTGGGCGCGATGCGCATCGCCGAGGAGATCGACGCCCTCGAGGTGATGGCCGTGCGGTCGATGCCGTATCTGGTCGCCACCCGGATGCTCGCCGGTGTCATCGTGATCGTGCCGCTGTACTCGCTGGCGACGCTGGCCTCGTTCTTCGCCGCGCGATTCACCACGGTCTCGCTCAGCGGGCAGTCGAGCGGCCTCTACGACCACTACTTCACGACGTTCCTGATCCCCACGGACCTCCTGTGGTCCTTCCTGCAGGCCATCGTTATGGCGATCGCGGTGATGCTGGTGCACACCTACTACGGCTACAACGCCACGGGCGGCCCGGTCGGGGTGGGCGTCGCGACCGGCGACGCCGTGCGCACGTCCTTGATCGTCGTCGTGGTGATCACGTTGCTCATCTCTCTAGCCGTCTACGGATCGTCCGGCCACTTCACGTTGTCCGGGTGACGGGAAAGGAAGGACACCACATGACCGACCGCACCGAGCTGGCCGAGTTGGCCGAGCAGGCCGCCACGGCGCTGCTGAAAGCGATAGCGGGCGCCGCCCCCAAGAGCCAGTCGACCGACGGCGTGCTTCACCTCGCGCAGGCCTATGCGCTGGTGGTGTCGGCCCAGACCGACAAGGCGCCGCAGCCTCCGATATCGCGGGATTGACCGTGACCGCCCCGCTCAGTCGTAGAGACGAGCGAGGGTGTCGGCGAAGCTCTTCACGATGACGTTGCGTTTGGCCTTCAGGCTGGGCGTGAGATCGCCTGCGGCCACCGACAATTCCCGGTCGAGAATCGCGAATCTCTTGATCTGCTCCCAGCGGTTGAGTTGCTCGTTGAGCGTGTCGACGTAGCCGCCGATCAGCTCCCGCGTCGCATCGGCCTGCGCGATCTCGGCGAAACTCCTGCCCTCCAGGCCGTTACGGGCGGCCCACTCGGTGATCGCCTCGCTGTCCAGACTCACCAGCGCCACGCAGTAGGGCCGCTCCTCGCCGTAGACGATCATCTCGCTGGCATAGGGACAGATGGCCTTGAACGCCGCCGCGGTCGCCGACGGGGCCACGTACTTGCCCTGCGACGTCTTGAACAGGTCCTTCTTCCGGTCGGTGATGCGCAGGAAGCCGTCGACGTCGATCGCGCCGATGTCGCCGGTGTAGAACCAGCCGTCCGCGTCCAGCGCTTCGGCGGTGGCCTGCGGCAGGTCGTGATAGCCCGTCATCACGCCCGGGCTGCGCACCAGGATCTCGCCGTCGCCGGCGATCTTGATCTCGGTGCCGGGGAAGGGCAGCCCGACGGTCCCGAACCGGTAGGCGTCCGGCCGGTTGATGACCGACGCCGCCGCCGTCTCGGTGAGGCCGTAGCCCTCGAGCACGATGATCCCGATCGCGTCGAACCACCGCGCGATGTCACGGTTCAGCGGCGCCGCGGCGGAGACGAAGAACCGCAGCCGGCCGCCGAAGCGGTCCCGGATCGTCGAGAACACCAGCCGGTCGGCGATGGCGTGCTGGATCGCCAGCAGCGGCGGCACGGAGCGGCCGTCCTCCCGGGCCTGAGAAGCCCGGATCCCCACGTGCACCGCCCAGTCGAAGATGCGCTTCTTGAGCCCGCCCTCCTCGGCCATCATGTTCTGGATCCGGGCGTGCGCCTTCTCGAAGATTCGCGGCGCGGCCGCCATGAACGTCGGACGCACGGCCGCGAGGTTGTCGACGATCTTGTCGACCCGACCGTCGATCGCCGTCGGGAACCCGACGATCAGCGGCAGCGCGAGCGTCACCTTGCCGAACGCATGAGCCAGCGGCAGCCACAGGAAGTGCACGTCGTCGGCGTGCAGGATGCCCAGCGCGTCGATGGCCGCGGCCGTGTAGGTCCACGCGCGGTGCGGCAGCCGCACCCCCTTGGGCCGCCCGGTGGTCCCGGAGGTGTAGATGATGCTGGCCAGGTGGTCGGGACGGATGGCCTCGACGCGGCGCTCGACGACGTCGGGCGAGGTGGCGAGCACCTGCTCACCGAGAGTTTCGAGTCCGTCGAGCGTGATGACGAAGTCGCCGTCGCCCGGTCCGTCGATGATCACCACCTTCTCGACGTCGGGCAGTTCCGCGCGGTGCGTGAGCAGCTTGTCAACCTGCGCCTGGTCTTCGGCGACGACGACGCGGCTCCCGGAGTTCGCGACGATGAACGCGACGTCGCGGGCGTTGGTCGTCGGATACAGGGTGGTGGTGGCCGCGCCGGCGCACAGCACGGCGAAATCGACGAGCACCCATTCGTAGCGCGTCGACGAGGCCAGGCCGACCCGGTCCTCGGGTTCGACGCCGAGGGCGATCAACCCGGCGGCGATGCGATGGACCCGCTGATCCACCTGCTGCCACGTGACGCTCGTCCAGCCGCCGTTCTCGGGGAACCGGAACGCTTCGGCCTGCGGGGTGGCGGCGACGCGGTCGCGGAACAGCACGGCGACGGACGGCGCCTGATCGCCGATCGTGCTGACGTCGGCTGCGCTCGGCCTGACCACTCCCTGACCGTAGTGACGCGCTTTCTCGTCCCTGTAGAGGACAAAGACACCGATCGCGCGCAGGCGACACTCAGCCACTTCAGCGCCGGGGGCGGTCAGGGTTTGTCGCGACCCACCATGTAGCGGCGCGCGCTCGGCCGGGTCGTCCACTTCCTGGCGAGCTCACCGACCCACGCCTCGGCGGCGATCGGGTCGGCGGGCGGGCTCACGACCAGGACCAGCTCGTCGAGTCCGATGTCGGCGAACTTGCGCAGGTCGGCCGGCGCCGGGTCCTGCAGCGCCGCCGACAACCGCAACTCCCCCGGATCGCGACCGACCTCGCGGCACATCCGTCGCAGCACCGAGACCCGCGACGCCACCTCCTCGACATCGGCGAGGTTGAAGCCGTACCACCCGTCACCCCACGTCGCTGCCCGCCGCAGCGCCTCGTCGCTGTTGCCGCCGCAGACGACGGGAACCGCTCGCCGCTGCGGTTTCGGATAGACCCGCACCCGGTCGAACGCCGCGAACTCACCGCTGAACGACGCGACGTCCTCGCGCCACAGGGTGCGCATCGCCGCGACGTACTCGGCCGTGCGCTGCGCGCGCCGTTCGAACGGCACCCCGAGGGCGTCGAACTCCTCCCTCGACCATCCGATACCGACGCCGAGGGAGAACCGGCCGCCGCTGAGCCGGTCCAGCGAGGCGGCCTGCTTGGCCAGCAGGACCGGGTTGTGCTCGGGCAGCAGCAGCACGCCCGTCGCCAGCTCGATCCGGTTGGTGGCCGCGGCGGCGAAGCTCAGCGCGATCAGGGGGTCCAGCCAGTCGGCATCGGCCGGGACGGCGATGCGGCCGTCGTCGGCGTAGGGGTAGCGCGAGGCCGGTTCGTCGACCATGACGACGTGCTCGCCCACCCACAGCGTGGCGAAGCCGGAGCGCTCGGCCGCGGCGGCCACCGCATCGATGACCGTGCGCGACGCCCCGGCACCGATGCCGAGAGCGTGCAGTCCGACACTCACCACTCGGCAATCCTGGCAGCCGCGGCGAACTACCCAGCGACGATCCGGTTGCGGTACTGCAACGGTGTCTGCAGTTCGGCTCCAGACCCGGTCGTTAGGCTGTGCCGCATGGCTGCTGAGATCGTGCCGGTCGGACTGAGGCTGACCAAGGGCGACGTGTACACGTTGTGGGCGCCGCGGTGGCGCGCCGAGGGCGACGAGTGGGAGGCGTTCCTCGGCAAGGACGAGGACCTCTACGTGTTCGAGTCCGTCGCCGAGCTGGCGGCATTCGTGCGCACGAACACCGACAACGACCTGGTCGACCACCCCGCGTGGGAGAAGCTGACGCAGGCCAATGCCCATCAGCTGGTCCCCGACGACGAGCACACCCACGACCTCGCGGCGTTCGAGGAGGTGCTGTCGCACAAGCCCACCGACGAGAGCGCGCACGCGCTGCACGGCGGGCTGGCCATCGTCTCGTCGATCGGCTCGGTGTGCGAGCTGCCGTCGGTCACCAAGTTCTTCAACGGCAACCCGGTGCTCGGCACCGTCGGCGGCGGGGCCGAGGCGTTCTCGGGGCGTGCCGGCCGCAAGCGGTGGGCCGAGATCGAGAAGATCATCGCGCGGGGCTGGGACGCGGTGATCGACGAGATCGACAACATCATCACCACCCCCGAGGTGGACTCCGCCGCGGTCGAGAAGGCGCAGGCCGAACTCGACGAGCCGGCGCCCGAACCCGACGAGGACGACGTCGTCATCGACGACATCGTCGACACCGAGGAGGAGTCCGAGGAACTCGCCGCGGCCGCGCAGGACAAGGTGCTGGGCAGCGAAGAGGACTTCTGGCAGCGGGTCGGCATCGACCCGGTGCGGATCATCACCAGCGGCGGCACCTACTACACGCTGCGCTGCTACCTCGACGACCGGCCGATCTTCCTCGGCCGCAACGGGCGCATCAGCGTGTTCGGGTCGGAGCGGGCGCTGGCCCGCTACCTGGCCGACGAACACGACCACGACCTGTCCGACCTCGCCACCTACGACGACATCCGCACCGCGGCCACCGACGGGTCGCTGCGCGTCGAGGTCACCGATGACAACGTCTACGTGCTCTCCGGCATCGTCGACGACCTGGCCGAGGGCCCCGACGCGCTCGACCACAGCCAGCTCGAGCTCGCGGTCGAGCTGCTGCGCGACATCGGCGACTACGCCGAGGACACCAGCGTGGACGCCAAGCTGGCGCCCAACACCGCGCTCGGACGGTTGATCCGCCACGCGCTGGATCCCAAGGCCGTCGCGCGTCCGAACCCGCCCTACGCCGACGCCGTCACCCAGTGGGAGTCGCTCGAGCGGTTCGTCGAGTCGCGCCTGCGCCAGGAGTAGCGACTCGGGCGCGCCCAGGCACCGAGCGCGAGCTGGGGGTCAGCCGATGAGCACGGCGTAGCGGGGCTTGATCACCTCGTCGATGATGGCCAGCCGCTCGTCGAACGCGATGAACGCCGACTTCATCGCGTTGATGGTGAAGCGCTCGAGATCGCTCCAGCCATAGCCGAACGCCTCCACCAGTCGCAGCATCTCCAGGCTCATCGTCGTGTCGCTCATCAACCGGTTGTCGGTGTTGACGGTGACCCGGAACCGCAGCCGCGCCAGCTGGTCGAACGGATGCTCGGCGATGCTGCCCACCGCGCCGGTCTGCACGTTCGAACTCGGGCACATCTCGAACGGAATCCGCTTGTCCCGCAGCAGCGCCGCCAGCCGTCCCAGGTGCGCCGTGCCGTCCGGGTCGACGGTGATGTCGTCGACGATGCGCACCCCGTGGCCCAGCCGGTCCGCGCCGCAGAACGCGATCGCCTCGTGGATCGAGGGCAGGCCGAACGCCTCCCCGGCGTGAATCGTGAACCGCGCGTTGTTGCTTCGCATGTACTCGAACGCATCGAGGTGGCGGGTGGGCGGGTAGCCCGCCTCGGCGCCGGCGATGTCGAACCCGACGACACCCTTGTCCCGGAAGCGGATCGCCAGCGCCGCGATCTCCCGGGACCGCGCCGCGTGCCGCATCGCGGTGACCAGGCAGCGCACCACGATGGTGTGGCCCTGCGCGGCGGCGGCCTTCTCCCCGTCGGCGAACCCGGCGAGGACGGCGTCGACGACGGCGTCGAGCGACAGGCCGCCGTCGATGTGCAGTTCGGGGGCGAACCGGATCTCGGCGTAGACGACGTTGTCGCGGGCCAGGTCCTCGACACACTCGTAGGCCACCCGGTGCAGCGCATCCGGGGTCTGCATGACGCCGACGGTGTGCGCGAACGGCTCGAGGTAGCGCACCAGCGAGCCGCTGTGCGCCGCGGTCCGGAAGAACGTCGCGAGCTCATCGACGTCGGTGGCGGGCAGCTGGCCGTAGCCGTACTGATCGGCCAGCTCGAGCACCGTCGACGGACGCAGGCCACCGTCGAGGTGGTCGTGCAGCAGAGCCTTGGGCGCCCGGCGGATGTTCTCCAGCGTCAACGGTGTCGTCACGGGATGCTCCTCACGTGATCCGGTCGATGATCAGCGGCCGCTGGGCCGGCGGCTCGGTCGCGATGCGGTACGCCCCGTCGAGCTCGGACAGTGCCGCGCCGAGCCGCTCCGGGGTGTCGGTGTAGAGGGTGAACAACGGCTCACCGGGCGCGACGGGCTCGCCGGGACGGCGGTGGATGCGCAGGCCCGCGCCCGACTGCACGCGCTGTCCCGGCTCGGAGCGGCCCGCCCCGAGTCGCCACACCGCCAATCCCACGGCCATCGCGTCGATGTCGCCCATCGTGCCACTTCCCGACGCCCTGACGGTCTCGGTGTGCGATCCGAGCGGCAGCGCCTCGGCCGACAGCGCCGCGACGTCGCCGCCCTGCGCGCCGACCAGCGCGCGGAACGCGTCCATGGCGGTGCCGTCACCCAGCGTCTCCGCCGGGTCCACCCCGTCGAGGCCCGCGAGGTCGAGCATCTCCCCCGCCAGCGCCAGCGTCAGCTCCACCACGTCGGCGGGGCCGCCGCCTTCGAGCACCTCGAGCGACTCGACGACCTCGACGGCGTTGCCGACCGTGCGGCCCAGCGGCACCTCCATGTCGGTGAGCACCGCGCGGGTCGGCAGGCCGTGTTCGGCGCCCAGGTCGACCATCGTGCGGGCCAGCTCCCTGGCCTCGGCCTCGGTGGCCAGGAAGGCGCCCGAGCCGACCTTGGTGTCGAGCACCAGCGCGCGGGTGCCCTCGGCGATCTTCTTGCTCATCACCGAACTCGCGATCAGCGGCAGCGACTCGGTGGTGCCGGTGACGTCGCGCAGTGCGTAGATCTTGCGGTCGGCCGGGGCGAGCTCGCCGGCGGCGAAGATCGCCGCGCCGATATCGCAAAGTTGTTGACGGATCTGCTGTTTGGTCAGTTCGGCGGTGAAGCCGGGGATGGACTCGAGTTTGTCGAGGGTGCCGCCGGTATGGCCGAGCCCGCGCCCCGCGGCCTGCGGGACGGCGCCTCCGCACGCCATCACCACCGGCACCAGCGGGATGGTGATCTTGTCGCCCACCCCGCCCGTGGAGTGCTTGTCCACCAACGCAAGCGGACGCCCGGCCCGGCGCAGGTCGCTGAAATCGAACCGCTCGCCCGAGGCCACCATGGCCGCCGTCCAGCGGGCGATCTCGGCACGGGTCATCCCGCGCAGGAAGATCGCCATCAGCAGCGCGGCCATCTGACCGTCGCCGATCCGGTCATGGGTGTAGCCGTCGATCACCCAGTCGATCACGTCGTCGGACAGCACGCCGCCGTCGCGCTTGGTCCGGATGACGGACGGAGCATCGAGATGCGACATGGGCTCAGGTGCGCCGAATGTGGCCTGCGTCACGGTGTTTCCTCGACGGGGTGGCGGCTGCGGGCCAGATCCTCGGGGCCGAACGCATCGGGGAGCAGCTCGCGCAGCGGCCGCGGACCGCGCGGGTGATCGATGAGCATCTCGGGTCCGCCGTGCTCGAGAAGCAGTTGCCGGCAGCGGCCACACGGCATCAGCACCTCGCCGTCGGGGCCCACACACGACAGTGCCACCAGGCGCCCGCCGCCGCTCGAATACAAGGCGCAGACCACTGCGCACTCCGCACAGAGACCTAGGCCATATGAGACATTTTCCACATTGCAGCCGGCCACCGTCCGGCGATCGTCCACCAGCGCCGCCGCGCCGACCCGGAACCGCGAGTACGGGGCATATGCGTGTTCTGATGCATCGATTGCCTTGCGGCGCAACGACTCCCAGTCGATTTCGGTGGTCACGTCAGGCCTTTCGCGGAGACTCTGAATGCATTCCGAACACCCCTCCCGTGACCGGTAGTCCCAGGTAGGTGACCCTAATCAAGATTACGAATCCGGGGCATAGGGACACAGGCTGGTTAGTTCAACAGTACAAAGGGGATTAGAGTCGCCCCGAGGTTTGGGGCTCCTGTTCACGCGCAGAGCTCCAGACGTCCACCGATGGCGTTGGAGGTTCACATGAGTACGGCGACATCGCCCGACACCGACATACCGGCCCCGCGGTCACAACCCACGCGCCGACGCACGCTGTACCGCGGTGATCCTGCCATGTGGTCGTGGGTCCTGCACCGCATCTCGGGTGCCACCATCTTCTTCTTCCTGTTCGTCCACGTGCTCGACACCGCGCTGGTGCGGGTCAGCCCGCAGGCCTACAACCAGATCATCGAGACGTACAAGACTCCGATCATCGGGCTGATGGAGATCGGCCTCGTCGCGGCGGTGCTCTACCACGCCCTCAACGGCATCCGCGTCATCCTGATCGACTTCTGGTCGGAGGGTCCGCGCTATCAGCGGCTGATGTTGTGGATCATCGCGGGCGTCTTCATCGCGGTGTTCATTGCGAGCCTCGGCGTGATCGGAATGCACATGGCGGAGCGGTTCCTGTGACATCGACAATGCGGGGCGAGAACCCCTACGACCACATCGGCGACCGCGGCGGGCCCGCGCCCGTCATGCAGCGCAGCCACGACCGGCCCGCCAGCCTCGACAATCCGCGCGCGCCCCGCCGCGCCGGCGGCATGCCGAACTTCGAGAAGTACGCGTGGCTGTTCATGCGCTTCTCCGGCATCGTCCTGGTGTTCCTCGCGCTCGGACACCTGTTCATCATGCTGATGTGGGACAACGGGGTGTACCGCATCGACTTCAACTACGTCGCGCAGCGGTGGTCATCGCCGTTCTGGCAGACCTGGGACCTGGTGTTGCTGTGGCTGGCTCAGCTGCACGGCGGCAACGGCCTGCGCACGATCATCGCCGACTACAGCCGCAAGGGCTCCACGAAGTTCTGGCTGAACACGCTGCTGGCGCTGTCGATGGTGTTCACGCTGGTGCTGGGCACCTACGTGTTGCTGACGTTCAACGCGAACATCTCTTGACCGGGAGGCCACGATGATTACCGAACATCGCTACGACGTCGTCATCGTCGGCGCGGGTGGGGCCGGGATGCGCGCGGCCGTGGAAGCCGGCCCGCGGGCGCGCACCGCGGTGCTGACCAAGCTGTACCCCACCCGGTCGCACACCGGCGCGGCCCAGGGCGGCATGTGTGCCGCGCTGGCCAACGTCGAAGAGGACAACTGGGAGTGGCACACCTTCGACACGGTCAAGGGCGGTGACTACCTCGCCGACCAGGACGCCGTCGAGATCATGGCCAAGGAGGCCATCGACGCGGTGCTCGACCTCGAGAAGATGGGGATGCCGTTCAACCGCACCCCCGAGGGCCGCATCGACCAGCGCCGGTTCGGCGGGCACACCCGCGACCACGGCAAGGCCCCGGTGCGCCGCGCGTGTTACGCCGCCGACCGCACCGGCCACATGATCCTGCAGACGCTGTACCAGAACTGCGTCAAGCACGACGTCGAGTTCTTCAACGAGTACTACGCCCTCGACATCGCGATGACCGAGACGCCGTCGGGGCCGGTGGCCACCGGTGTGATCGCGTACGAGCTGGCGACCGGAGACATTCATGTGTTCCACGCCAAGGCGATCGTGTTCGCCACCGGCGGTTCGGGACGGATGTACAAGACCACCTCCAACGCCCACACGCTCACCGGTGACGGGCTGGGCATCATCTTCCGCAAGGGACTTCCCTTGGAGGACATGGAGTTCCACCAGTTCCACCCGACCGGCCTGGCCGGTCTGGGCATCCTGATCTCCGAGGCCGTGCGCGGCGAGGGCGGCCGGCTGCTCAACGGTGAGGGCGAGCGGTTCATGGAGCGCTATGCCCCGACGATCGTGGACCTCGCACCGCGCGACATCGTCGCCCGGTCCATGGTGCTCGAGGTGCTCGAGGGCCGCGGCGCAGGGCCGAACAAGGACTACGTCTACATCGACGTGCGCCACCTCGGCGAGGACGTGCTCGAGGCCAAGCTGCCCGACATCACCGAGTTCGCCCGCACCTACCTCGGCGTCGACCCGGTCAAGGAACTCGTGCCGGTGTACCCGACGTGTCACTACGTGATGGGCGGCATCCCGACCACCATCAACGGCCAGGTGCTGGCGGACAACACGACCATCGTGCCCGGGCTGTACGCCGCGGGCGAGTGCGCGTGCGTGTCGGTGCACGGCGCCAACCGGCTGGGCACCAACTCGCTGCTCGACATCAACGTGTTCGGCCGCCGCGCCGGCATCGCCGCGGCGAACTACGCGCTGGGCCACGACTTCGTCGACCTGCCGGACGACCCGGCGGAGATGGTGGTCGGCTGGGTCGGCAACGTCCTCTCCGAGCACGGCAACGAGCGCGTCGCCGACATCCGCGGTGCGCTGCAGCAGTCGATGGACAACAACGCCGCGGTGTTCCGCACCGAGGAGACGCTGAAGCAGGCACTGACCGACATCCACGCCCTCAAAGAGCGGTACGCCCGGATCTCGGTGCAGGACAAGGGGAAGCGGTACAACAGCGACCTGCTCGAGGCCATCGAGCTGGGCTTCCTGCTCGAGCTGGCGGAGGTCACCGTGGTGGGGGCGTTGAACCGCAAGGAGTCCCGCGGCGGGCACGCCCGCGAGGACTACCCCAACCGCGACGACACCAACTACATGCGCCACACCATGGCCTACAAGGAGGGCTCGGATCTGCTCTCCGACATCCGACTGGACTACAAGCCCGTCGTGCAGACGCGCTATGAGCCGATGGAACGGAAGTACTGACGATGAGCGCTTGCGCGAAGAGAAGAGGGCGGCGATGAGTGCGCCCGCAATCGAGAAGAACGAGGCCACCACTCCCCCCGTGCCCGAGGGCGCGGTGATGGTGACCTTGAAGATCGCCCGGTTCAACCCGGAGGATCCCGACGCCGCGGGCTGGCAGAGTTTCCGGGTGCCGTGCCTGCCCAGTGACCGGCTGCTGAACCTGCTGCACTACGTGAAGTGGTACCTCGACGGGACGCTGACGTTCCGCCGGTCGTGCGCGCACGGCGTGTGCGGCTCGGATGCCATGCGGATCAACGGCGTCAACCGGTTGGCGTGCAAGGTGCTGATGCGCGACATGCTGCCGAAGAACCCCAAGAAGCAGCTGACCATCACGATCGAGCCCATCCGCGGCCTGCCCGTCGAGAAGGACCTCGTCGTGGACATGGAGCCGTTCTTCGACGCCTACCGGGCGATCAAGCCGTATCTGATCACCACCGGCAACGAGCCGACCCGCGAGCGCATCCAGAGCCAGACCGACCGGGCGCGCTACGACGACACCACCAAGTGCATCCTGTGCGCGTGCTGCACCACCAGCTGCCCGGTGTACTGGAGCGAGGGCTCCTATTTCGGGCCCGCGGCGATCGTCAACGCCCACCGGTTCATCTTCGACAGCCGTGACGAGGGCGCCGCCGAGCGGCTCGACATCCTCAACGACGTCGACGGCGTCTGGCGCTGCCGTACGACGTTCAACTGCACCGAGGCGTGCCCGCGCGGCATCCAGGTCACCAAGGCGATCCAAGAGGTCAAGCGCGCGTTGATGTTCGCCCGCTGAGCTGCGAATCGGGCGCGCTGACGACCCGTGAGGGTTGTTTTTGCGCGCCGGATTCGCTACAGCCGGCGGGCCAGGAAGTCCCGCATCAGCGTCGTGACCTCGGCGAGGGCGCTCTCGAGCAGGAAGTGACCGCCGTCGAGGAGGTGGATCTCCGGGTCGACGGCGTCCTCGGCGAAGGCCCGCGCCCCATCCGGGCCGAAGAACGGGTCCTTGTCGCCCCACACGGCAAGCAGGGGAACAGAACTCGCCCGCAGGTAGTCGTGCAGCGCGGGGTACAGCTTCGGGTTGGTCGCGTAATCGAGGAAGAGCTTGAGCTGGATCGCGTCGTTGCCCGGTCGTGAGAGCAGCGCGAAGTCGTGGTGCCAGGTGTCGGGGCTGACGACGGTCTCGTCGGGCACGCCGGCGACGTACTGCATCTTGGTGGTGTCGAACGTGAGCATCTGCCGCAACGCGGCCTCGGTCTGCGGGGTCTGCTCGCGCTGGTAGTCCCACACCGGCGTCCAGTTCTGCGCGACGAAGCCCGCGTCGTATCCGTTGCCGTTCTGCGTGACGATCGCCGTGATCGCCTGCGGGTCGCGCAGCGCCAGCCGCCATCCGACCGGGGCGCCGTAGTCCTGCACGTAGATCGCGTACCGGGTGACACCGAGCTGAGTCAGCAGTTCAGCGACCAGGCCGGCCAGCGCGTCGAAGGTGTAGTCGAATTCGTCGGCGGTCGGCGCATCGGAGTAGCCGAAGCCGAGGTAGTCCGGCGCGATCACCCGATAGCCGTCGGCCAGTTCGGGGATCAGGTCGCGGAACATGAAGGAACTGGTGGGAAAGCCGTGCAGCAGCACGATCACCGGCGCTGAGGGCTCACCGGCCTCGCGGTAGAAGATCCGATGCCCGGACACCGTCGCGTAGCGATGATGGACCACGTTCATGACTAACTCCTAATCGTTGTTTTGGAAGTTAGTCGAAGCGAACCACCGATGATGTAACCTGTCAAGTAACTTTTGGAGGTTAGTAATGGACGTGTACGCCACCACCGCCGGTGACGAGGCGTTTCTGCTCGACCTGCTCAACACCACACCGGTGATCGACGGCGCTCCGACCGACCTGCTGGCCGACCTCGCCACGGCCGCGCCCTGGCTGGCAGACCACGAGATCGCCGCCACCACCGGCGAACTCGCGGCGCTGGTGCGGGCGCGGGGAGTGCTGCAGGCCGTCGTCCGCGGCGACGAGTCACCGTCGGCTCTGCAGCCCTTCCTCGACCGCGTGCACCTGGCGCCGACCGGCACCGACACCGGCCTGCAGTGGCGCCTGCACGGCGGAGACGCCACCGGGGCGGCCCGCGCGATCGTCGCCTGGGACGGCCTGCGCATCACCAGCCCGGGGCGGCTGCGGCCGTGCGCCAACACCGAGTGCCGGCTGTTCCTGCTCGACCGCAGCAAGCCGAACACCGCCCGCTGGTGTTCGATGGCGATCTGCGGCAACCGCATGAAAGCGCGTCGTCACTATCGGCGCTCGCGCGCCGACTCCTGACCCACCAGGACCGGACGCGCGCAACGACGCGGCGTGTCGCGGGATTTCGCCGGCGGCGTGGGCGCCGACTCGACGGGCATGCGGAAGATCGCGCCGACGCACTCCTCTTTCAGCGCTTCGATCATCGCGACGAACATGTCGTAACCCTCGCTGTGGAATTCGACCACCGGGTCGCACTGGGCCATCGCGCGCAGACCGATACCTTCCTTCAGGTAGTCCATCTCGTAGAGGTGCTCGCGCCATCGCCGGTCGATGGCGCCGAGGATGATGTCGCGTTCCATCCGCCGCATCGCGCCCGGACCGCCGGCCCCGTCGACGTGCGCCTCCCGCACCGCGAACGCACGTTCGGCATCGGCGATCAAGGCTCGCTGCAGAACTTTTCGCGTGGGTTGCACCGCGAAGTTCCGGTCGATGCCGACCGGATAGAGCGCGCCGAGAGCCCGCCACAGCGCGTCGAGATCCCACTTCCTGGCACTGCGCTCGCCGGTGGCGCCCTCGACGTATGCGCAGACGACATCTCGGATGAGTTGCAGCACTTGATCTCTGAGGTCCTCCCCCGCGAGGATCCGGCGACGGGTCGCATAGATCACCTGGCGCTGCTGATCCATCACCTCGTCGTATTTCAACACGTTCCGGCGCTGCTCGAAGTTCTGCAACTCGACCTGCGCCTGCGCACCCTTGATCTCGCGGGCCACGATCGCGGCCTCGATCGGCATGTCGTCGGGCACATGCAGCTTGGTCAGCAGCTTCTCCACGCCTTCACCGTTGAACCGCAGCATCAACTCGTCGCCGAGGGACAGGTAGAACCGCGTCTCCCCCGGGTCCCCCTGCCGGCCGGAGCGGCCGCGCAACTGATTGTCGATGCGTCGTGACTCGTGCCGCTCGGTGCCCAGCACGCACAGCCCGCCGAGGGCGACGACCTCCTGGGCTTCGGCCGCCGCGGCGGCCTTGATCCGGGGCCGCTCCTCGCGCCAGCCGCGCTCGTAGTCCTCCGACGTCGCGACCGGGTCCAAACCCTTTGCGCGCAAACACTTGTCGGTGAGGAAGTCGACATTGCCGCCCAGCACGATATCGGTGCCGCGGCCCGCCATGTCCGTGGCGACCGTGACCGCGCCGCGCCGGCCGCCCTCGGCCACGATCGCCGCCTCCTGCTCGAGGTGTTTGGCGTTGAGCACGGTGTGCGGGATCCCGAGCTCGGTGAAGCAGCGCGACAGGTATTCCGATTTCTCCACGCTGGTGGTGCCGATGAGCACCGGCTGCCCCGCGGCGTAGCGCTTGCTCACGTCCTCGACCACGGCGTCGAACTTGGCCCGCTCGGTCTTGTAGATGACGTCGGGACGGTCGCAGCGCTTCATCGGTCGGTTCGGCGGGATGGTGATCACCCCCAACCCGTAGATCTCTTGGAACTCCGAGGCTTCCGTCTGCGCCGTCCCGGTCATGCCGGCCAGGTTGTCGTAGAGGCGGAAGTAGTTCTGCAACGTGATGGTGGCCAAGGTCTGGTTCTCGGGTTTGACCTCGACGCCTTCCTTGGCCTCGATGGCCTGGTGTAGGCCCTCGTTGTAGCGGCGTCCGACCAGCACCCGCCCGGTGAACTCGTCGACGATCAGCACTTCGCCGTCGTCGTTGACGATGTAGTCCTTGTCGCAACCGAACAGCTCCTTGGCCCGGATCGCGTTGGTGAGGTAGCCGACCAACGCCGAGTTGGCGATCTCGTAGAGGTTGTCGAGACCCAACTGGTCCTCGACGAACGCCACCCCTGCCTGCTCGATGCCGATCACCCGTTTGCGCTCGTCGACCTCGTAGTGGACATCCCGCTCCATCACCGCGGCCAGCCGGGCGAACTCGGCGTACCAGGCCGAGGCGTCATCGGCGGGACCGGAGATGATCAGCGGCGTGCGGGCCTCGTCGATCAGGATGGAGTCGACCTCGTCGACGATCGCGAAGTTGTGACCACGCTGCACCAGCTCGGCCCGGGAATGCGCCATGTTGTCGCGCAGGTAGTCGAATCCGAACTCGTTGTTCGTGCCGTAGGTGATGTCGGCGTGGTAGGCGACCCGGCGCTGATCCGGGGTCATGCCGGACACGATGACGCCGACGGTCAGTCCGAGAAACCGGTGGACCCGGCCCATCTGTTCGGCGTCGCGCCTGGCCAGGTAGTCGTTGACCGTGATGACGTGCACGCCCTTGCCGCCGACGCCGTTGAGGTACGCGGGCAGCACGCAGGCCAGCGTCTTGCCCTCCCCCGTCATCATCTCGGCGATATGGCCGAAATGCAGTGCGACGCCGCCCATCACCTGTACGTCGTAGGGCCGTAGGTCGAGCACCCGCCAGGCCGCCTCGCGCGCCACCGCGAAAGCTTCCGGCACCAGGTCGTCGAGGTGTGCGCCGTCGGCGATCCGTCGCCTGAATTCGTCCGTCTTCGCTCGCAGCCCGGCATCGCTCAGTTCCCCCACAGCATCGCCCCAGCTGTCGATATGGCCGGCAATCTCCCGGAGCCGCTTGACCATCCGGCCCTCGCCCAGCCGGAGCAGGTCGGTCAGCACGTCTACGTACCCTGTCCGACCAGCGCCTGAGACGGCAGATGACCGGCCCACCACTGATGACGCGGCCCGCTGCTCACGCCCCCATCGTGTCCGCACACGCAATCTCGGGGCACGGTCATTGGCCGTTGACACCGACGACCAAGGGTGTTTTGCGGAGGGGCCTTTAGGCCCTATTACCCCACGGGGTATCAACGATTCACTGTGCGGAATTCACGTCCGACAGGAGCAATCGATGACCAGTGCACCCGACCTCGCGCGCACCACGCACGCCCAGACCCCGACGGCAACCGAGAAACCCGCGGTGACATGGAAGCTGGTCCACGCCGAACCCGGTGCACTGGTCTACGCGGCGCCGGGCGCCGTTGCCGCGGACCACCCGCTGGCGCACCGCGTGCCCCGCCACGCCGCCGGCTGGACACCCGCCGGGTCGGTGGACGTGCCCCATACCGGCACGCCCGAAGAGCAGGCCGGTATCGACTACGCGCGGTTCATCGGTCGCGTCGGCCTGCTGGCAGCGGCGTTGGGCGTGGGCGCCGCCGTCATCGGCCAGCCCGGACTGGCCACGGCACAACCCGCCGACTCGGGGTCCTCGACGTCGGACAGCCAGGACTCGACCTCGGCGGGGAGCACCTCAGCCGGCGAGGACGCGGCCTCGGCGTCGGACCAGAAGTCCGACAGCACAAGCGATTCGACGTCGGACTCGGCGACGACCGGTGACGAGTCCTCCTCGCAGACCTCCACGCAGGAGACCGCACCGGAGGATGCCGTCACCGAGGCGGACACCGGGGGCGCCGAGGAGACCCCGGCTCCGACCGCCGAGGAGGCCCCGGCTCCGGCCGCCGAGGTGCCCGAGGAGCTGCCGGTCACCGGCGAACTCGTCGTCCCCACTGCCGAACCGGTCCCGGCACCAGAGCAGGCCGCACCCGTCGAACCGGCACCCGAGCAGCCCATCGCACCGGTCGCCACCGTCGCCGAGCCCGAGGCCACAGCGACGGGATCGGCCACACCGCCGCCGGCCCCCGCGGCGGGCCTCCCCGACCGTGAACCGGAATCCCGTCGCGACGACACCCCGGGTCCGACCACCTCGGTGCCCGCCCCCGAGGCCCCGATGCTGCGGGCGCCCGCGCCCCAACCCGCCGACGACACCGCCGCCGCGACCGCGGTGCCGCAGACCGCCGACGCTGCGTCCACGGCGACGACGTCACCGGCCGAGCAGTCGACACCGAGCAGCGCACTGCCGGCCACCCCGGCTCCCGCGCCGGTCGGGCTGATCAGCCGCGCGATCACGTTCGTGTTGTCGCCGTTCAACTCGGCCTCGACCACCACGCCGGCCGCCGCGGAGGCCGCCCAAGCCCCCCTGGTGTGGGGCCTGTTCGCGTGGGTGCGGCGCACGTTCTTCAACTCCACCCCGACCCTGACCTACGACCCCACGCAGACCACGCAGGTCGACGACACCATCACCGGCCACCTCACCGGTCTGGACGCCGACCGCGACGCGCTGACCTACACCGCCACCGCACCGGTCAACGGCGGCACCGTCAGCTTCGCCCCCGGCGGCACCTTCACCTACACCGTGCCGGAGTCGATGTATCAGACCGGCGGCACCGACAGCTTCACAGTGACGGTCACCGACGCCGACGCCGCGGCTCACGTCCACGGCTTGCCCGGCTTCATCAACATGATCACCTTCGGACTGCTCGGAAATCCGGGCCACACCGCGACGACGCTGATCACCCTCGAGGTCGCCGCGGTGAACCTGGCACCCGTACTGGGCGATCCGGCGTACTCCTTCGGCTCGGTCGACCACGAGACCGGCACGGTGCCCGGCGCCATCCACGCCACCGATCCCGACCTCGACGAGCTGCACTACACCGTGACGGGCGGCCCCGTCGACGGCTCGGTCGACCTCAACCTGACCACCGGCACGTTCACCTACACCCCCACCGCCGTCGCCCGCCACGACGCCGCGGTCGAGAACGCCACCCCGGACCAGTTGACCGACACGTTCTCCGTGACCGTCGACGACCAGCACGGGGGCATCATCACGGTGCCGGTGTCGGTCGACATCGACCCCGCCAACATCCCGCCGTCGATGAGCCTGGTGGTGTCCGACCCGAACACCGACGGCACCGTCGACGTCCTGGTCAGCGTCAGCGACCCGGACACCGATCCGGTCACCTACCTGGTCGTGCGCGACCCCGCCTACGGCACCCTGACCCCCGCTGCGGGCGGCTACGTCTACACCCCCACCGCCACCGCCCGCCACGACGCCGCGGCCACGCCCGGCATCGACACCGACACCTTCGAGATCACCGCATCGGACCTGCACCACGGCATCGACACCGACACCGCCACAGTGGAGATCAGTCCGGCCAACATCGCCCCCTCGGGCCTGACCCAATCGGTCAACGTCCCCGATCCCGTCACCGGGAACGTCACCGGCACCATCATCGGCACCGACGCCGACGGCGACCCGTTGGCCTACACCGGGACCACGACGACCGCCCGGGGCAGCGTGATCGTCGACACCGACGGCACCTTCGCCTACACCCCGTCCCCGGCGGCGCGGCACGCCGCCGCCGCCGACGCAGCGACCGAAGCCGACAAGCACGACGCCTTCACGGTCACCGCCGACGACGCCCACGGCGGCACCGCCGACGTGCTCGTCACGGTCGACATCAGCCCCGCCAACACCGTCCCGGGCGACATCGGCGCACACCCCGATCCCGCCTGGGGCCCGAACGGCGAGGTCACCGGGACGGTGACCGCCACCGACGCCGACGGCGACCTGCTGGCCTTCAGCGGGACCGCCACCACCCCGAAAGGCACGGCGACCATCGATCCCGACGGCGGGTTCACCTACACGCCGACCCCCGCGGCGCGCCACGCCGCCTCGACCGAGGGCGCCGGCACCGACCTGACGCAGGACTCGTTCACCGTCACCGTCGACGACGGCCACGGCGGCACCGCCGATGCACTGATCACCGTCGCCATCAGCCCGGCCAACACCGCGCCCAGCGGCGCCGCGGTCCCCGGCACCCCGGACCCCACCACCGGAATCGTCACCGGCGCTGTCACCGCCGCCGACGCCGACGGCGACACCCTCACCTACACCGCCACCACCCTCCCGGGCAAAGGCGCGGTGACCGTCGACGCCGACGGGCAGTTCACCTACGCCCCCACCGACGCCGCGCGGCACAGGGCCGCCTCCGACACCGCGTCGCCCGAGGACACGGTGGACACGTTCACCGTCACGGTCGACGACGGCCACGGCGGCAGCGCCGCCGTCCCGGTCACGGTCACCATCGGCACCGCCAACGCCGCCCCCACCGTGCGCGCCGACGTCCCGGCGCCCGACCCCGACACCGGGGCGGTCAACGGATCGATCACCGCCGACGATCCCGACGGCGACACCATCACCTACGCCGTGTCCTCCGACCCCGGCAAGGGCAGCGTCACCGTCGGCGACGACGGCGCCTTCGTCTACACCCCCACCGACGACGCCCGCCACGCCGCGGCCGCCGACGGCGCCGGCCTCGACGAGCGGACCGACACCTTCGTCGTCACCGTCGACGACGGTCACGGCTCCGCCACCGCGGTCAGCGTGCTGGTCGACGTCGACCCCGCCAACACCGCGCCATCCGGGACCGCGGTGCCCGGTGCGCCCGACCCGGTCAGTGGCGTGGTGACCGGCACCGTCGACGGAAGCGACCCCGAGGGTGACCCGCTGACCTACCGCGGCAGCACCACCACCGCCAAGGGCAGCGTCACCGTCACCGAAGGCGGCGCCTTCACCTACACCCCCACCGACGAGGCGCGCCACGCCGCCGCCGCCGACGGCGCCACCGTCCTCGACAAGCACGACACCTTCGACGTCACCGTCGACGACGCCCACGGCGGAACCACCACCGTCCCCGTCGTGGTCACCATCGCCCCCGCCAACCAGAACCCGAGCATCACCACCACGATCCCCGAGCCGGACCCGGCCTCCGGCGTGGTCGCGGGCTCGGTCACCGGCACCGACCCCGACAGCGACACCGTCACCACGACGCTCACCGGTGCGGCGGTCAAGGGCAGCGTGACCGTCACCCCCGACGGCAGCTTCACCTACACCCCCACCGACGAGGCGCGCCACGCCGCCGCCGCCGACGGCGCCCTGCCCGCCGACAAGACCGACGTCTTCGTCGTCACGGTCAGCGACGGCCACGGCTTCGACAGCGCGGTGACCGTCCTCGTCTCCGTCAGCCCGCACAACGTCGCTCCGGCCGGCACGGTCAGCGCCTTCACCACCGACCCGGCCACCGGCATCGTCACCGGAACCATCACCATCAGCGATCCCGAGAGCGACCAGGTGATCTCCACCGTCACCGCCACCCCGCCCAGCGGCGTGGTGACCGTCAGCCCCGACGGCACGTTCAGCTACCACCCCACCGACACCGCCCGCATCCAGGCCGGTCTCAGCCAAGGCACCGAAGCCGACGCGTTCACCGTCGTCCTCGACGACGGCCACGGCGGCCGGACCCCGATCACCGTCACCGGGGTGCCGGTCTCGCCGGCACAGGCCACCCGCACCGACATCGTCACGGTCGGCTCGGATCCGCGGGGGATCGCGCTGTCGCCTGACGGCACCCGCGCCTACATCGCCAACACCGGCAGCAACACGGTGTCGGTCATCGACACCGCCACCAACACCGTCGTCGCGACCACCGCCGTCGGCGGCAACCCCACCGGGCTGGCGGTCACCCCCGACGGCAGCCACGTCTACGTCACCCTCTGGGCCGGCGGGACCTCGAGGAATGCCGTGTCGGTGATCGACACCTCGACCAACACCGTCACCGCCACCATCACCGTCGGCCGCAATCCGGCCGGCGTGGCGATCAGCCCCGACGGCACCCGCGCCTACGTCACCAACTACGCCAGCGACATCGGTAGCCCCTCGCTGTCGGTCATCGACACCGCCACCAACACCGTCACCACCACCATCGGGCTCAGCGGCCACCCCGCCGCGGTCGCCGTCAGCCCCGACGGCACCCGCGCCTACGTGACCGACACGGGCAGCATGAACTCCGTGTCGGTGATCGACACCGATGCCGACAGCCCGACCTACAACACCGTCATCGCCACCGTCGTCGTCGGCTACAACCCGGGTTCGATCACCATCAGTGAGGACGGTTCCCGCGCCTACGTCACCAACAACGGCCCCGACACGGTGTCGGTGATCGACACCGCCACGAACACCGTGATCGGCACCCCCATCCGCGTGGGCACCGATCCGGCCGGAGTGGCGCTCAGCCCCGACGGCACGCTGGCCTACGTCGCCAACTACGGCAGTGGCTCGGTGTCGGTGATCGACATCGCCGGCGGAACCGTCATCGACACCGTCCCCGCCGGCAGCAACCCCGACGGGCTCGTGGTCACCCCCGACGGGCTGCACGTCTACGTCACCAACCTGGGCGGCACCACCACGTCGGTCATCTCCCTCGTGCCGGGCCAGAACCAGGCGCCGGTCGCCGGCGACCCCGCGTACACCGTCACCGGGACGAACCCCGCCACCGGCGCGGTCAGCGGTTCGCTGCACGTCACCGACCCCGACGGCAACGACGTCCTGTCCTACACCGTGCTGCCGACCCCCCGGGGCTCGGTGACGGTCGCGGCGGGCGGGCTGTTCACCTACACGCCGACCGCCGCCGCCCGACACGCCGCGTCGGCCGACGACGCCACCGCGGACCTGAAGAGCGACAGCTTCACCGTGACGGCCACCGACCCGCACGGGCTGGCCACCACCGTGGCGGTCACCGTCGACGTCAGCCCGGCCAACGCCGCTCCCACCGGTACCCCGGTGGCCGGGACACCCGACCCGGCCAGCGGCGCGGTCGCCGGATCGGTGATCGGCAGCGACCCCGACGGCGATTCGCTGACCTACAGCGGCTCGGTCACCACCGTCAAGGGCGAGGCGGTGGTCGACCCGGTCGGCACGTTCACCTACACCCCCACCCCGGAGGCGCGCCACGCCGCGGCCGCCGACGGCGCCGGACCCGAACTCACCCGGGACACCTTCGTCGTCACCCTCGACGACGGTCACGGCGGACACACCACGGTGCCGGTCACCGTCACCGTCGGCTCCGCCAACCAGGCGCCGACCATCACCACCGACACCCCGGCCCCGGATCCCACTACGGGCACGGTCACCGGCACGATCAGCGCCGACGACCCCGACGGGGACGCGGTCGGCTACACCGTCACCACCGACCCGGGCAAGGGCAGCGCCACCGTCGACGACACCGGCGCCTTCGTCTACGCACCCACCGCCGAGGCGCGCCACGCCGCCTCCGCCGACACCGCCGGCGATGAGGACAAGAGCGACACGTTCGCGATCACCGTCGACGACGGCCACGGCTCGGCCACGGCGGTCAGCGTGTTCGTCACGGTCAGCCCCACCAACCAGGCACCCGAGGGCACCGCCGTGCCCGGTGTCCCCGACCCCGCCACGGGAGTCGTCACCGGCACCATCACCGGCTCCGACCCCGAAGGCGACCCGCTGACCTACAGCGGCTCCACCACCACCGCCAAGGGCTCGGTCGTCGTCGAGGCCGACGGCGACTTCACCTACACCCCCACCCCCGAGGCGCGCCATGCCGCCGCGGCCGAGGGCGCCCTGCCCGAGACCCGGAGCGACACCTTCACCATCACCGTCGACGACGCGCACGGCGGGCACACCCCCGTGCCGGTCACCGTCGCGATCAGCCCGGCCAACGCTGCACCCACCGCGGCTCCGGCGGCCGACGCCCCGGACCCGGCCGGCGTGGTCTCCGGATCGCTGGGCACCGTCGACACCGACGGCGACACCCTCACCTACACGGTGGTCGGCGACCCGGCCGTCGGCGCCGTGGTCGTCGACGCCGACGGCGGCTACACCTACACACCGCTGGACAACGCGCGCCTGCGCGCCACCAACACGCCCGGCGCCGACGCGGACACCTTCGCCGTCACCGTCACCGACGGCCACGGCGGCAGCATCACCGTCCCGGTGACGGTGACGATCGCGCCCGCCCAGGCGGTCGTCCTCGAAACCACCGGCTCCTTCGGCGGCGATGTGTACGGCGTGGCGGTCAGCCCGGACGGCACGCGGACCTACGTCGCCACGACCACCGGGCACACGGTGGAGGTGCTCGACAGCGACCCCTCCAGCGCCACGTACAACACCGTCGTCGACACCATCTCGGGCAGCTTCACCCCGGCCCACCTCGCGGTCAGCCCGGACGGGAATCTCGTCTACGCCTCCACCGGGGCGAACACCGTGGCGGTGATCGACGTCGACCCGGGCAGCGCGACCTACAAGACCGTGCTCGCCGACATCCCCGTTGGCACCGGCCCGCAGGCCATCGCGCTCAGTCGCGACGGCACCCGCGCCTACGTCGCCAACTACTACAGCAACACGGTCTCGGTGATCGACACCAGCCCCGGCAGCGACACGCTCAACACCGTGGTCGCCACCGTCCCGGCCGGTTATCTCCCCTGGGGCATCGCGCTGACCCCCGACGGCGGGCGCGCCTACGTCGCCGACACCGGCGGCGGGACGGTGACCGTGATCGACACCGCCTCGAACACGGTCCTGACCACCACGGGCTACCTCGGGTGGAATCCCCACGGCATCACGATCAACGCCGACGGCACACGCGCCTACGTCGCCGTGTCCGACTACGGCACGGTCGCGGTGATCGACACCGATCCGGCCAGCCCGACCTACAACACCGCGATCACCACCTTCAGCGGCAACGGTTACGTGACCATGGTCGCGCTGAGTCCTGATGGGACCGTCGCCTACGCCACGAACACGGGCAACTCGCGGGTGTCGGTGATCGACATCGACACGAGCAGTCCGACGTACGGCACCGTGCTGTCCACCGCTTCCGTCGGCGCCGGCCCGTGGGGTGTGGCGGTGAGTCCGACCGGGACGATCTATGCGACCAACGCGGCCAGCCGCACCGTGTCGGCGATCGCCCTCGTGACCGTCAACAGCGCGCCGGTGGCCGCCCCGACGGTCGGCTCGCCGGACTTCCTGACCGGCACCGTGACCGGCGCCCTCAACGCCACGGACCCCGACGGCGACGCGCTGACGTACGCCGTCTCCTCGCCGCCGGCCGGCGGCAGCGTGACGGTCAACCCCGACGGCTCGTTCGTCTACGACCCGACCGACGCCGCCCGCCTGCACGCCGGCCAGACCCCGCAGATCGAGCGCGACAGCTTCACCGTCACGGTCACCGACGCCCGCGGGGCCGCCACCCCGGTGACGGTCAGCGGTGTCCCGGTCTCGCCGGCGGACGCCGTTGCGGTCGCCACCGTTCCCGTCGGAAGTTACGACTCACGCGGAGTGGCCGTCAGCCCGGACGGCGCCCGCGCCTACGTGGTGACAGGCAGCGGTCAGCTGCTGGTCGTCGACACGGCGAGCAATGCCCCGATCACCGCGATCCCCGTCAATTTCAGCCCGTTCGGGGCGGCGGTCAGCCCTGACGGCACCCGTGTCTACGTCACCAGGCAGGGCGACAACGCGGTGGCGGTGGTCGACACGGCTTCCAATGCGATCGTCACCACGATCACGGGCCTCACCGGTCCGCGCGAGGTGGCGTTCAGCCCCAACGGCACCCGGGCGTACGTGACCAACCAAGCCGCCAACACGGTGGCGGTGATCGACACCGCGTCGAACGCCCTCATCACCACGGTGCCGGTCGGTACCTCTCCGCTGGGGGTGACGGTCAGCCCGGACGGCTCGCGCATCTACGTCGCGAACGCCGGCAGCAACTCGATATCGGTGATCGATCCGACCGCGAACGCCGTGGTCGCCATGATCCCGGGCTTCAGCGGTCCGTTCGGTGTCGCGGTGAGCCCAGACGGTTCCCGCGCATACGTCACCAACGCCGACACCGGAAGTAACTCGGTGTCGGTGATCGACACCGCCACCAACGGTGTGGTGACGACGGTTGCAGTGCCCGGCCGGCCTCGCGGCGTCGCGCTCTCACCCGACGGAACGCTGGCGTACGTCACCGATCTCGGGACGAATCTGGTGTCGGTGATCGACACGACCACCAACACCGTCGTCGACGCGGTCAGCGTGGGCAGCGACCCGCTGGGGATCGCGGTCGGCCCCGACGGCAGCGCGTACGTGTCCGCGCAGGCGAGCAACACCGTCTCGGTCATCGACCTCGTCACGGTCAACGCCGCGCCCGAGGCGAGCGCCACGGTGAGCACGCCCGACCCGGCGAGCGGCCTCGTCTCCGTGACGCTGACCGCGACCGACCTCGAACACGATCCGATGGGCGTCGCGAACACCGCGCCGTCGAAGGGCAGCGTGGCGCTGGTCGGCGGTGGCGGCGGAACGTGGACCTACGTGTACACGCCCGCCGCGGCGGCCCGCCACGCCGCTTCGGCCGACGGCGCGCCGCCCGAGGCTCTGCACGACAGCTTCACCGTCACGGTCACCGACGTTCGCGGCGGCAGCACCCAGGTCCCGATCACCGTCGCGGTGAGCCCCGCCAACACCGCGCCGACTCCCGCGTCCGCCCCCACCGTCGGCAGCCCGGACGCCGCGGGCGTGGTGACCGGATCTCTGAAGGTGATCGACGCCGACGCCGACCAGCTGGCCTACACGGTCTCGGGCACGCCCGCCAAGGGCCGGGTCAGCGTCGATCCGATCACCGGGATCTACACCTACACCCCGTTCGCCAGCGCCCGGCTCGACGCCGACGCCACCCCCGGCCCGGACACCGACGCCTTCACGGTCACCGTCACCGACGGCCACGGCGGCTCGACGAACGTCGCCCTCGCCGCGGTGCCGGTCGGAGCGGCCGAAGTCGTCGTCACCGGCACCGCGTCCGTCGGCCCCCAGCCGGCCGGTGCCGCGGTGATCCTCGACGGCAGCCGCGTCTACGTCGCCGACAACGGCTCCAATGCGGTGTCCGTGATCGACACGAACTCCCATGCCGTGCTGAAAAGCATTCTCGTGGAGACCAATCCGTACGGTGTCGCGGTCAGCCCGGTCGGCACGCTGGCCTACGTGACGAATCAGGGCAGCAGTTCGGTGTCGGTGATCGACACCGCGACCGGCGCCGTGACGAAGTCCATCACCGTCGGCGGCAGCCCCCGGGGTGTCGCGTTCAGCCCGGACGGCAGCAAGGCCTACGTCGCCAACTCGGGGACGAACTCGGTGTCGGTGATCGACACCGCCAGCGGCGCGGTGGTCCAGACGATCACCACGGGCTTCAGCGTCCCGTGGGGCGTGGCGGTGAGCCCCGACGGCGACTTCGTCTACGTCGCCAACCGCGCAGCGGGGTCCCTCGCGATCGTCGACGCCGGCACCAACACGCTGGTCAAGACCATCAGCACCGGCGGGAATGCGTACGGTGTCGCGGTCACCCCGGACGGCACGCGGGTGTTCGTCACCAACTGCATCGGGAACACGGTGTCGGTGATCGACGCCGCCGCCAAGGTCCAGATCGGCACGATCACCGTCGGCGCCAACCCCTACGGCGTCGCGGTCAGCCCGGACGGCACGCTGGCCTACGTCGCCAACCGGGGCGGCAGTTCGGTGTCGGTGATCGACGTCGCCAAGGGCACCGTCGTCACCACCGTGCCCGGCGTCACCGCCCCGTACGGCATCACGGTCGGCCCCGACGGCACCGTGTACACCAGCAACAACAGCAGCAGTTCGGTGACGATGATCGGGCTCGACGCCGCCCCGGTGGCGAGTACGACGGTCGGCGCCGCGGACCCGACGACCGGTGAGGTCGCGGTGACGCTCACCGCCAGTGACCCGGCCGGTGAGAGCGTCGCCGTCACCGGCACCACGTCTCCGGGTGGCCATGTCGATGTCGTCGACAACGGCGGCGGGACCTGGACGCTGACCTATACCCCCAGCATCGCCGCGCGCCTGAAGGCCGGTGCCGAGCAGACCGCGAGCTTCACGGTGCGGCTCACCGACTCCCGGGGCGTCACGAGTGACATCGGTGTCGGCGGCGTGCCCGTCGCCCGCGCCGACACGGCCGTCACCGCCACCGTCCCCGCCGGGGGCGCCAACGGCGTCGACATCACCCCGGGCGGCACGGCATACGTCACCAACCAGGGCGGGACCACGCTCACGGTGCTCAACACGGCGACCGACACCCCGGCCGGCACGGTCGCCATCGGCGGCAACCCGTACCAGGTGGCGGTCAGCCCGAACGGTGCGCAGGCGTACGTCACCAACCAGGGCAGCAATTCGGTGTCGGTGGTCGGCACCGCCGGCAACGTGAAGACCGGCACCATCTCGATCGGCTCCCCGACGGGCTGGGTGGCGTTCAGCCCCGACGGCACCCGCGCCTACGTCAGCACCAACGCGTACTCGGTGGCGGTGATCGACACCGGCAGCGGCACCGTCATCAAGACCCTCTCCGGCGTGGTCGACCCCATGGGGGTCGCCGTCAGCCCGGACGGCAGCCGGGTCTACGTCGCCAACCGGGCGGCCAGCACGGTGACGGTGATCGAGACCGCGGGAAACACGGTCGTCAAGACCCTCTCCGTCGGCGGCGGACCGTACGAGGTGGCGATCAGCCCGGACGGGACGCGCGTCTACACGGCGAACCAGGGCGGCAGGTCGGTGTCGGTGATCAACACCGCGACAGGAGCGGTCGTCGCGACCGTCCCCGTGGGCACGGGCAGCGGCCCGCAGGGGCTGGCGGTCAGCCCGGACGGCAGCGTGGTCTTCGTCGCCGTTCCCGGCGACGACACGGTGGTCGTGATCGACGCCGCCACCAACACGGTGATCGACACCGTGGGCGTCGGTGACAACCCTCGAGGGGTGGCCGTCGCCCCCGACGGCAGCGTCTACGTCGCCGACATCGGCGTCGGTTCGGTGTCGGTGATCGACCTGGTCGCTGCCGTCGTGTGAGGGCATTCGGCGCTGTCGAACCGATCCGTCGCACCGGCAGCGCCGAATGCCTTGCATGCAGTCCGTCAACATCCCCGAGATGGTGGTCCTGCTCGACGACGACGGCCGAACCATCGGCTCGGCGCCCAAGTCGCAGGTCCACCACTCGTCCACTCCCCTGCACCTGGCGTTCTCCTGCTACCTGTTCGACGAGGCGGGCCGGGTCCTGCTGACCCGGCGCGCGCTGCACAAACGCACCTTCCCCGGCATCTGGACGAACTCGTGCTGCGGACACCCCGCGCCCGGTGAGTCGATGCACGACGCGGTCGTGCGGCGGGTGCGCGAGGAACTCGGCGTCGGCGTCGACGACCTGCGGTGCGTCCTGCCCGACTTCCGCTACTACGCGGTGGCCACCGACGGGGTGGTGGAGAACGAGCTGTGCCCGGTGTTCTGCGCGCGGGCGGTCGGCACGGTGCGTCCGGCGCCCGACGAGATCATGGACCACGCGTGGGTCCCGTGGGAGCAGCTGCGGGCCGCCGCCGGCTTCGGCTGGGCGATCAGCCCCTGGGCCGCCGAGCAGGTCCCGCTGCTCGACGCGGCGGGCGTGGCGCAGCCCGTCTAGCTCCGGAGCGCGAAAAGCCGTTCCGCGTAGGCGAGGTCGTCGCGCCACAGTTTGGTCGCGGCCCGCCGCATCAGGGGGCGGATCAGCGGAGCGGCGACGAGGCCGGCGCCGAAATGCGGGCGGTCGGAGTGGGCGATGACGGCCTCCACGACCGCTGTGCGCGGCAAGCCGTCGCGGCCGGGGCCCAGCGGGGTGGCATGAGTCTCGACCACACTGCCCTGGCCCTCGCCCTCGACGATGCGCATGGTCACGGTGCGCGGCCCGGGAGTGGTGAACTCCGCGATGACGGGCACCCCGAGCCGGCCGAGGCGGAACGTGACGTCGACGACGAACCGGTCGAGTTCCTCAGGGAGGTCGTCGTCGGCGGGCGGCGCGGAGAGCACCTTGAGCTGGGTGAACGAATACGGGTGAAACCACGCACCGTGCCAGGGGTCGAGCCGGTTGGAGACGACGTCGTCCGGCTCGCACACGCCTTCGAGCCGGGTGACCGCCGACAGTGCCGGTTCGCCCGGGCGCGGCATGCTCGGCGGAACATCGGTCGGCGGGTGGCCTCCCGCGGCATCCAGCCGCACCCAGCACAGCACCTCGTCGTCGTGTGCGGGCAACGGCTTCCACGTCCCGTGGCGCCGGTCGCCCAGCCGGAGACCGTGCCACGGGCACACCAGCGTTCCGCACTCGACGGGCGCCTGCGCCAGGTCGGCGCCCAGATGCGGGCACGCACGCGGCGCGACGAGCAGACCACCGTCCTCGCCCCGCCACGCCACCAGTTCGCGGCCGGCGACGGTGGTGCCGAACGCTCCGGCGCCGATCGACGAACTCGCCGCGAAGACATACCAGTTGCCGCCCGGCTTGCGCTGGGCACGCGCCAGCGCGGACCGGATCAGCGCGGGATTCGCGTCCTGATACGACGGCGTCTGCGCCGACCATCTGGTGGCCGGAAGCACCTCGAACGGCCACGCTTTGGCGGCCTTCTCCCGCCACCCGGACAGCGCGCTCACCGGTTGACGCTCCGGTGAGCAGCGGCGAACGACGGGTCGGCGACGAGCACGTCCATACTCCGAACTCTAGTGGCAGCCCACCCGCCGACGACGAGTCGTGACTTCTTGTTCACAGATGAGCGCGGTCACGCAGGCACCGGGCGAAGTCCCCGGCCAGCTCCAGATCGTGCGCGTTCGGCCGCCCCTTGTTGATTCCGCCGAAGCGCCTCAGCGGTCCCACCAGGTCCACGCCCCGGCACGAGAAGGAGCCCACGACGTCAAACCCTTTGCGCTCCAGGCGACGGCGCATCGGACCGGCGTAATCGAGCAATGGCGGTGCCGCTCCCCCGCTGGTGAAGAACGTGAAGGCGCGCGCGCCCTTGCCGGCGGCCGGTAGGCGGCCGATCAGCCGCCACAGCCTCGGGTGCACCGCGAAGAAGTAGATGCCCGACCCGAACCCGACGAGGTCGTAGTCCCCGAGCGAATCGACGTCGACCGCCTCCGGTTCCACGACCTCGGCGCCGAGCTCTAAAGCGATGCGGTCGGCGACCCGGCGGGTGTTGCCGTTGGAGATCGAGACGCAGACGATGAGCGATTTCACGACGTCGGCTCGGCACCGGCGTCGGCGGGCGGCTCGGCACTTCCGTAGTAGCCCTGCCGCAGCAGCGTGGTGATCTCGCTGACCAGCGGCATCCGCGGGTTGGTGCGATTGCTGAGGTCCTCGAACGCCGTCATCGCGAGTTCGGGCAGCGCCGCGAGGAACTCGTCCTCGCCGATGCCGTACTCGGCGAGCGAGCGGGGCATGTCGAGCCGGTCGAGCAGGTCCTCGACGGCGTGGAACAACCGCTGCCGGCTGTCCTCCGGCTCGTGGCCGCCGAAGACGAGTTGCCCGATCTGCGCGTATTTCTCGGGCACCACGTAGGCCGAGTAGCCGGGCGCGGGCATGAATTTGGTTGGCAGACTGCAGTTGTAGCGCAGGACGTGAGGCAGGAAGATGCCGTTCGCCCGGCCGTGCGCGATCTTGAACTTCGCTCCGACGGCGTGCGCCAGCGCATGGTTGGTGCCGACGAACGCGTTCGAGAACGCCAGCCCGGCGAGGGTCGCGGCGTTGGACATATCGGTGCGCGCCGACATGTCGCCGGGATCGGCGTACGCCCGGGGCAACGCGGAGAAGATCAGCCGAATGGCCTGCGCGCACAACGCGTCCGTGTAGGACGACGCGAAGATGGAGATCACCGCTTCCAGCGCGTGGGTCAGCGCGTCGACGCCGGTGTCGGCGGTCAGCGCGGGCGGCATCGACGACGTCAATACCGGATCCACGATGGCCAGGTCCGGCACCAGGCTGTAGTCGACGAGTGTCTCCTTGCGGCCGCCGACCGTCAGCACCGCCGCCGGAGACACTTCGGATCCGGTACCGGAAGTCGTTGGGATGGCGACCAATTGGAGCCGGTGGTGGTCGGTCGGGAAGTCGGCCACCCGCTTGCGCGGATCCAGGAACGGCATCGTCAGCTCGTCCAGGCTCTTCTCCGGGTGCTCGTAGAACAACCGCATCGCCTTCGCGGCGTCCAGCACCGATCCCCCTCCCACGGCGATCAGCACTGCGGGTTCGGCTCGCTCCAGCAGCGCGACGCCGTCCCGGATGACCGACTCGTCGGGTTCCGGCGTCACCTCGCTGAACACGTGCACATGGTGGGCGGGCAGTCTGCTGCGCAGCTGGTCGACGACTCCGCGCTCCTCGGTCAGCGCGTCGGTGACCACCACCGCGATCTCGGCGTCCAGGTCGCGCAGATTGTCCAGGGCGCCTTCGTTGAAGTAGGTGTTCGACGGCACCCGGAACCACTGCGGAGGGGTGCGCCGGTGCGCCACGGTCTTGATGTTGAGCAGCTGGCGGTAGTTGACGTTCTCGGTGGTGCTCGAGCCGCCCCAGGTGCCGCACCCCAGCGAGAACGTCGGCGTCAGGTTGTTGTAGATGCCGCCGAGGGCGCCGACGGCGGTGGGCGCGTTCACCAGGATCCGCCCGGTGCGCACCGCGAGGCTGTAGGCGTCGACGACGTCTTCGTCGTTGGCGTAGATCGCCGACGTGTGGCCCAGCCCGCCGTGCTCGGTGACCAGCACGGCCACGTCGATGCCGTGCTGCACGCTGCGCGCCCGCACCACCCCGAGCACCGGCATCAGCTTCTCGGCCACCAGCGGATGGGCCGCCAGCGCGTCGAGGTCCGACGGCAGCGGAGCCAACAGCACCTTGGTGGTCGGCGAGACCGTGAATCCGGCGCGGGCCGCGAGCTCCGACGCCTTCTGCCCCACCGCGTCCAGGGCCACCTTGTCGCCGCAGCCAAAGGCGAATTGGGCGATCTTGTCGGCCTCCTCGCCGGTGAGCAGCCGGGCTCCCATGCGTTCGAACTCGGCGATCACCTCGTCGTAGATCTCGTCGTCGATGACGCAGGTCTGCTCGGCCGGGCAGATCACCGACGAATCGAACGTCTTCGAGATGAGGATGTCGACGACGGCGCCTTTGATGTCTGCGGTCTTGTGGAGATAGATCGGGGCATTGCCCGGGCCGACGCTGATTCCCGGCTTGCCGGACGCGTTGGCCAGCGCCACGATCTTCGGTCCGCCTGTCACCCAGACGAAGTCGACCTTCGGATGCGTGAAGAGGTAGTGGGTCACCTCGTGTGCCGCGTCGGGAATCACCTGCAGCGCACCCGGCGGCATCCCGGCCGCCTCCGCGGCTTCCCGCAGGATCTCGACGCTGCGCTCGCAGCAGCGCACGGCGTACGGCGAGGGACGGAACACGATCGCATTGCGGGTCTTGGCGGCCACGATCGCCTTGAACAACACCGTCGACGTCGGGTTGGTCACCGGGGTGATCGCCAACACCACCCCGATCGGCTCGGCGACGTAGCGGATGTTGTTCTCGATGTCCTCGTCGATCAGGCCGACCGACTTCTTGTCCCGCAGGTAGTCATGCAGGAATTCGGTGGCGACGTAGTTCTTGACGACCTTGTCCTCGAACACCCCGAAGCCGGTCTCGGAGATGGCGACCGCGGCCAGCTCGGCGGCCGACCGGAGCCCGGCCCGCACCATCGCCTCCACGATCGCGTCGACCTGCGCCTGGTCCAGCTTGCGGAACTCCCGGGCCGCGCCGGCCGCGGCGTCGACGATCGCGTCGACCTCCTGCGTCCGCGTCGCCTCGGGCGCGTCGGTCGTCACGTGATGTGTGCTGTGCGTGCGTGTCATGGTCGCGCCCTTGGCCGTTGGAAGGACTGGCCGTCGACGCTACGCCGCAAGCCGCCACCGGCCCCACCCCTTGGCGCACAGTGAGGACTTTGGTCCACTCGGTCATGCCCGAAGGTCCGCACACAGCAGCACGACCGAGTGCGCGTCCGCGCGGTAGGTGCCGGCGGACAGCGCCGGCCCGGACGCCAGGTCTGCGATGTCGTCGGGCGGGTCGAGCGCGCTGTCCACGATGCGCCGCCACGGCAGCGCCGGGCTGACCGGGGGCGGCAGCTCGAAATCCAACGGCTCGTCGTGACTGTTGAGGATTCCGTGCACCATCCGGGTCCCGATGACGCTCCTGACGGTCAACGCCAGGGCGTGCGAGTCTTCCGACCAGTCCGGCTGATGAAGCCGAACCCCGTGGAACTGCACCAGAGAGCGGGTCAGGAACTCCCGCAGCGGCAGCCCGTGCATCACCTGGGTCATGTCCAGGTCCAGGCGCACGTCGATGAGCCCGCGCACGAAGCGGTGGATCTCGGCGTAACGATCGGTCAGCGACCAGTCGAACCAACCGATCTCGTTGTCCTGGCAGAAGGGATTGTTGTTGCCCTGCTGGCTGCGGCGCACCTCGTCGCCCATCGTGATCATCGGGACACCCATCGCGATCAGCGTGATGCCCAGGAGACTCTTCACCCGGCGGGTGCGCATCCGCTCCACGACCGGGTCGTCGGACGGGCCTTCGACCCCGCAGTCGACGGAGTAGTTGTCGTCGGGGCCGTCCCGGTTGTCTTGCAGGTTCGCCTCGTTGTGCTTGCGCGTGTACGACACCAGGTCGTTGAGGGTGAAGCCGTCATGGCAGGCGACGAAGTTGATGCTGTGCTCGACCTCGGCGGGCCGGCCGCCGAACAGGTCCGGGCTGCCGAGAAGGCGGTTCGGCAGCATCGGGACCGTGCCGCGGTCACCGCGGGAGAACCGGCGGATCTCGTCGCGGAACTTGCCGTTCCACTCCCGCCACCGGTCGCCGACGAACGAGCCCAGCTGATACAGGCCCGCCACGTCCCACGCCTCGGCGATCAGTTTGGTTCCGGCGAGCACCGGGTCGCTCTCGATCTCGTAGAGGATGGGCGGATTGGCCATCGGGCTGCCCGACGCGTCGCGGGCCATCGCGGACGCGAGGTCGAAACGGAACCCGTCGACGTGCAGTTGATCCACCCAGTGGTGCAGCGCGTCCACCACCATCCGGCGCACCACCGAGTGGTTCGCGTTGATGGTGTTGGCGCACCCGGTGTAGTCCAGATAGCGGGCCCGGTCGGCCGGATTGAGCATGTAGTAGGCCCCGTTGTCCAGACCCCGCCAGCAGAACGTCGGCCCGTCGGCGCCGCCCTCGGCGGTGTGGTTGAACACCATGTCGAGGATCACCTCGATGCCGGCGCGGTGGAGTTCCTTGACCATCGTCGCGAACTCCTCGAGCGCCCCGACGGGATCGGACGTGGACGCGTAGGCAGGGTGCGGGGCGAAGAAGGAGACGGGGCTGTAGCCCCAGTAGTTGACCAGCCCCGGCGGAGCGTCCTGGGGGTCGAACGCCTGCACCGGCATCAGCTCCACCGCGGTGATCCCCAGCGACTGCAGATACGGGATCTTGGTGACGAGGCCGGCGAACGTGCCGGCGAGCCGGCGGTCGACTCCGCTGCCCGGATGGGCGGTGAACCCCCGGACGTGCAGCTCGTAGATGACCGTGCGGGCGAAGGGCCGGCCCAGCGGCGCGTCGCCCTCCCAGTCGTAGGACGACAGATCGGTGACCACGCTCTTCATGGCCGTGCGCGGATCCCTGCCCCCGCGCGCGCCGGCCAGCCGGTCGTAGTCGCGCGGCACCGCCACCGCGGTGCCGTAGGGATCGAGCAACACGGCCGAGTCGTCTTGCCGCAACCCGTTCGCGGGGTCGTACGCGCCGTGCACGCGCCACGCGTAGATCTGCCCCGGCGCGAGGTCGGGCACGAGCACGTGCCAGAAGTACGCGGTGCGGTTGCGCATCGGGTCGAGCGGGATCACCCGGGCCGGGCTCGAGTCGTCGACCGCGTCGAACAGCAGCAGGTCGACCCCCGCCGCCGTGCTGGACCACAGCGAGAAGTTGGTCCCGCCGTCGACCCGGCGGGCCCCCAGAGGAGACGCGCGACCGTTGGTGACGTCGGGAGCGAGGCCCACGCCTCATTGTCAGTCGCTTCGGCGGTGCGGCACAGACCTTTCCGGCCAACGTGACGGAACGAGGCGCAGTGCCAGCGCACCGAGGGCCAGCACCGACACGACCGGGGTGACGAACAACAGCACGCCCCAGGCCGCCTCCACCCCGGACCCGCTGAGGGCCTTGACCAGCGTGAAGAGCGCGACGAGCCAGCTCACCGCGGCCGCGGCCACCGTGACCGCCAGCGCCACGGCGAACGCCCGGACGGGCCCGTAATGCCGCGATCCGGTCGCGGTGAGCAGCGCCGCGGTCGGCACCAGGATCGTCAGCGCACCGAGCCAGGGCCGGTCGGTCCCGATCCGCAACCCGGGCACGAGCAGTGCCGCGGCCAGCACGGCGGCGGCGATGATGCCGGCGACGGCGATTCGCCGGTCGTGCGACGGGGCCATGATTCAGATTCTGCGCACGCCGCCGCTGCGAGGGAGCCGGATTCAGGCATGCTGCTCTCGTGCTGTTGCTCACCCGGCTGGTCGGCCACACGGTCTGCGGACCCGACGGGCGAGCGGTCGGACTCGTCGCCGACCTCACCGTGAGCCTGGGCGAACACAGCGGGCGGACGGTGGTCGACCGCCTGCTGGTGCGCCGCCGGGGAGCGCCGGACCTGCTGGTGCCGTGGTCGGCGGTCGGCTCGTTCGCCCGCGACGTCTTCCGGCTCAGCGCCGATCCCGCCGGTTTCGCGATTGCCTCGCTGACCGGCGCGCTGGACCGCGACGAGCTTCTGCTGAAGCGCGATGTCCTCGACACCCAGATCGTCGACATCCGCGATCAGCGACTGGCGCGCGTCGCGGACGTCGTCCTCGCCCGCACCCCCGACGGCCACCTGCAACTCGTCGGTGTCGAAGTCGGATTCGGCGCGGTGTTGCGGCGGCTGGGCCTGACCCGGTGGGCGATGCGCGGTCGCGACGACGCCGTGGCCTGGAGCGACCTGCACCTGACCTCCGAACGCGGGCATTCCGTGCAACTCGAGACGCCCCGCTCGGCCGTCCATCTGCTCGATGCCCGCGCGCTGGCGGTGCTGGTCAGCAGGCTCGACACCGAGTCGGCCACCGAACTGCTCACCGCCAGGGGCCCGGCGATGGCCGCCGACATCGTCCGCGTCAGCCATCCGGTCGTCGGCGAGCGCGTGCTGCGGGCGCTGCCCGACGCGACCGCCGCGCAGATCGTGGCCGCGATGCCGGCCGAACACGCCCGGCACTGGCGCCGCCGCCTCTCCAGTGCGCCGGCGTGGCGGGGGCGGCGTTTCCTGCGCTCGCGGGTGTGGCCCCGCCGCCGGCACCGGCCCCGCACGGAGGCGGGCGCGTGAGGCTGCGCACGGGGCTGACCCTCGGCGGGTTCCTCGCGGTCGTCGGCCCGGGGCTGCTCGCCGGGCTTTCCGACGACGACCCGGCCGGGATCACCACGTACTCGGTGCTGGGAGCCGACCACGGCTACCGGCTGCTGTGGGTGCTGCTGTTGTCCACCGTCGCGCTGGTGATGTTCCACGGTCTGGCGGCCCGCATGGGCGTCGTGACCGGCCAGGGCCTGATCGGGCTGGTCCGCCAGCGCTACGGCGTCCGGCTCGGGGGCGCCGTCCTGGTGGCGCTGGTCGCCGCCAACATCGGCACCACCTGCGCCGAATTCGCGGGAATCGCTGCAGGGTTCGAGCTGTTCGGGATCGGCCGCTACGTCAGCGTGCCGGTGACGGCGGCGATCGTGTCGGTGCTGGTGCTGCGCGGCAGCTTCCACCGTGTCGAGCAAGCGCTGCTGCTGCTGTCGACGGTGTTCCTCGCCTACATCGCGTCGGGCTTCCTCGCCGGCCCGGACTGGGGCGCGGCCGCCCACGGCCTGCTGGTTCCGACCATGCCGCTGGACGGCAAGACCATCGCGATCGTGACGGCGACCGTCGGAACGACGCTGGCCCCGTGGGGTCTGTCGTTCATCCAGTCCTACGCGGTGGACAAGAAGCTGCGAACCGAAGACCTTTCGCTGGAACGCATCGACGTGACCATCGGCGCCGTCCTCACCGGCGTCATCGGCTTCTTCGTGGTCGTCGCCTGCGCGGCGACCCTGCACCGCGACGGGCGCTCGATCACCGACGCCGCCGACGCGGCGGTCGCGCTGCAGCCGCTCGCGGGGGACACCGCCGCGACGCTCTTCGGCGTGGGCCTGATCTGCGCGGCACTGCTGGCGGCGTCGGTGCTGCCGCTGTCGACCGCGTACTCGGTGTGCGAATACGCCGGAGTGGAAGCGGCACTCGACGACCCCTACCGGGAGGCCAGGACGTTCTATGTGGCGTTCGGCCTCGTCACCGCGCTGGGTGCGGTGGCCGTGCTGATCCCGGGCGCCCCGCTGGTGACCATCCTGGTCGGCACCCAGGTGCTCAACGCGGTGCTGCTGGTGCCGCTGCTCGTCGCGATGATCGGCATCGGGCGGGACCGGGATCTGATGGGCCGCTTCGCGATCAACCGCACCGGCACGATCGTCTACGGGACGACGACCGCGGTGGTGCTGCTGTGCGTAGTGGTCCTGGCGCTGACGTCACTCCTGCCGTGAGCCGTGTCCGGCCGTGGTGGCCAGCCGGCGCAGCAGTGCCGAGCGGCCGCGGTTGGGCACGGTCTGCAGCGGATGTCCGGCCAGGCCGAACCGGCCGAGCAGCTCGTTGGCCGCGGTCCAGCCCGTCGTCGCCGCCCGTTCCATCAGGGCGACCGGGAGGTCGACGCGAATCCCGTCGCCGGCCAGCATGATTCGCGGGTCGGGTGTGCGCACCGTGGGCCGGCCGGCGAAGTCGCCGGGGGCGAAGCGCGGACAGTCCTCGCGGCGCAGCAGGCGTTCGTCGACGATCGACGCGCTCGTCGTCTCCGGATACAGCTCGTGCATCCGGGCGATCAGCCCCGTCCGGACCTCGTCGCTGGGGTGGGTCACCGAGTAGGCGTGCAGTTCGACGACCGAGCCGCCCGTGCGGGCCGCCCACTCGGCGGCCTCGCGTTCGTAGCGTTCCAGCACACTGACGTTGTCGAGCGGCTCGCGACCGCCGGTGCCGACGAAGGCAGCGCGGTCACCCCGCACCGGGCGGTCGAGCCACAACCGCAGCACGACGAACGGTGGTGCGGTGCCCAGGGCGGCGATCCGGTCGCGCCACGCGGAGTCCGCCAGATCCGGTGAGGCGGCCACGATGCGGCGCAGACCGCCGACGTCGGGGGCCAGCACCGCGGCGTCCGCCGGGAAGCGGCCGGCCCCGGTCGTCACGACCACGTCCTCGTCGACGACCGACACCGACTCCACCGTCCTGCCGGTGTGGAACGCCACCCCGAGGTTCTCGAGATAGGCGCGCAACGGATTCCACAGTGCCACATCGAAATTCGCGTTCGCCACATCGAAGATCAGGCCCTCGCTGGACCCGAGGAAGTAGATGTGGAACATCGTGACGAGCTCGCCGGCCGACAGCTTCTCGGGCCGGGCGAAGAAACTGCGCGCGAACACCTCGAACGCGAGGTGGCGGGCGGCATCGGGGAAGTTGATGTCGCGCAGGAAGGTCGCGGCGTCGCGGTCGTCGAGCAGGCGGTAGGTCTCGGGTACCGACACCGCCGCCAGCGGAGCGGCGGCCTTGGCGTCGAGGCGGATCAGGTCGCGCAGCCGAAAGGTGGGGCTGCGCAACGCGAACGCCAGTGCGTTCAGCGGAGGCGTCTGCGGCAGCCCCTTGAAGGTGTCGCGGCGGCCGGCACCGTCGATCAGCGGGTAGTCCTCCACCGGTGTCAGCGCCGACAGGGTGGGATCGGCGCGGCGCAGCAGCGCGCGCAGGTTGTAGTACTGGCGGAAGAACGCGTGGAAGCCGCGGTTCATCGCCGAGGAGGAGCCGTCGGCCAGTTCCTCCGGCCAGCCCCCCACCCGGCCGCCGAGGTGGTCGCACTGTTCGACGACGTCGACGGCCACGCCGCGTTCGGCCAGGCCCGTGGCCGCGGCCAGCCCGGCGATGCCCGCGCCGACGACGACCACCCGGGGCCGTTGACCGTTGCCTGCGGCCGCACCGCGGCCGGGGTGCCCCGGCAGCTTCTGGCGGCGGCGGTCGGTGCCTTCGATGCTCACTGCTGATCCTTCGCTGCGGGTTTGGCGCGCTCCCAGAGCAGCAGCACCGCGGTCACGAGCGCGAAGCCGAACAGGAAGTCCTCGACCGGGATGTTCCACGGGAACCGGATGCCGCTGGTGTGGTCCTCGTTGTAGATCACGATCGGGGCGCTGAGCTTGGTCAGCCACCCGTCGACGGGGATCTGGAACCCCAGCACGATCACCATCGAGATCCAGTACGCGAGGCGGCGGAACAGCCCGGTGCGCAACACGAAGAGCTCCAGCAGGACGACCACCACGACGGCCAGCAGCGCCGGCAGCGTGTACCCGAGCCCGATCACCGGTCGACCTTCTCGGCGCGCCGGGCGCGGCCGCGCACCAGATTCAGGATGGCGTCGACGGCGTTGTAGGTCAGCAACCCGCACAGCGGGATGACGACGAAGAACAGGATCTCCTCGATCGGCAGGTCGCCGGGTGCGACGATGCCGGTGATGTAGATCGGGTTGTACCACCAGACACCGCCGGCGACGGCGAGGGTGTCCCAGATCAGGAACACCACCAGGACCGGCAGCAGCGCGGTCACCAGGCGGCGGGGTTGGCGGTAGACACCCTTACCGAAGATCTCCAGCGGCAGCGTCACCAGCACACAGGCCCCCAGGACGATCAGGTAGTGCCATCGATCCACCCGTCACACACTCCCGTATCGAAGCCGGTTCGCCCAGGCCTTGCCGAGACCGACGGCGGCAACCGCCACGCGGCGGCGCTTGCCCACCGTCGCACGGCGACCGAAGATCTGGAAGTCGATGGCCTCGATGCGATCGAGGATCTCCGAATACAGCGTGAGCGCGGCCGCGACGCAGGCGCGCGAACTCGGCGCCAGCGCGGCGATTCCGGGCCGGGCCTGGTCGTAGACCGCGCGGGTGATCGCGTGCTGTTCGGCCAGCGCGGCGCGCACCCGGTCGTCGGTGCGCCGGTTGGCATGGCACCACTGCAGCAGGTCCCGGTCGACACCGTGCTCGGCGAGTTCGTCGGCGGGCAGGTACACCCGCCCGCGGCCGAGGTCCTCGTCGACGTCACGGATGAAGTTGGTCAGCTGGAAGGCCTTGCCCAGCGCGGCCGCGTGCGGAGCGGCCTCCTCGCGCGGGCCGACCGTGCCCAGCACCGGCAACAGCTGCAGGCCGATCACCTCGGCGGAGCCGTACATGTACCGCTCGAGCGCCGGCCGGTCCGGGTACTCGGTGACGGTCAGGTCCATTCGCATCGACGCCAGGAAGTCGTCGAACAGGTCCCAGCCGATGTCGTACTTGCGCGCGGTGTCCACCACCGCGGTCAGCACCGGGTCGTCGGTGGGCTGCTTCTCGACCAGGCTGGTGAACAGCCGGGTGGACAGCTGCTGCAACTGGTCGGCGCGCTGCTCGACGGTGTACGGGCTCTCCACGTCGTCGAGGATGTCGTCGGCGCTGCGCGCGAAGCCGTAGAGCGCGTGCACCGCCGGGCGCTGGCACGGCGCCAGCAGCCGGGTGGCGAGGAAGAACGTCTTGCCGTGCTGGGCGTTCAGCGTGCGGCACTGCCGGTAGGCCTGGCGCAGCAACGGTTCCCGCACACCGGCGGCGTCGAGCTCGGTACTGATCATGAGCGGTTGACCTCCGAGGTGGGGTGGCGGGCGGATGTTCCGGTGATGCGGTCGGCGGCGAGCCGGCCGGACAGGATCGCGGTCGGCACGCCGACCCCGGGAACGGTCGAGGAGCCCGCCAGCACGACGTTGTCGACACCGCGGACGGTGTTGGCCGGCCGGAAGGGGCCGGTCTGGGCGAAGGTGTGCGCGAGTGCGAACGGGCTGCCCGCGGCCATCCCCTGCCTGCGCCAGTCGGCGGGGGTGACGACGTGCAGCACCTCGGCGTCGTCACCGACACCGGGCATGCGGGATCGCACCTCGGCGAGCATCTGCTCGACGTAACCCGCTGCCGCGCTGTCCCAGTCCACGATGCCGATCTCGGTGTTGGGCGCCGGGGCGAGCACGTAGAGAAGATCCCGCCCGACCGGGGCAAGTGAGGGGTCTCCCCCGGTCGGGCGGGTCACGAGCAGTGACGGATCGCGCATCACGCGGCCGTCGTCGATGATGTCGCGGAAGGTCTGCTTCCAGGCGTCACCGAACAGGATCGTGTGGTGGCCGGCACGGTCCCCCACCGCCGCACACCCGATGTGGGCGACGACGGCCGACGGCGCGGCCCGCAGGCGCAGCGGCCGGCGCGGGGTGCACCGCACGAGCCGATACGTGTCGGGCAGCTCGGTGGTCAGCACGACGGCGTCGGCCGGCACCCGGCCGCCGTCGACGGTCCGCACGGCGGTGACCCGGGATCCGCTGAATTCGAGCTCGGAAACCGTTGCATCGTAGATGAATTCAACGCCGGCGTCGGCGGCCGCGGCGGCCATGGCGTCGGGCAGCGCGCGCATGCCCCCGCGCGGGAAGTAGACGCCGGCCACGGTGTCCATGTACGCGATCACCGCGTACGCGGCCAGCGCGCTCTGCGGGGGCACCCCCGCGTAGAGGGCCTGGAACGTGAACACCCGCAGCAGCCGCTCGTCGGAGATGAAGCGGCGCACCATGCGTTCCCAGCCGCGGAAGCCGCCCAGCGCGGCCAGCCGGGCCAGCTGCGGAGTCAGCAGCGACAACGGCGAGTCGAAGTTGGCGCCGATGAACCCGTCGAACTCGGTGCGGTACAGCTTGGTCAGCCACTCCCGCAACCGCAGATAGCCGTCGGCCTCCTCGCGGCCGGCGAACCGCTCGATCTCGGAGGCCATCGCGGCGGCCTCGGTGTGCACCGACACCGCACTCCCGTCGGCGAACTTCGCTTGGTACGCCGGTTGCACCGGGTCCAACGGCAGCCGGTCGGCCAGGGTGTCGCCGACCGCGGCGAACGCATCGTCGATGATGTCGGGCATCGTCAGAACCGTTGGGCCCGTGTCGATCTTGTACCCGAGGAGGTCGGCCCGGCCGACCCGGCCACCCGGATGGCTGCCGCGCTCGACCACGGTGACCGCGCGGCCGCGACCGGCGAGCTGCAGCGCCGCAGACAGCCCGGACAGTCCGGCGCCGACGACCACGACCCGGTCGGTGCGTCCACTCACGGTGCGCATCAGGCGGCCCTCTGCGTGCACGCGAAAGCCATGTCCGCCAACGCCGTTCGTGGCATGTCACCGATGGCGGCGTTGTCGAGGATATCGACGGCGCGGGCGTGCCGGTCGGCGATCAGATCCTCGATCCATTGCACGGCGCCGCTGGCGACGATGAGGTTGCGCCACCGCTCGGCGGCGGCGGCGTCGATGTGCGCGCGGCACATCATGTCGAGCAGTTGCTCGCGCAGCGACCCGTCGGCCAGCTCGTAGGCGGCGATGATGACGCTGGTGGCCTTGCGTTCCTCCAGGTCGGTTCCCGCGGATTTCCCTGTCAGCGAGGGACTTCCGAACACACCGAGGATGTCGTCGCGCAGCTGGAAGGCCTCCCCGATCGCCTCCCCGTACCCGGAGAGGGCGTCGATGACGCCGTTGTCGCAGCCGGCCATCGCGGCGCCGATCTCCAGCGGCCGCCGCACGGTGTAGTTGCCTGACTTGCGACGCAGCACGTCGAGAACCTCCTCGAGGGTGGGCAGGGTGTGAGAACTGTTGACCAAATCGGAGAACTGTCCGATCGCCAGCTCGGTACGCATGTCGTCGTAGCGGGACCACACCCGCGCCAGGGCGCCGGCGCCGACGCCGCTGCGCCGCAGCATCTGCTCGGCCCACACCAGACACAGGTCGCCGAGCAGGATCGCGGCGGACTCGCCGAACCGGTCCGGGGAGCCGGCCAGCGCGCGGTCCCGGTGCCACCGGGCGAACGACACGTGCGCCGACGGCCGGGCCCGCCGCAGCGGCGACCCGTCCATCACGTCGTCCTGGATCAGTGCGAACGCGTGCAGGAGCTCGAGGCTGGCCGACGCCCGCAGCGCGGCGTCGCTCTCACCGGCTCCGCACAGCCAGCCCAGGTACATGAACGTCGAGCGGACGTACTTGCCGCCGTCGAGGAAGCCGCTCAGCAGTTCGGAGGCGATGTCGACGTTGGCCGCGGCGAGGCGGCCGACGCATTCGGCGCGCACGAACTCGGCGAGGTGCCCACGGACCGTCGACCGCAGTTCGTTGCGCCAGGCCAGCAGGCCGGCCGACGCCACCGGCGGCCGAACACCCTGGCTGACCAGGCGCGTTCCCGCCCACTCGCCGTCCCTCAACCCCGACTCCCTCCAGGTCGTGCGACCGGCCCCGACCGACGCGACACCAGCCATTCGGAGCAACCGCCGGGCCGGATGGGTGCGACGGCGACAAATTTTTCGTCCCCGTCATGCCCCCGGCAGGCCCAGCCGTCCAGTACCCGTTTACCGAGCAAAACACGTCCGTCGGCCCGCGTCACTTCCCCGAAGCAGATTCGACGAAACCTATGCGGCTGTGCAGCCGCGCCAGTGGCGCGGGCGCCCACCAGTTCCACCGCCCCATCAGGTGCATCAGCGCAGGAAGCAGCATCATCCGCACGAGGGTGGCGTCGATCAGCACCGCCAGGGTGAGGCCGAGGCCGAACATCCGCATGAACGACACCTGGGCCGCGATCAGCGCTCCGAACGACATCGACATCACCAGCGCGGCGGCCGTCACGACGCGACCGGTGTGGGCCAGCCCGACGGCGACGCTCTCGTCGCTGTCGGCGCGGGTGCCGTCACCGGCCAGCCACGCTTCCCGGATCCGGGCGATGAGGAAGACCTCGTAGTCCATCGACAGACCGAAGGCGATGCAGAACAGCAGCACCGGCATTTCGGCGACCAGCGTTCCGGTGGGCGTGGTCCCGAAGGCGCCGAGATGGCCCTCCTGGAAGATCCACACCAGCGCGCCGAACGCCGCGGTCAGCGACAGGGTGTTGAGCAGCAGCGCCTTGAGCGGGACCACGACGCTGCCGGTCAGCAGGAACAGCAGCAGGAACGTGACCACGGCGATGGCGAGCAGCACCGTGGGCAGGCGCGCGGTGATGGCGTGCACGCTGTCGCGGCTGATCTGTGCGAGACCGGCCAGTTCGACGTCGCGGCCACCCGGACCGGCCAGTGCGTGCAGACGGTCGAGTTGGTCGCGCGACTGCGCGGAGAACACCGGCGCGCTGCTGCCGACGGTCAGGAACGCCGAGCCGTCCTGGGCGCCGGCGCCGGCGCCGCCGGGGCCGATCTCCTGACCGGCGGCGAACGTCCCGTCGGGGGTGCTGACGACCGACACGTCGGGCAGCCGCGACACCTCGATCGCGTAGCGCCGGTAGTCCTGATAGGTCAGGCCGGTGGCGTCGGGCACGACGACGGTCACGGTCGCCTCCGAGTTGTCGGCGAAGCGGGACCGGACCATGTCGCCGACCTGGTGGGCCGACGCGGACCGGGGCAGCACCCGGTCGTCGGGCAGCCCCCACGACACCCGCAGGAACGGCAGGCCGAGACCGAGCAGCAGCACCGCCCCCACGGTGACGACCGCGACCGCCCGGCGCATGACCCACGTCGTCGACCGGTACCAGAACATCTGCTGCGTCGACCGGGGTGCGGCGGACGATTCCCGCGCGACCCGGGGCAGGCCGAGCGCGTCGAGGCGGGACCCCAGCAGCGCGATGGCCGCCGGCGTCACGACGATCGCCGCGGACGCGCACAGCACCACCGTGGCCACGCCCGCGTAGGCGAACGATTTCAGGAAGTACATCGGGAACAGCACCATCGCCGCCAGCGACAGCGCGACGGTCAGCGCCGAGAACACCACGGTGCGGCCGGCCGTCGTCATCGTCGTGATCAGCGCCTGGTCCCGGTCGGCGCCGCCGGCGAGCTCGTCGCGGTACCGGCTGACGATCAGCAGCGTGTAGTCGATGGCCAGCGCGAGCCCCAGTGCGGTGGTCAGGTTCAGGGCGAAGATCGACACGTCGGTCCACGTCACGACCACCCGCAGCACCGCCAGCGATCCGGCGATCGCCAGCGCGCCCACGGCGACCGGCACAGCGGCCGCCAGCAGCCCGCGAAACACCCACACCAGCACCAGGAAGCTCAGCGGGACCGCGATGGCCTCCATGACCAGCACGTCGTGCTGGGTCTGGGAGGTGATCTGCGCGAAGACCGTCGCCGAACCGCCGGCGAGCACCGACACCCCGGGGTACCGGGGCGCGATGGTGTCGGCCACCTCGTCGGCGAGGGCCTGGGCGTGCCGCGGTGCGGTGTCCTCGCCGCCGCGCATCTCGGCGATGACCAGACCGGAGCGACCGTCTCTGCTGACAAGCGCCGGCGGTGCGGGCGGGCTCCACGCCGACACCGCGCTCACGACGTGCGGGCTGGCCGACAGCCGGTCGGCAATCTCCCGGCCCGCGGCCCGGGCCGCGTCGCTGTCGGCACCCGCCGGGTCGGTGACCGTGAACACCAGCTGCAGGCCGCCGCGGCCGAACGTGTCGGTGAGCGTGCGGGCCGCCCGCGCCGACTCCGAGGACGGGTCCTGGAAGCCGCCGGCGGTGAGCCTGTCCACCGCCGGCAGCCCGAACACCGCCGCGCCGACGAACAGCAGCGCCGCCACGGCGATGATGCGCCGCGGTGCGGCGATGGCCGACAACACGATTCGGTGCAGCACGACGCTTCGCTTCCGGCGCCGCCGCTGGGTTGGTACTCGGTCGGTGCGGCGACGTTCCCCGCAGCCTGCGTCACTCCCCCGCCGATTCGGTAGCGCCGGAGGCGATTCGTCAGCGACGCGTCACGGATCGGCCCCGTCCGCTTCGGACACGGGCACCCGGTCACATCCGGCGGCGCTGCGTCGTCTGGTGAGTATGACGACCACACGCATCGAACCCGTATCCCCGCAGCGCGCCTCGCTGCTGACCCGGCTGATGTGGCGCTACGCCAAGCGCCGCTTCGGCGAAGTGCCCGAACCGTTCGCCGTCTACGCGCAGCACCCCGGCCTGATGGTGGCCTCCGCCGCGCACGAGGGCATCCTCGAGCGTGCGTCGACGACGCTGCCCGCGGCCGTCCGCGAACTCGCCGTCTACTGGACCGCCCGGCAGATCGGCTGCTCGTGGTGTGTCGACTTCGGCGCGATGCTGATGCGCCTGGAAGGGCTGGACATGCTGCGGCTCAAGGAGATCGACGACTATGCCACCTCGCCGCGGTTCTCCGGCGACGAGCGGGCCGCGATCGCCTACGCCGCGGCGATGACGACCGACCCGCACACCGTGACCGACGAACAGGTCGCCGATCTGCGCCGCCGGTTCGGCGACAAGGGAGTCATCGAGCTGACCTACCAGATCGGCGTCGAGAACATGCGGGCCCGCATGAACACCGCGCTGGGCATCACCGAGCAGGGCTTCAGTTCGGGCGACGCCTGCCGAGTTCCATGGGGGTGATGACGCCGACCACGGTCAGGTGCTAGGTTCCGATACCACTGGGATCGCATCTGATCGAACCGGAAGGCGCCGGCATGGGGACATATGCGGTGACAGGGTCGGCGTCCGGAATGGGACGTGCGACCGCGACGCGGCTGCGGGCCGACGGGCACACCGTCATCGGCGTGGACCTCGCCGGCGCCGAGGTCACCGCCGACCTGTCGACCCCCGACGGACGAGCCGACGCGGCGCAGCGCGTGTTGACCGCCGCCGACGGATGTCTGCACGGGGCCGTGCTGGCCGCGGGCCTGGGCCCCAGCGACCGGCTGCACACCATCGCCGAGGTCAACCACGTGTCCGTGGTGACCCTGCTCGAGCAGTGGCGACCGGCACTGGCCGCCGCAGAGTCCGCGAAAGTGGTTGTCATCGGCAGCAATTCGGCGACCACGACGCCCGCGGTGCCGAAACGGACGGTCCGCGCCCTGCTGGCCTGCGACGTCGAGCGCGCGGTGCGCAGCCTTCGGTTTCTCGGCCCGGCCCGGCCGGCGATGATGTACGCCGCCTCGAAGATCGCCGTCAGCCGCTGGGCGCGGCGCACCGCGGTCCGGCCGGACTGGGCCGGTGCGGGGATCCGGCTCAACGTGCTGGCGCCGGGTGCGGTGCTGACCCCGCTGCTCGAGGCGCAGCTGGCCAACCCGCGGCAGGGCAAGGCCGTGCGCCGCTTCCCGATCCCCGTCGGCGGTTTCGGCGACCCGGATGCGCTCAGCCGGTGGGCACAGTTCATGACCTCCGACGCGGCGGACTTCCTCTGCGGCAGTGTGGTCGTCGTCGACGGCGGCACCGACGCGTATTTCCGCGCCGACGACTGGCCACGCCCCGTGCCGCTGCGCGCGCTGGCGCCCTATCTCAAGCGGTTCCTCGCGTAGTCCCGGTCCCGGCACCCCTTCGGCACCGTCGGCCAGGGTGGGGTTGAATCGACCGGGTGACCGAAGAGGATCGCCGCCCCGGGGCAGGCGGGCGGCCGCGGGACTCCACGATCGACGAGCGAGTGCTGTCGGTGACCCGCGAGCTTCTGCTGGAGGTCGGCTGGGACGAGCTCAGCGTCCGCATGGTCGCGGCGCGGGCCGGTGTCGGGCGCTCGAGCCTGAACCGGCGCTGGCGATCCAAGCCCGAACTCGTGCTGCACGCGATCCTCGGCGAGACCCCCGACCTGTCACCGTTTTCCGGGACGGATCTGGCCGGCTGGATCGAATGGGTGGTCCGCGGCAGCCATGAGTTGTTCAGCCGGCGCGACGTCGGCGAGGCGGTCCCGGGCCTGCTGCTGGCGTTGCGCGAGGACGACGACGTCCGCAAAGCCCTGTGGGCCAACTTCACCGCACCGGCCGTGGCGCTGTTCGCCGAGCACCTGGCCGCCGACACCGCCGAAAAACGGCGGCGTGCCGAGCGGGACGCCCGGGCCGTGCTGGTGATGGCCGCGGGTGCGGCGCTGTTCCTGTCGACCGTCGCGGCAGAGGACGACACCGACGCGCTACGGGATCGGATCGCCGAGCTGCTGTCGGCCGGCGTCGGCGCCGGCGGGGGCGCCGCGAACCCGCACTGACTCCGCGATCGCGTCCTGCGGTGGGCGCCAGGTCATCTCGAGCTCACGCAGCGTGGCGCTGTCGTCGGTGGGCGTCGCGGCCAGCAGCAGCATCGCCGCCTCGTAGCTCAGCCCGTCGGGCAGCGCGACGACGCGCGCGGCGAGATCCGACGCGCGGCCCAGCCCGAGCAGCGCTCGGCCCGGCACGGGCACCCTGCGGATCCGGCGGCCCAGACCCCGTTCCAGCGCATCGATCATCCCGTCGAACGTCAGCAGCTCACCGCCGCAGACATAGCGGCGCGGTCCCCGGCCGGGGCGCATGGCTCGCACGTGCACGTCGGCGACGTCGCGCACGTCGATCATCTGCATGCCGCCGCGCAGGCGGGGCGCGACGGCCCACCGCACGATCGGCGCCCACCCGCGCTCGGTGACGCCCGGAGCCGTTCCGAAGGCCGGGCCGACCACGCTGGAGGGGTAGGTCACCACCACCGGGGCGCCGGCGTTCTGCAGCCGGCGCGCGACCCGGTCGGCGTAGCCCTTGGTCTTGGCGTAGGCGCTGCGGCCCGAGGCCGTCGGCGTTTCCGGTGAGATCACCCCGTTCTGCGGCGGGAACAGCGCGCTGTAGCTGCTCACCGTGAGCACCGGGTCCAGCCCGAGTTCGACGGCGCGGGTCAGGATCGCTTCGGTGGCATAGGCGTTGATGTCCCACATCAGCCGTACGCGCCGTTCGTCCGTGCCGACCACACCGGCGGCGTGCACCAGGGCGTCGGCTCCGGCCAGGAACGCCTCGACGGTGGCACCGGAGCGGACGTCCCCGGCGGTCACGGTCAGCGGGCCCGCCGCGCGCAGCCGGTCCAGCACCCCCGCCGTCGCCTCGGCCGGCGGGACCAGCACGCGCACGTGATGTCCCGCCGCCAGCAGGGCCCGCACCGTGTGCGCGCCCACGTATCCGGTCGCACCGGTGACCGCGATGTCCAGTTCTCCGCCTCCTCGCCCCCCGGGTGCCAGATTACGATGCCAATGGCATCGATACAAGCATTCAGGGCGTGCTGCCCCGCGGCACTCACTGCGTCGTGCGCAGCGGCGACCCCGTGAACTTGTCCGGATTGGCGATGTCGTAGACCGCCACCACCTGTCCGTCGCGCACGGTGAGCGCCTGGATGCGCGGGGCGATCGCCGGCCCGTCCGCTGTGGCGCCGGCCCCGGCTGAACAGACCCCGAGCTCCCCGTTGACGAGGGCGAGCTCGCCGATCTCGAACAGTCGCGGCCCGTAGCGCTGCGCCAACCCGAGCAGGAACCGGGCGACCTTGTCCTTCCCGCGGATGACCTGCACGGCCGTCGGCGCCCGCCGGTTCGCGTCCCCGGTGAACGTCACGTCGGGATGCAGCAGCGCGACGACGGCCTCGAGGTCACCGGCCGCCATCGCCGCCATCAACGTGGCGACCACCTCGTCGTGATCGCCGGCCGGCGGCGGCGCGGAGGAGACCGCGCGCCGCGCCCGCGACGCGAGTTGGCGGGCCGCGGCGGGCGTGGTGCCGAGCACGCCCGCGATCTCGTCGAACGGCACCGCGAATCCGTCGTGCAACACGAACGCCACCCGCTGATCCGGCGTCAGGTTCTCCAGTACCACCATCGCCGCGAAACGGGCGTCCTCGCCCGCGACCACCGCGGTCAGCGGATCGTTGCCGTCGAGCGTCGTCACCACCGGCTCGGGCAGCCACTGGCCGGCATAGGTCTCCCGCCGGTGCGCGGCCGAGCGCAGCCGGTCCAGCGCCAGCCGGCTGACCACCGTCGTCAGCCACGCCTTGAGATCGGCGATCGCGGTGTCGGCCCGGCCGGCACGGTGCGCGTCCCACCGCAGCCATGCGTCCTGCACGACGTCCTCGGCGTCGGCGAGCGTGCCGGTCAGCCGGTAGCCCACGGCGAGCAGATGGGGCCGCAGCCGTTCGAACTCCTCGACCTGCACGGTCATGGTTTCCAGCGTATCGCCCGAGTCCGATCGGATCGGGCCGCCGACGAGACAACGGATTCATCTGTGGGTCCGAGGAATGGAAACGACATTCGCGGTGAACATTGCGGCCCAACACTGAATTCGTGCACGATCGATGGTGACGTGTCCGCACGCCCCTCTAGGCAAGGAACAGGTATCAGGTGAGTGAATCCATGTATGCGGTGACCGACCCCTCGACGGGCGAAGTGGTCAAGGAGTACCCCACCGCCACCGACGACCAGATCGACCAGGCGGTCGCCGCCGCGTTCGCGGCGCACCGGGACTGGGGACGCCACAGCACCGTCGCCGAGCGCGCCGCCCTGATCCGCCGGGTCGGCGAACTCCACGAGGAACGCAAAGACGAACTCGCCCGAATCATCCAGCGGGAGATGGGCAAACCGCTCGATCAATCGATCGGCGAGGTCGAGTTCAGCGCGGCCATCTACGGCTACTACGCCGACAACGCCGAGAAGTTCCTGGCCGACGAGCCCATCACGCTGCTCGACGGCGAGGGTTCGGCGGTGGTCCGGCGCAGCTCGGTGGGCGTGCTGCTCGGCATCATGCCGTGGAACTACCCCTACTACCAGGTGGCCCGCTTCGCCGGTCCGAACCTGACCGTCGGCAACACGATCGTGCTCAAGCACGCGCCGCAGTGCCCCGAGTCGGCGCAGGCGCTGCAGAAGATCTTCCGCGACGCCGGCTACCCCGAAGGCGCCTACGTCAACATCTACGCCACCAACGAGCAGGTCGCCGACATCATCGCCGACCCACGCGTGCAAGGGGTTTCGCTGACCGGCTCCGAGCGGGCCGGTGCCGCCGTCGCCGAGATCGCCGGACGGAACCTCAAGAAGGTGGTGCTCGAGCTCGGCGGCTCCGATCCGTTCATCGTGCTGTCGTCCGCCGATCTCGACGCCACGGTCGAGGCCGCCGTCGAGGGGCGCTTCGAGAACACCGGGCAGGCGTGCAACGCGGCCAAGCGCATCATCGTCGCCGAGCCCATCTACGACGAGTTCCTCGCCAAGTTCACCGCCAAGGTGCTCGAGCGCGCGGACGGCCTGGCTCCGCTGTCCTCGGTGGCGGCCGCCGAACGGCTGGAAGGCCAGGTCAAGCGCGCCGTCGACGAGGGCGCCGAGCTGACCACCGAGGGCCGGCGCGACGGCGCGTTCTACCCGCCCGGTGTGCTGACCAACGTCCCCGCCGACTTCCGCGAGGAGTTGTTCGGGCCGGTGGCGTCGGTCTACAAGGCGGCCGACGAGGAGTCCGCGGTCGAGTTGGCCAACGACACCCCGTTCGGTCTCGGTTCCTACGTCTTCACCACCGACGAGGACCAGGCCAAGCGGGTCGCCGACCGGATCGAGGCCGGCATGGTCTTCGTCAACGCCGTTGGGGCGGAAGGCGCCGAGCTGCCGTTCGGCGGGGTGAAGCGCTCGGGCTTCGGCCGCGAGCTCGGCCGCTTCGGCATCGACGAGTTCGTCAACAAGAAGCTGATCCGCATCACGTGACCCGCCGCCGGTGGGCGGCCAGCCGGCCGCCTACCGGCGTTTGGTGAAAATCGTTCGGTGCCAGGCCTTGTCGGCCACGCCGGTGATGTCGCTCATCACGTGCTTGATCGACAGGTACTCCTCGAGCGAGTACTGGCTCATGTCCTTGCCGAACCCGGAGGCGCCGAATCCGCCGTGCGGCATCTCGCTGATGATCGGGATGTGGTCGTTGATCCACACGCAGCCGGCGTGGATCTCCCGCGACGCCCGCTGCGCGCGGTACACGTCGCGCGTCCACGCCGAGGCCGCCAGCCCGTAGACCGTGTCGTTGGCCTGCCGGATCGCATCGTCGTCGTCGGTGAACGAGCGCACCGTGAGCACCGGGCCGAAGATCTCGTCGCGGTAGACCTCCGACTGTTCGGACACGTCGGCGATCAGCGTCGGCCGGTAGAACGAGCCCGGACCGTCCGGCGCGGTGCCGCCGGTGACGATCCGCCCGCCCTCGCCCGGGGCGCGTTCGACCATGCCCGCCACCTTCGCCCGGTGCGCGAGCGTGATCAGCGGACCGAGGTCGGTGTCGGGATCCTCGGGATCGCCGATCACCACCGAGCTCATCACGTCGGCGACGCCGGCGACGAAATCGTCGTAGAGCTCGCGCGCGACGATCGCCCTGGTCGCCGCGGTGCAGTCCTGCCCGGTGTTGATCAGCGCCCCGGCGACCGCGCCCTGGACGGTCGCGTCGAGGTCGGCGTCGTCGAACACCACGAACGGCGCCTTGCCGCCCAGCTCGAGCTGGGTGCGGTGGCCGTGCACGGCCGCCGCGGCCATCACCTTGCGCCCCACGGCCGTCGATCCGGTGAACGTCACCATGTCCACGCCGGCGTGACCGGCCAGTGCGGTCCCGACGTCGTGGCCCGCGCCGGTCACGACGTTGAACACGCCGGCAGGCAGCCCGGCCTCACTCGCGAGGCGGGCCAGTGTCAGCGTGGTCAGCGGGGTGATCTCGGCGGGCTTGATGACGACGCTGCAGCCTGCGGCCAACGCGGGCAACACCTTCCACACCGCCATCTGCAGCGGGTAGTTCCACGGCGTGATGGTCGCGACCACGCCGACGGCTTCCCGCCGGATCGACGACGTGTGGTCGCCGGAGTACTCGGCGGACGCCTTGCCCTCGAGATGGCGCGCCGCACCGGCGAAGAAGTCGATGTTGTCGACACTGCCGGGGACGTCGAACTCCGTCGCCAGCCGCACCGGCTTGCCGGTCTGGCCGACCTCCTCGGCGGCCAGCGCGTCGCCGGCTTCGTCGGCCAGCTTCGCGAGTCTGGCCAGCACCGCCGACCGCTCCGCGGGGGTGGCGCCGGCCCAGCCGGGCAGCGCGGCGCGCGCGGACGCCACGGCGGCGTCCACGTCGCCGGGCTGGGCCAGCGCGAAGGCGGCCACCGCCCGGCCGGTCGCGGGGTTGATCACCTGATGTTCGGCGCCGCCGGTCCGCACCGGCGCGCCATCGATCCAGCTTCCCGCCAGAACTGTCGGGGACGAAACCACGGTCATGCCGCAACGCTATCGTGTGGCGCGCGACGCGGCTACGCATTACGGCATCGTCAGATACCGCACACGATTGATTTCATGGTCATGGTTGCTTGAAACGACGGATTCCGTGCACAATCACAGGCATGGTCAACCCGGGGGTCCCGCATGCCGTCGGCCCCGTCTCGTTCCGCGTCAACCAGTCCCGCCCCGGTGCCGCGTTCCAGCTCGATGAGCTCTCGAAAGCCATCATCGAGAAGCTGCAGCAGGACGGCCGCCGCTCCTATGCGGGCATCGGCAAGGCCGTCGGCCTGTCCGAGGCCGCTGTGCGCCAGCGCGTCCAGCGGATGGTCGACGCCGGCGTCATGCAGATCGTCGCGGTCACCGATCCGATGCAGCTGGGCTTCGCCCGGCAGGCGATGATCGGCGTGCGCTGCACCGGTGACACCACCAAGATCGCCGAGAAGCTCGCCGCGCTCGAGGCCGTCGACTACGTCGTGCTCACCGCGGGCTCGTTCGACGCGATCGTCGAGGTGGTGTGCGAAGACGACGACCACCTGCTCCAGCTTCTCAACACCCAGATCCGCGCGCTGCCGGGAGTGATATCCACAGAGACCCTCGTCTACCTGAAACTTGTTAAACAGCAATACAATTGGGGCACTAGATGACAACTACCGATATCGCACCACAACTCTCGACCGATCTGAGCGCCAAAGCCGACCGGCACCTGTGGGGCCACTTCGCCCGGCACGGCGCGGGCATCACGCCGCCGATCATCACCCGCGGCGAGGGCGTGCACATCTGGGACAGCACGGGCCGCAAGTTCATCGACGGACTCTCGGGCCTGTTCGTGGTCCAGGCCGGACACGGCCGCGCGGAGCTCGCCGAGGCCGCCGCCAAGCAGGCCGAGCAGCTGGCGTTCTTCCCGCTCTGGTCCTACGCCACGCCCCCCGCGATCGAACTCGCCGAGCGGATCGCCTCCTACGCGCCGGGTGACCTGAACCGGGTGTTCTTCACCACCGGCGGCGGCGAGGCCGTCGAGAGCGCCTGGAAGCTGGCCAAGCAGTACTACAAGCTGGTCGGCAAGCCGGGCAAGTTCAAGGTGATCTCCCGCGCGATCGCCTATCACGGCACGCCGCAGGGCGCGCTGGCGATCACCGGGCTGCCGGACTTCAAGAAGCCCTTCGAGCCGTTGACCCCCGGCGGGTTCCGGGTGCCGAACACCAACTTCTACCGGGCGCCCGCCCCGTACGACACCGACCCCAAAGCCTGGGGCGAGTACTGCGCGAACCGCATCGCCGAAGCCATCGAGTTCGAGGGGCCCGACACGGTGTGCGCGGTCTTCCTGGAGCCCGTGCAGAACGCCGGCGGCTGCTTCCCGCCGCCGCCCGGGTACTTCGAGCGGGTCCGCGAGATCTGCGACGAGTACGACGTGCTGCTCGTCTCCGACGAGGTGATCTGCGCCTACGGCCGCATCGGGTCGATGTTCGCGTGCGAGGACTTCAACTACGTGCCCGACATCATCACCTGCGCCAAGGGCCTGACCTCCGGTTACTCCCCGATCGGCGCGATGATCGCCAGCGACCGGCTCTTCGAGCCGTTCAACGACGGCAAGACGGTGTTCGGGCACGGCTACACCTTCGGCGGGCACCCGGTGTCCTCGGCGGTGGCGCTGGCGAACCTGGACATCTTCGAGCGCGAGGGGCTCAACGACCACGTCAAGCAGAACGCGCCGGTGTTCCGGTCCACCCTCGAGAAGCTGCTCGAGCTGCCCATCGTCGGCGACGTCCGCGGCGAGGGCTTCTTCTACGGCATCGAGCTGGTCAAGGACAAGGCCACCAAGGAGACGTTCAACGAGGACGAGAGCGAGCGGCTGCTGCGCGGCTTCCTGACGTCCGCGCTGTTCGAGGCCGGCCTGTACTGCCGCGCCGACGACCGCGGCGACCCGGTGGTGCAGCTGGCGCCGCCGCTGATCAGCGGCAAGAAGGAGTTCGACGCGATCTACGACATCCTTCACCGGGTGCTCAGCGAAGCGAGCCGAATGCTCTGACCCCCTCCCGCCGAAATTGCATTCCACGCGCGGAAATGTGAGAACACGCCGCGTGGAATGCAAGTTCGGCGAGACTCGGTGGTGTGCCGAAGTCCAAGCCACCCGTCGATCCCGTCCGGTGGCAGGCGCCGCCGGTCGACCCGCTCCCCCGGTTCCCCGCCGCTGAGCTGACCCTCATCCCCGTGCCCGGCGGCGAGCCGGAGGACGTCGTCGTCGACGCCGACGGCAACCTGTGGGCCGGGGCGCTCGACGGCGGCATCGTCCGGATGCGGCCCGACGGCAGCGCGCCCGAGGTCGTCGGCAACACCGGCGGCCGACCGCTGGGCCTGGCGTTCACCCGCGACGGCCGGCTGCTGATCTGCGACAGCCCGCGCGGGCTGCTCGCCATGGACACCGCGAGCGGACGGATCGAGACCCTGGTCGACACCATCGATGACCGGGTTCTGCAGTTCTGCTCGAACGCCACCGAAACCGCCGACGGCGCAATCTATTTCACCGAGTCGACGAGCGCGTTCACCGTCGCCGACTACCTGGGCGCCATCCTGGAGGCCCGCGGCCGCGGCGCCCTGCACCGGCTCGACACCGACGGGCGCGTCACCACAGTCCTCGACGGCCTGTACTTCGCCAACGGCCTGACCCCGACCGCGGACGGTGCCGCGCTGGTGATCGCGGAGACCCAGGGCCGGCGGCTGTCGAAGTACTGGCTGACCGGGCCGCAGGCCGGCACGCTCACGCCGCTGGCCGGGCACCTGCCCGCGATGCCCGACAACCTCTCCACCGGGTCCGACGGCCGTATCTGGTGCGCGATGGTGACGCCCGCCAATCCGCTGGCCGACCGGCTCGCGGCCGGCCCGCCGCTGCTGCGCTCTCTGCTGTGGCGGCTGCCGCCGCGGCTTCAGCCCAAGCCCGAGGCCGTGGTGTGGGTGGTCGGCTTCGATCCCGACTCCGGCGACGCGATCGCCGGTGTGCGCACCACGCACCCGTCGTTCAGCATGGTCACCGGCGTGGTCGAGGCGCACGGGCGGCTCTGGCTGGGCAGCATCGGCGCGCCGTATCTGGGCGCGGTCGACGTGGCCGCCACCGCCCTCTGACCCCCGCCGAACTTGCATTCCACGCGCGCTTCAGCGCGAAATGTCAACGTGGAATGCAATTTCGGCGGCTAGACGGACCGCGGCGGCTAGACGGACCGCAGGTGCGGCACGTCCGTGCGGGACTGGTAGGACGGATGCCGACGCATCGCCTCGTCCCTCTCCCGGGCACGGCGCTGCGCGGCGCGCCAAGCGGGATGCGATCGGAGATCGACAACTGTTGCGGCGGTATCCGTCGTCATGGTCAACGCCCTTCCGCTGAACGTCTGGTTGCCCTCTACAGTGCTCGGTCCACCTGAGCACTTCCGCCAGAGTTAGCCGTGAACTTGTTAAGAGATGCCCGGTCCCGTGGGCGCTCAAACGCGCGGGGTCAGCCGCTCTGCAGCGACAGCACGCTGATGTCCGGCCGCGCGCCGACCCGCACCGGCGGACCCCAGAACCCGGCGCCGCGGGTGACATACAGCTGGGTCCCCTGCACCGTCGACAGCCCCGCGAGGGCGGGCTGAGCCAGGCGCACGGCGTAGTGGAACGGCCACATCTGGCCGCCGTGGGTGTGGCCGGACAGCTGCAGATCCACCCCGCGCGCCGCGGCGTCGGCGACCTGGACGGGCTGATGGGCGAGCAGGACCGTCGGCGCCGCGGAGCCCACGCCGGCCAGCGCGCGGTCGAAGTCCGGCGGGTCCGACCTCTCGGCGCCGCCGACGTCGTTGACGCCCGCGAGGTGCAACCCGGCGGCACCCCGCCCGATCCAGGTGTTCTCGTTGCGCAGCACATGCAGGCCGAGCCGTTCGAGTTCGACCATCCACTCCGCGGTGTCGTCGACGAAGTACTCGTGATTGCCGGTGACGAAGAACGTGCCCTCCCGCGACACCAGATCGCGCAGCGGTTCGGCCGCGGACCCGAGTTCGGCGACCGTGCCGTCGACCAGATCGCCGACGACCGCGACGAGGTCCGGCTCGGTCTCGTTGATCAGCCGCACGATCCGTTCGGTGTGACTGCGGCCCAGCAGCGGGCCGAGGTGGATGTCCGACACGACCGCGATCCGGAAGCCGTCGAGGGACGGGTCGAGCCGGGCCAGCCGGACCGGCACCCGCAGGATGTCCGGCGGACCGAGCGCGGTCGCCACCCCGGCGCCGACGACACCGACGGCCGCCGCCCCGGCCGCGACCGCGGCGGACCGGGACAGGAACTGGCGCCGATCCACCTGCCGGTCGGGCTCGGCGCGCGGCGCCCCGCGCCGGCGCCGGACCCACAGCGCCCACCGCACCGGCTCGAGCACCAGCAGGATCAGGAACAGGTAGGCCAGCACGCCCAGCCACAGGTAACCCGGCCACGCCACCCACCGGGACGCCGCGATGCCCGCGAGGCGGGGGACCACCAGGGCGGCCACCAGCACGAACGTCAGCACCACGAGGACGAGCGACAGGATCCGTCGCGCACGTCCGGGTCCGGTGGTGTCGCGGATCGACCGTTTCCAGACGTAGAGGGTCATCAGCCCGAGGACCGAGCCGACGATCAACAGGAACATGCACGTCCTTCAGGGCGACACGAGGATGGAGCCAGCCTAGTTCAGCGGCCCGGGGCCGCTACCCCGCCGAGTCACATTTGAAACTCTGACCACAGCAGTCACCGCGTGGCTCCCCGATACGGGGCGCGTCATCGCCTACTGTGCGCAGACGATGGCGACCTCGAGGATGCTCTGTGCGCGCGCGTCAGCGCTGGTCATGGCGGCGATGCTGGCCTGCGCCCCGGCCGCGGTCGCCGAACCGAACGCTGCGCCGGCTCCCCCCACCTGCCCGTACCGGGAGACGACGCCGCCCGCGGTCGACTCCTCGGAGGTCCCCGAGGCCGGCGATCCGCCCGCCCCGCTGCCCGTGCCGGCCAAGCCGATGGGCGGAGACGCCCTGTCCGGCTGCGGCATCATCACCGCCCCCGGCACCCCGCCGGTGCCCGGTGACGTCTCCGCCGACGCCTGGCTGGTCGCCGACCTCGACAGCGGCGACGTGATCGCCGCCCGCGACCCCCACGGCAGGCACCGGCCCGCCAGCATCATCAAGGTGCTCGTCGCGATGCAGTCCATCCGCGATCTGCCGCTGCACAAGGTCATCGCCGGCACCGTCGACGACGCGAACGCCGAAGGCACGCGGGTCGGCGTCGGCGAGGGCGGCTTCTACTCCATCAACGACCTGCTGCACGGGCTGCTCATGCACTCCGGTAACGACGCCGCGCACGCCCTGGCGATGCAACTCGGCGGCATGGACGCGACGCTGACGAAGCTGAACTCGCTGGCGAGCAAGCTGGGCGCCCGCGACACCCGCGTCGCCACCCCGTCGGGTCTCGACGGCCCGGGCATGAGCACGTCGGCCTACGACATCGGGTTGTTCTACCGGTACGCGTGGAACAATCCCGTCTTCGCCAATATCGTTCACACCCAGGAGTTCTCGTTCCCCGGCCGCGGTGACGCGGGCTACCCGATCGAGAACGACAACAAGCTGCTCGCCAACTACCCGGGCGCCCTGGGCGGGAAGACCGGGTACACCGACGACGCCGGGCAGACGTTCGTCGGCGCCGCGAACCACGACGGCCGCCGCCTCGTCGCCATCCTCATGCACGGCACCCGGCAACCGATCGCGCCGTGGGAGCAGGCCGCACGGCTGCTCGACTACGGATTCGCCACCGCGCCGGGCACCAAGGTGGGCACGCTCGTCGAACCCGACCCGTCGCTCGCCGTGACCAAACAGGATCCGGCCGCCGCGGCGACCACCAACAAGGCCAACGCCGTGCTGCCCGACGTCGACGCGATGCCGGTCCGGGTCGGGGTCGGCGTGGTCGGCGCCGTCATCGTGTTCGCGCTCATCATGGCCGCCCGCGCGCTGAACCGTCGTCCTTCGGGCTGACCCGCCGCCACCGCGAGAGACCGAGTGCCCCGAGCGCTCCCGCCGCGACCGCCGCCGCCGTCTCCCAGGGCCGCAGTCCCGGGCGGGTGATGATGCGGTTGCGGATGACGGCCGGCCCGGGAGGCGGCACCGGGGCTTCGCCCATGTTCTCGGGCGTCGTCGCGGCCCAGGCCGTGGAGAACAGCACCAGCCGGGCGGTGATGTAGGCGAACACCATCAGGCCGAGCACGGGCCCGAACGTCGCGCCCGCGGGCCCGGTGAGCACCGAGCGCAGGTAGATCGACGCGACCAGCTTGAAGATCTCGAACCCGACCGCGGCGATCAGCCCGGCCCGCACACTGCTGCGGAAACTGATCGACTCCCGCGGCAGCCGGGCGATCATCCACGTGAACAGCAGCCACGACACCAGGATCGACACCACGATCGACGCCACGCGCAGCACCAGGCTCAGCACCAGAGAGTCGGGGAAGCCCACCCAGGTGAGGATCTTCCCGATCACCGAGGAGTTGCCCAGCGCCGAGAGCGCGACGGTGACGACGATGGCCAAAAACGTCGACAGCAACGCACCCAGATCCGAGAGCTTGGTGCGGACGAACCCCGGGGTCTCGTCGCGGTAGAGGCCCCACATCTGGCTGAGCGCCTCACGGATGTTGGCCATCCAGCCCAGGCCCGCCCACGTCGCGGTGGCCAGGCCGATCAACCCCACCGTTCCGCGCGAATCGATCGCCGAGTCCATCAACTGCACGAGCTGCTGGCCCAGGTCACCGCTGACCGACGAGCGGATCCGGCTCTCGACCGCGTTGAGCCATTGCGGCTGGCTGGCCAGCACGAAGCCGCCGATCGCGAAGCCGATCATCAACAGGGGGAACAGCGCGAAGATCGTGAAGTACGTGATCCCCGCGGCGTAGAAATCGCCCTTGCTGTCGTTGTAGCGCTGCTGGGCACGCATCACGTGGTCGAACCACGGCATACGGGCGCGCAGCCGGTCCAGCAAGCCGGGTTCGGAGTCGGCGTCGGGGTCGGCTGAGCTGGCTGGCGCAGTCATCCGACTCCCTTGGTCAGTCCGTCGTGGGTGGTCTGAGGAACCCTAACCGCTCATATACCCGCCGCATCGTTTTCCCAGACACCTCACGCGCCCGCCGGGCGCCGCTGGCCAGCACACTCTCCAATTCGGCCTGGTCGGTGAGCAACTCGTCGACGCGAGCCTTGATCGGCGTGACGAACTCGACCACCGCCTCGGCGGTCTCCTTCTTCAGGTCGCCGTAACCGCGGCCCGCGTAGCCTTCGACCAGCTTGTCGATGTCGGCGCCGGTCACCGCCGACTGGATGGTCAGCAGGTTGGACACCCCGGGCTTGGCCACCGGGTCGAACCGGATCTCGCGTTCGCTGTCGGTGACCGCGGACCGGATCTTCTTGGCCGTCTTCGCCGGATCGTCGAGCAGGCTGATCAGGCCGGCGTCGGTGGCCGCCGACTTGCTCATCTTGGCCGTCGGGTCGGCCAGGTCGTAGATCTTGGCCGTGGCCTTGGGGATCATCGGCTCGGGGATGACGAACGTGTCGGGGAACCGGGCGTTGACCCGCTGGGCGACGTCGCGGGCGAGCTCCAGGTGCTGGCGCTGATCCTCCCCGACGGGCACCAGGTCGGTGTCGTAGAGCAACACGTCGGCGGCCATCAGCACCGGATAGGTGAAGAGCCCGACCGTGGTCGCCTCGGCACCCTGCTTCTGCGACTTGTCCTTGAACTGCGTCATCCGAGACGCCTGCCCGAAGCCGGTGAAACAGCCCAGGATCCAGGTCAATTCGGCGTGCGCCGGCACGTGGCTCTGCACGAACACGGTGGCGCGCTGCGGATCGACGCCGAGCGCGAGGTACTGCGCGGCGGTCACCAGCGTGCGCCTGCGCAGCGTCTGGGGGTCCTGCGGAACCGTGATCGCGTGCAGATCGACGACACAGAAGAAGGCGTCGTTGCCGTCCTGCAGACCCACCCACTGGGCCACCGCCCCCAACGCGTTGCCGAGATGCAGCGAGTCGGACGTGGGTTGCGCGCCGGAGAAGACGACGGGCTTGGCTGTGCTGGTCATGGTGGCGCCCATTTTTTCATGCGCGGTCGGCGATGCCGAACTCACCCGTAGTGGACGGTCACCGGCGCGTGATCGGACCACCGCAGCGCATACGCCTCCGGCCGCTCGGTGCGCGCCGCGGTCACCCGCGCCGCCAGCGCCGGGGTGGCGAGCTGGTAGTCGATGCGCCATCCGGCGTCGTTGTCGAACGCCTTGCCGCGCCACGACCACCACGCGTAGGGCCCGGCGACGTCGCCGTGCGCGGCACGGACCACGTCCACCCAGCCGGTGGCCAACAGGTCGGTGAGCCACTGCCGCTCCCGGGGCAGAAAGCCCGCCCGCTTGACGTTGCCGCGCCAGTTTTTGATGTCGTTCTCGGTGTGGGCGATGTTCCAGTCGCCGCACAGCACCGCATCGGCACCGGCCGCCAGCAGGACGGCCATCCGCGCCGCGACCGCGGCCATGAACCGCTCCTTCTCCAGCTGCCGGTCGGTCTCCGCCTCACCGGTCGGCACGTACACGCTGCCCACCGTCAGTCCCGCCGTGTCCACCTCGAGGTAGCGGCCATGCTCAGCGAATTCGTCTGCGCCACAACCGATCCGGACGGCATCGATCGGCGCGCGGGACAGCAGGGCGACTCCGTTGCGGCCCTTGACGTGCGGCGCGGCCGACGCCAGGTGCCAGCCGTCGGCCAGCGTGGGTGCGAGCGCATCGGCGAGCTGCTCGTCGTCGGCGCGGGTCTCCTGCAGGCACACCACGTCGGCGGCTGTCTCCTTCAGCCACGGCAGCAGCCCGAGGTTCTCCGCGGAGCGCTGCTTGACCGCCGCGCGGATGCCGTTGACGTTGACGGTGCTGACGATCACGGCGACCGACCCTATGCGAACCCGCCGAAGACATTCTTGCGGTACCGCCGGTATCACCTTATGGTCGGGCCCTATGAGCCAACGCGCGCCGATCCATCTCGGCTCCGGGGAACCCGTGCTGCTGCTGCACCCGTTCATGATGTCGCAGAACGTGTGGAAGGACGTCGCACCGCGGCTCGCCGACACGGGACGCTACGAGGTCTTCGCACCGACGATGGCCGGCCACAACGGGGGCCGGAAGAACCGGTCGTGGCTGCTGGACAGCGCCACACTGGCCGACGACGTCGAACGCTATCTCGACGAACTCGGCTGGGACACCGCCCACATCGTGGGCAACTCCCTCGGCGGCTGGGTCGCCTTCGAACTCGAGCGCCGCGGGCGGGCCCGCTCGCTGATCGGGATCGCGCCGGCCGGCGGCTGGCACCGCTGGACGCTCGCCAAATACGAGATCGTGTTCAAGTTCGTGATGGGGCTGCCGGTGTGGCTGACGGCCAAGGTGCTCGGCTCCGCGGCGGCGCGGCTGCCGGGAGCCCGGGCCGCGGCCAGCGTCCCGATCAGCGCCACCACCGACGGCATCAGCGACGCCGACATGCTCGACATCATCGACGACGTCACGCACTGCCCCGCCTACTACCAGCTGCTGCTCAAAGCGCTGCTGATGCCCGGACTGATGGAACTCAGCGAGACCGGCATCCCGACCTATCTGGTGGTGTGCGAGAAAGACCGGGTGCTGCCACATCCGCGGTTCACCGCGCACTTCCGCAAGCACCTGCCCGATGCCACCCGCTTCACCCAGCTCGACGGCGTGGGCCACATCCCGATGTTCGAGGCGCCGGACCGCATCGCCGAGGTGATCCGCCAGTTCCTCGACGAGCAGATCGGCGCGCCTCCGCAGCAGGCGATCGGCTGAGACCGCCGGTCAGCCGGCCGACACCGACGACGGCGGCGCCGAGCGGACGTGCCGGTCGTCGGTCATCAATCCGACGATCGCCTCGCGATCCGTCGGTGACGGCAGGCCCATACCCGGTTGATATCCGTACACCTCGTGCAGCGGTGTGGAGCGCGTTCTGCCGTCGAGGATGTCGATCGAGTCGGTACCGATGAGGCCGGGATGCTCGACGCCGCACGCCTCGGCCACCTTGACCAGGTCCCGGCGCAGCGTCGCGATGTAGTTCGCGACGCGCTCGGCTTTGACGTCCGGGACCAGACCGCGGGCCAGCCAGGCCTTCTGGGTGGCCACCCCGGTGGGGCAGGTGTCGGTGTGGCACTTCTGCGCCTGCACGCATCCGATCGCCAGCATCGCCTCCCGCGCGATGTTGACCATGTCGCAGCCGAGCGCGAAGGCCATGACCGCGTTGTCGGGCAGTCCGAGTTTTCCGCCGCCGATGAACGTCACCTGCTCGTGCAGACCACGCTCGGCGAACGTGCGATAGACCTGACAGAAGCCGAGTTGGAACGGCAGCGACACGGTGTCGGTGAAGATCAACGGTGCTGCGCCCGTACCGCCTTCGCCGCCGTCGATGGTGACGAAGTCGACGCCGCGCCCTGTCCGGCTCATCAGATCGGCCAGGTCGCACCAGAATTCGAGATCTCCGACGGCCGCTTTGATGCCGACCGGCAGACCGGTCTCGGCAGCCAGCATCTCGACCCAGTCGAGCAGGCTGTCGGCGTCGGAGAACTCCGCGTGCCGCGACGGGCTGATGCAGTCGCGCCCTTCCTCGACGCCACGGGCGGCGGCGATCTCGGCGGACACCTTCGGTGCGGGCAACACGCCGCCGAGACTCGGTTTGGCGCCCTGGCTGAGTTTGATCTCGAGCGCACGGACCGGCGCGTCCGCGACCACCTCTTTGAGTTTGTCCAGATCGAAGCGGCCGTCGGTGTCGCGGCAGCCGAAGTACGCGGTCCCGATCTGGAAGACCAGGTCGCCCCCGTGGCGGTGGTAGCGCGAGATGCCGCCCTCGCCGGTGTTGTGCAGGCACCCGGCGAGCGCGGCGCCGCGGTTGAGGGCTTCGACCGCGTTGCCGGACAGCGACCCGAAGCTCATCGCCGAGATGTTGACGACGGACTGCGGCCGGAAGGCTTTCGCTCGGCCCCGCGACGCACCGATCACCTTGGCGCACGGCACCGTCACGTCGTGTCCGGCATGCGGCGACGATCGCGGGACGGCCACCCCGAAGGTGCGGTGTTTGATCACCGGGTAGCCGGCGGTGTGTTCCACGTCGTTGTCGGTGCCGAAGCCGAAATAGTTGTTCTCCTTCTTCGACGACGCGTAGATCCACCGACGCTGGTCCCGGGTGAACGGCCGCTCCTCGTCGTTGGCCGCGACGATGTACTGCCGCAGTTCGGGGCCGATGGCCTCGAGGAGATACCGGGCGTGCCCGACGAGCGGGAAGTTGCGGAGCAGCGCATGTCGGCGCTGGAGAACGTCGCGCGCGGCCACCGTTGCGAGAGCGGAAGCGGCGGCGGCAGCAGTTTTGGCGGCCCAGCCCATGCGGGCAGTGTTTCCGTCTGGCGTCGGGATGAAACCGGGACAGAACCGCAGGTCGCAGCAACCCGCTGGCACCTCCGTCTCGGCGTGTTATACGCTTTGCATCGGTTCTGAGTGCCAGCGACAAGCCCCGGCTAGCTGGCCGGCAACCCTCCAACCGCGGTGGGGTGCCCCGGGTGACGACCAGGTTGAGTAGCCGCACACGGCTATAAGGCAAGCGCGGGTCCGCCGTGAAACGGGCCCCCTGTTTCACGGAGGAGCACATCGATGAGCACCGTTGACGCCGTCGACCCCACGAGTGGTTGGGCGTTCGAGACCAAGCAGGTGCACGCCGGCCAGTCGCCCGACGCGGCCACCAACGCCAGGGCCCTGCCGATCTACCAGACCACCAGCTACGCATTCCGCGACACCGACCACGCCGCGGCGCTGTTCGGGCTCGCCGAGCCGGGCAACATCTACACCCGCATCATGAACCCGACGACCGACGTCGTCGAACAGCGCATCGCGGCGCTGGAAGGCGGTGTGGCGGCGCTGTTTCTGGCCTCCGGGCAGGCGGCGGAGACGTTCGCGATCCTCAACCTCGCCAACGCCGGCGATCACGTCGTGTCCAGCCCGCGCCTCTACGGCGGCACGTACAACCTGTTCCACTACTCGCTGCCGAAGCTGGGCATCGAGGTCAGCTTCGTCGACGACCCCGACAGCGCGGAGTCCTGGCGGGCGGCCGCACGGCCGAACACCAAGGCGTTCTTCGCCGAGACGATCTCCAACCCGCAGATCGACGTGCTCGACATCCCCACCGTCGCGGCCGTCGCGCACGAGGTCGGCGTGCCGTTGATCGTGGACAACACCATCGCCACGCCGTACCTGGTCCAGCCGATCAGCCACGGCGCCGACATCGTCGTGCACTCGGCCACCAAGTACCTCGGGGGGCACGGGACCGCGATCGCCGGCGTGATCGTCGACGGCGGCACCTTCGACTGGACCAACGGCAGGTTCCCGGGGTTCACCGAACCGGACCCGAGCTACCACGGCGTCGTGTTCGCCGAACTGGGCGCGCCCGCCTACGCGCTCAAGGCCCGCGTGCAGCTGCTGCGCGACCTCGGCTCGGCCGCCTCGCCGTTCAACGCGTTCCTGATCGCCCAGGGGCTCGAGACGCTCAGCCTGCGCGTCGAACGGCACGTCGCCAACGCCCAACGCGTCGCCGAATTTCTCGCCGGGCGTGCGGACGTGATCTCGGTGAACTACGCGGGTCTGCCGACCTCACCGTGGTACGAGCTCGGAAAGAAGCTGGCGCCCAAGGGAACCGGCGCGGTGCTGGCGTTCGAGCTGGACGGCGGCATCGAGGCCGGGAAGGCGTTCGTCAACGCGCTGACGCTGCACAGCCACGTCGCCAACATCGGCGACGTCCGTTCTCTGGTGATCCATCCGGCCTCGACGACGCACGCGCAGCTGTCCCCCGAGGAGCAACTGGCCACCGGCGTCACGCCCGGGCTGGTGCGGCTGGCGGTCGGCATCGAGGGCATCGACGACATCCTCGCCGACCTCGAGCGGGGGTTCTCCGCCGCTGCGGCCGTGCGCGACCAGTCGGCCACTGCGGCCGCGACCGACCCGCACGCCGTGGCGTCGTTCTAGAAGGACCGTGACGTGACAATCGTGGACGTGATAACCGAGCGCGTGGCGCTGCCCCCGGAGGGCGAGCTGGGCGTCGTCGACATCGGCGCGCTGACGCTGGAGAACGGCGAGGTCATCGAGGACGTGTCCATCGCCGTGCAGCGGTGGGGCGAGCTGTCGCCGAACCGGGACAACGTGGTGATGGTGCTGCACGCGCTGACCGGCGACTCGCACATCACCGGTCCCGCCGGACCCGATCACCCGACGCCGGGCTGGTGGGACGGGGTGGCCGGGCCCGGTGCGCCGATCGACACCGACCGCTGGTGCGCGATCTCGACGAACGTCCTGGGCGGCTGCCGCGGATCGACCGGCCCCAGCTCGCCGGCTCCCGACGGAAAGCCCTGGGGCTCAAGGTTTCCGGTGACCTCTGTGCGTGACCAGGTGGCAGCCGACGTCGCTACGCTCGAGCGTCTGGGCATCACCGAGGTCGCCGCGGTCATCGGCGGCTCGATGGGCGGGGCGCGGGCACTGGAGTGGATCGTCACCCATCCGCACGGCGTCCGGGCCGCCCTGGTGCTGGCCGTCGGGGCCCGGGCGACCGCCGACCAGATCGGCACGCAGAGCACGCAGGTGGCGGCCATCACGTCGGATCCCGACTGGCTGGGCGGCGACTACCACGGGACCGGGCGCTCGCCGGACACCGGCATGCAGATCGCGCGGCGCTTCGCGCACCTCACCTATCGCGGTGAGGCCGAGCTCGACGACCGGTTCGGCAACTCCCCGCAGGCCGGTGAGGACCCGAACGGCGGAGGCCGCTACTCGGTGCAGAGCTATCTAGAGTATCAGGGCCGGAAGTTGTCGGCGCGCTTCGACGCCGGCACGTACGTCGCGCTCACCGACGCCCTGTCCAGTCACGACGTCGGCCGCGGACGGGGCGGTATCCGTGCCGCCCTGAGCGGCTGCCCGGTGCCGACCGTGGTCGGCGGCATCACCTCCGACCGGCTCTACCCGCTGCGGTTGCAGGAGGAGTTGGCCGACCTGCTGCCAGGCTGCGACGGTCTCGACGTCGTGGACTCCCCCTACGGCCACGACGGCTTCCTGCTCGAGACCGACGCGGTGGGCAAGCTGATCCGCCGCACTCTGGAGTTGGCCTCACGGTGACTGGCCCGCCCGATCAGCGCTCGCTGTCGTTCGGTGCGCAGGCCGCGGCCTACGAGCGCGGCCGCCCGTCCTATCCCCCGGAAGCGATCGACTGGCTGCTGCCGGCCGGCGCGCGCGACGTGCTCGATCTCGGCGCGGGCACCGGCAAGCTGACCACCCGGCTGGTCGAACGCGGCCTGGACGTCATCGCCGTCGACCCGATCCCCGAGATGCTCGAGGTGCTGAGCACCTCGCTGCCCGACACTCCGGCGCTGCTGGGCACGGCCGAGGAGATCCCGCTGCCCGACGACAGCGTCGACGCGGTGCTGGTGGCCCAGGCGTGGCACTGGTTCGACCCCGACCGCGCGGTCAAGGAGGTCGCCAGGGTGCTGCGGCCCGGCGGCCGCCTCGGCCTGGTGTGGAACAACCGCGACGAACGCCTGGGCTGGGTCCGCGATCTCGGCCGCATCATCGGCCACGAGGTCGATCCGTTCACGCAAACGGCTGACCTGCCGGCGCCCTACACCGATGCCGAGCGGCATCAGGTCGAGTGGACGAGTTACCTGACCCCGCAGGCGTTGATCGACCTCGTCGCCTCGCGCAGCTACTGCATCACCTCGCCCGAGCAGGTGCGCACCCGCACGCTGGACCGCGTACGCGAGCTGCTGGCCACACACCCGGCTCTGGCCAGCACCAGCGGGCTCGCGCTGCCGTACGTGACGGTCTGCATCCGCGCGACGCTGTCGTAGCCGCGCGGCGGCGCCTCACGCCGGGCCAGCGCGGCAATGAGCCGTTGTTACGCGTTTCCGTAACGCAGGACGTGTCCGACAAAAGCCGTTACGGCTAACCCGGACACCATCTTTGGGGCATTAGCTGATGGTCATCGAAAACTCTTCCCATACGTCCTCAGCCTCGAGGACCTTTGACCCTCTCGCACTCTGAAGTCGCGGACGTTCACTGGACCTACCGTATCAAAGCCTCAGCGGGAGAGGCGTATTCACGAGGGAGCTTCGAATGTCTAACAATAGAGTTGCCATCACAGGAGGGGCCGACCACAGCATCCAGCCGCATCGGCGGCGGTGGCCCGTTGTTCCACTGATGACCACCGGGATCGCTGTCGTGGGTGTCAGTCTGATCTTGGTTACTCCGCCGGGGGTGCCGAGCGCGGCGTCTTCGCCAGCGTCGAGGCCGTTGTCTGCAAAGCAGTCGACGGTGTTGCCGGCCGCGGCCGTCCTGCCGCTGCACCGTCGCAATGCCGGCGGTACCAGCAGCACCGCCGACGCCTCTGGAGCCACCACCGTCGACTCTGCTGTGACGGCCGAATCCGCTGCGCCACAGGTGAACCACGGTGGCGTCGGGTCTGCTTTGGCCCCGTCGGTCCAGCAGGCGCTGCAAACGCTCCGACCGCTGCCTTCGGCAGCGGTGTTCCACGCCGCGCGCCGCACGAGCGCCGGCACCAACGCCGCCGCCGACGCGTCGACGGCTACGGGTATCGCCGCGTTGCTGGATCCGTCGAGGCCGGCCCGCGGCGGTGGCGAACGCGGCACCGTCACGTTCGCGGTGGGCGACTCCACCGGCACCTTCATCTCGTTCTTCATCGGTGACGGCGCCGACGCGCCGCTCGACTGCACCGGAACTGCGTGCAATGGGGGTAACGGCGGCATCCTGTGGGGAAGCGGCGGCGACGGCGCCAACGGTGGCACGGGCGGTAAGGGCGGCTTCTTCTTCGGCAACGGCGGCAATGGCGGCGCCGGCGTGGACGCCGTCTACGACGCGGAGGGCGTCCTGGTGACCCCGGCGATCGCCGGCGGCGCGGGCGGCAGAGCCGGCTTCCTGTCCGGTGACGGCGGTAGCGGCGGCGCCGGTGGCTCCGACGGCTCACTCGAGAATCCGCTTGCCAGCGGCGACGCGACCGGCGCCGCCGGCGGCGCCGGCGGGCGTGGCGGCTTGTTACTCGGCCGCGGCGGTGACGGGGGCGCCGGCGGCGGAGCATTCACGTTGGCGGGCAACGCGATTGCGGGCAGAGGCGGTAACGGCGGGGCCGCGGTCTCCGGGCCCGGTGGCTCCGGCGGCGTTGGCGGCAGTACTCAAGCCGGCCCGGTGGAGGTGGAAGAGGAAGGCGGCGGCGGCCCGCCTGACAACACCGGCGGCGGTGACGGAGGCACCGGCGAGGAGGAAGAAGGCTTCACCTCCACGGCAGGCCAGGGCGGTGCCGGTGGCCGAACAGTCCTCGGCACGGGTGGCGCCGGCGGCGCCGGCGGCTCGGCGCTTTCGGGCAAGTACTCCACCGGTGGCGCCGGCGGCGCAGGTGGCCGAACGGCGTGGGGCCGAGGCGGTGACGGAGCTGTCGGCGGCTCAGCCGCAGCGAGCAGCAAGGACTCGACCGCCGATGCCGGAAACGGCGGAGCCGGCGGTAGCGCATTGCTCGGTGTCGGCGGCAAGGGCGCCGACGGCGGTGCGGCGAAGGCAAGCGGTAACGCCTCGGTGGCCAACGCCGGCATCGGCGGGTCAGGCGGAGGAGTGATCGTGGGCGCCGGCGGTGATGCCGGGTCGGGCGGTGCCGCGACATCGCACGGCAAGGCTTCACAGGCCAACGGCGGTGACGGCGGCCGAGGCGGCAGCGGTCTCGCGTTCTCGGCCGGCGGCGACGGCGGCAACGGCGGGGATGCCACCGCGACCGCGAAAGAAGGCGTGACCCCTGCGGTGCCGACACCGGGCACGGGTGGCCGTGGGGGCCGGGGTGGCTTCCTCGGCAAACGCGGCGCGGATGGTGTCGACGGGTCGGTGGTGACTCCCCAGGAGGGCGAAGAGGGCGCCACCGCCACGGCTCAGAAGACAGCAGGTACGTCGTCGGCGAGCACGACCAGCAAGAAGTCGGTCAGCCGTCACGCAGCGAGAGCCGGCCGCAGCGGTTCGGAGAGGTAACAGATCGAGCGTCTACCCGACGCCGATACGAAAACGGGCGCCGACTGCTACTGAAGCAGTCGGCGCCCGGCTTTCGTGGAGTGCCGCACGGCGGCGCCTCACGCCGCCCTGGCGCGCTCCCGGATGGCGGTGCGCAGACCCCGCTTCGGAGTGCCGGGGTTGCGCTCGATGCGCCGGAACCGCCTCTCGGAGTGCGTCTCCGGTGCGTCGTCGGCGTTGGCCTTCAGATACTTGTCGGGCACTGCCAGCTTCAGAATGGTCCAGAACGACTGCCAGTACTGCCGCAGCAGCGGGCCGGTCGTGTAGGGCAGGTCGTACTTCTCGCACAGTTCCTTCACCCGGACGCTCATCTCGGCGTAGCGGTTGCTCGGCAGGTCCGGGAACAGGTGGTGCTCGATCTGGTAGCACAGATTGCCGCTCATGAACGCCATGATCGGCCCGGCGTGGAAGTTGGCCGACCCCAGCATCTGTCGCAGATACCATTCGCCGCGGGTCTCGTTCTCGAACTCCTCGATGGTGAACTTCTCCGCGTCGTCCGGGAAGTGACCGCAGAAGATCACCATGTAGGCCCAGTAGTTGCGGATCAGGTTGGCCACGGCGTTGGCCTTGAGCGTGTGCTTCCAGTTGGTCCCGGTGAGCGCCGGGAACACGATGTAGTCCTTACCGACCTGCTTGGCGATCTTGCGGCCCATGACGCGCATGTCCTTGCGCGCTTCGGCCCACGTCTTCTCCTTCTTGCGGATCTTGTCGACCTCGATATGGTGCGCGGCCACGCCCCACTCGAAAAACGTTCCGAGCAACAGGTTGTAGATCGGGTTGCCGATCATCCACCGCTCCCACGGCTCGTCGCGGGTGACCCGCATGATGCCGTAGCCGACGTCGCTGTCGAGGCCGACCACGTTGGTGTACTTGTGGTGGACGAAGTTGTGCGAGTACTTCCACTGCGACGACGGGCAGGTGGTGTCCCACTCCCATTCGGTGGAGTGAATCTCCGGGTCGTTCATCCAGTCCCACTGGCCGTGAATGACGTTGTGGCCCAACTCCATGTTCTCGATGATCTTGGCCGAGGCCAGCATCGCGGTGCCGGCGTACCGGGCGATCCGGCTGCTGCTGGCGAACAGCGCGATCCGGCCGCCCGCGGCCAGCGCCCTCTGCAGCTGGATGGTGCGACGCACATAGCGGGCGTCGCGTTCGCCCCGGGATTCCTCGATGTCCGCGCGGAGCTGGTCGAGTTCTGACGCCAACTGCTCGACGTCCTCGTCGGTCAGGTGTGCGTAGACCTTGATGTCGGTGATCGCCATTCGTGTGTCCTCAGATCTTGATGGTGCAATTGCCGGACGCGGTGGAGACGCAGGTCTGGATGCGGTCACCGGCCCCGTGCTCCTGCCCGGAGCGGATGTCCCGGACGTGCCCCTCCTCCAGCGGGAGCACGCAGGTCTGGCAGATACCCATCCGGCAACCGAAGGGCATCTGGATGCCGGCGTCCTCGCCGGCTTGCAGGATCGTGGTCGCGCCGTCGATCTCGGCGGACTTGTCGGAGATCATGAAGACGACGGTGCCGCCCTCGCCGCCCTTGTCCGTCGCGGCGATGGTGAACCGCTCCATGTTCAGGTGGTCGGCGATGTCGTGGTCCTCCCACGTCTTCTCGGCCGCATCGAGCATCGCGGTCGGCCCGCACACCCACGCCGATCGCTCCCGCCAGTCGGAGGCGATCTCGTCGAGGTTGTCGAAGTCGAGTTTGCCGTCACGCTGCGTCAGCTGCAGGTGCAGGCGGTACCCGCGTTGCTCGTTTTCGAGCTCGCGCAACTCCTTCGCGAAGATCACCGAGTCCTCCGACGGCGCCGAGTGCACGTGGACGATGTCGGGCTGCTGCCCCCGCGCGCGCAGCGAGCGCAGCATGGCCATCACCGGCGTGATGCCGCTGCCCGCGGTGAGGAACAGGATCTTGTCCGGCGGCGGGTCGGGCAGGATGAACTCGCCCTGGGGTGCCGCCAGCCGGATGATGGTGCCCGGCTCGACTCCGTCGACGAGGTGGGTCGACAGGAAGCCTTCCGGGGTCGCTTTGACGGTGATCGAGATCTCGCCCTCGGCCTGCTCGGGCACCGAGGTCAACGAATAGGAACGCCAGTGCCAGCGGCCCTTGACCCGCAGACCGATGCCCACGTACTGGCCGGGCCGGTAGTCCGTGGCGAATCCCCACCCCGGCCGGATGATCACCGTCGCCGAGTCGTCGGTCTCGGCCCGCACCTCGACGATCTCGCCCCGCAGTTCCCGAGCCGACCACAGCGGGTTCAGCAGGGAGAGGTAGTCGTCGGGCAGCAGCGGCGTCGTCGCCCGCGCGGCGAGGCCGCGAATCATGTTGACCCACGCGCCTGTCGGCGCTTCGACATCGCGCGCCGGCGCCTTGCTCCAGCGGGTCAGGGTCTTCACCAAACCGGCCATTCACCACCCCTGTCGTCGACACGGCGAGTCAGTGATGTGACTGCCGTCACGTCACTCGGACGCAGGCGGAGTATCCCTACCGGCGGGTAACTAAACCCCCGGCAGCGTGTCGCCGAACCAGCGGGCGATCGCGCCGGTGAGGCCTTTGTCGCCGGTGTCGTCGCTCGCCCACGCGACGTAACCGTCCGGCCGCAGCAGCATCGCCGCCGGCCCGTCCACGACGTCGCGGACGAGCACCGGCCGCCCGGCGTGCAGCAGCTCGGCGACGCGCCGCCCGTCGGCCAGCGTGACGTTGGGCACCAGACGACCCGACAGCGGGTGGTCATCGCCGACGTCGTAGCGCACGTCCGAGCCGGCGAGCAGGCCGGCCATGTGGCGCGCCACGTCGGGCAGGCTCAGCAGTTCGGCGAAGAGCTCGCGCAGCGCGGCGATCTCCGGCCCCGGCGAGAAGAGCGCCGTCTGCGACATCGAGTGCATCATCACGCGCCGCCCGACCGGATACCGCTCACTGTGATAGGTGTCCAGCAACCCCTGCGGCGCCCGGCCGGCGACGGTGGCGGCCAGTTTCCACCCGAGGTTCATCGCGTCCTGCAAGCCCAGGTTCAGGCCCGGGCCGCCCATCGCCGAGTGCACGTGGGCCGAATCCCCGAGCAGCAGCACCTGCCCGGCGCGGTAGCGGTCGGCCTGCCGGGTGTTCTGCCCGGCGATGCGGCGCAGCGCGTGCGGGCCGTCGCCGCGGGGCTCGCCGATCGGGAGATCGACTCCGAGAACCCGCCGGACGCTGTCGCGCAACTCGTTCATCGTCAGCGGCTCGTCCACGGAATGGTCCGCCGAGGAGTCGAACTCGATGGTGCCGAGCATCGGCCGGTCAGGCTCGAAGGCGGCGTACACCATGCCGCCGCGGTCGAGCCGGGTGTGGCCGAACCCGAGCCTGCCGAACCCGGGCACGTCCAATCCGCCGTCGGCGGTGCGCATTTCGTCGGGTACGCGGACATGCGCCAGCCGCGCGACGGTGCCGGCCGTGTGGCCGGGGAACTCGATGCCCGCGAGCTTGCGCACCGCGCTGCGCCCTCCGTCGGCGCCGACGAGGTAGCGCGTCGCGATCGCGTACTCGCCCGCGGGGCTCGCGACGGTGATGCGCACGCCGGAGGGCCGATCCTCGAAGCCGACCAGCTCGTGCGCCCACCGCACCGCGACACCGAGTTCGAGCGCACGCTCGTAGAGCTGACGAACCAGCTGCGGCTGGGAGACCATCATCGCGTACATCGGATTGTCCGCGACCGTGCTCAGCGGCAGCGTCATCCCCGAGAAGATCCATGCCGCAACAGGTTCCGGTGGTCGCTGCGAGCCGCTGAACCGGCGGTACAAGCCGCGCATGTCGAGCTGCCGGACCACCTGACCGACCAGCCCGTTGGCCTTCGGCTCGTCGCTGGGGCCGGGCAGCCGGTCGAGCACGACGGGCCGCACCCCGGCCAGCGCCAGTTCGCAGGCGAGCATCAAGCCGTTGGGTCCCGCCCCGGCGATGACCACGGGCGCGTCATCCATCGCGGCGCCCCTTCTCGGGCAGGCCCGCGGCCACATCGGCGAACCCGCGGCGCAGCAAATCGATGAACGGAACCGGCGGGTCGGCGGTCGCGTACGCGTCCATCGCCGCCTCGCTGACCGCCCGGATGACGCCGGCGACCAGGCGTGGATACATGTCGCCCGCGGGATCACCGCCGACGCGCTCACCGATCGCGGCGACCCAGTCGGCGAACAGCTGTTTCGACAACGCCACCCGCGACTCCGGGGTCAGCAGCACGTCGAGAATCACGGCGCGCTGCTGAGCCGTCGGCACCGCGCCGCCGGCGCCCTCCGCCTCGAGCGGCGCGATCACCGCCGCCTCGATCGCCGACCACAACGGTTCGCCGGCGGGGCGTTGCCGAAACAGGTCGAGCGACAGCCGCATTCGCTCGACCTGCCGGTACGCGACGGCCTCGTACTTGTTGGCGAAGTAGTTGTTGAAGGTGCGCAGCGAGACGCCGGCTCGGGCCGCGATCTCGTCGCGCGTGACGTTGTCGAGGCCGCGTTCGAACGCCAGTGCCAGCGCGGCGTCGCTGAGCGCACGCCGGGTGTCGAGCTTCTTGCGCTCGCGAAGACCGGTCATGCCGCCACCGTACGCATAATTTGCCCACTAGGCAAGATTGCCTGATGGGCAGATTCAGCCGGTTCTGCAGCGTCCGAGCGGTCGGGCTCCCGAAGACCCCGCGCACCTGGAAGCGCAGCACAGACCGCCTGAACTATCACCAACGAAGAATCACACGACGGCGTCGTACACCACGCCCCTGGACTAGACCGACTGGCCGGGTGGCGAAACATTCTGCGCGCGTAGAGCTTTGATGCGCGCTTTCTCCTCGGCGGCACGGGTGCGCCGTCGTCGAGGCATCAATACCGAGCGGTCGGGCCCGAGTGGAGCGTTGGCCGCGGGTGGCGGAAGGTCGGCCGTGGTCACATCCCAGGCCGGAAAGAACAGTCGGCTACCAGGGCGCGTGGTGTAGGTACAGCCGTCCGGCGCGGTCCAGATCACCGTGGCATCCGAGCGCTGCTCATCCCGCCAGCCATCCGAGCCGCCGCAGAACGTCTTCATCAGATGATGCTTGCGGCACTTGCAATTCAGGTTCGACGGGTGCGTCGGACCGAAGGGGTACGGGACCACGTGATCGATATCGCAGCGGTCTGCGGGTACGTCGCAGTTCGGGAACCGGCAGAACATGTCTCGTGCCCGGATGAACTCTGCGAGCCGCGCGGAGGGCCGGTAACCGGGTTCGGGGTCGGGTCCCGGCATCCACACCGGCTTCACCTTGGCCCCACCGCGCAAGGCCTCGGCCAACAACACCGTCGGTACCATCCCCTTGGACGGCAACACCGCCAAACCTGAATCCGTCGGCCCGTTTTCGGAGACGGGCTGAAATCCGTTGACGCGCTTGGGTTCGACGGCAGACTCGGGGGCCGGCTCAGATTCGGCGGCAGGTTCGGGGGCGGCCGCAGGTTCGCAGCCCGTCGGCGCGGACTCGAGGGCAGGCTCCGCTTCGTCCTCGTGCTCGGATTCGGTGGCCGACTCGGAGTCGGTGGCAGGCTCAGCTTCGCGGGCAGACGCGCGCTTTTCGCGCTGCTCGGCATCCTCGGTGGCGATCAATTTCCTCGCCGCGTCGATCGCGGCCTGGTCGGCGATCACCCGGACCACCACGCTCGACGTCATGGAATCGTTCGCGGGGCACTCCGACGACCCGCACCTGCACGTGAGGCGGTCACTGCCATTTCCCAACGCGCCCAGAGCATCCGCACGACGCTCGCCCATCGACCGCGGGTCTGCGTCGCACACCGCGTTCGCCATCTCCGTCAGCCGCCGATCCAGCACCGCGGCATCGAGGGCCGACAATCGCCCCCACACCGCGACGACCTCGCTCGGATCGTCACAGGATCCGACGTGCAGATCCCGCGTCCGCATAATGTCCTTGCTGCGCCGCAACGCCTCCGGGTCGAACCGCTCGATCACGGCCTCGATCTGTCCGACGAGCCTGGCATTCGACAGCGGGCCCCACTTCACGACGCCCTCGGCCAGCGCGGCGTCGATCAAGGCGATCAACTCGTCGCTATCGACCAGATGCGTGCGCCAGGTGGTCTCAGAGACCAGCCGAAAACTCAACTGTCCCAGCCAGTGCAGCGCAGCGACCCGCGGAAGCCGGTATCGCAACGCGACGGCGATGCGCATCTGCCCCGACGCCCGCCGCTGACTGATCTTCAACGCGGTAGCCACTCGCGCCGCGGTGAGGTCCCACGAATCGAAGGAACACCGGCTGCGCTCGTCGTCCTCGTCGACGGTGCGGTGCACCAACTCTGCGATCGCCGCGAGCCTGCGCGCACTCGTCTGCGCCTCCTCCCGCGCGGCGCGTTCAATCTCAGGCGCCAGGACGTCGATGGCGACGTCGGCATAGCATTGATCGAACACATGTTCGATTATACCCGACTCTTCTGACGCGTTGACTCATCAGATTTGCGCGCGAAAGAGTGAGTCATCGCCTCACGGAAAATGCGCGCGTACGCCCACCGCACGCGGGGGCCAGCCGTACTGACAGCTAGCTCGTCCCCAGGGGATCGATGGTCCAGGCGATGTAGAGCATCGCCGCGCTGACCAACGCGGTGGTGAGGACGTCGATCGTGCGGCTGCGGACGGCGAGCAGGCCGACGCGGTCCTCCGACAGCGTCAGCCGCAGCCCCGAGGCCACCCCGACACCGATGGCCATGACGAGTGCGCCGCGCCGCCAGTAGCCCGCGGCCACCAACCCGAACGCGGCGATCAGGAACAGTCCGACGAGCAGGATCGGCCACTGCCGCGCAACGACCTTGCGCGTCACCTGCCTGCCCGTCACGGCCCTCACGACGACGCCAGTGCCTCGGCCCGCTCCACGACGTTGGTGAGCAGGAAGGCCCGCGTCAGCGGCCCGACGCCACCCGGGTTGGGCGACACGTGGCCTGCCACGTCCCACACGTCGGGCGCCACGTCGCCGACCAGCTTGCCGGCGTCGTCCCGGCTCACGCCGACGTCGACGACGGCCGCCCCGGGACGCACCATCTCCGCGGTCACCATGTGCGGGACGCCCGCCGCGGCGACGATGATGTCGGCCTCGCGGGTGATCTGCGGGAGGTGACGGGTGGCGGTGTGGCACAGCGTGACGGTGGCGTTCTCGGAGCGGCGGGTGAGCAGGAGCCCCAGCGGGCGTCCCACGGTCACGCCGCGGCCGATCACGACCACGTGCGCGCCGGCGATCTCCACCTCGTAGCGCCGCAGCAGATGGACGATCCCGCGCGGCGTGCACGGCAGCGGCGCCGGCTCGTTGAGCACCAGCCGGCCGAGGTTCATCGGATGCAGTCCGTCGGCGTCCTTGCCCGGGTCGACGCGCTCGAGCGCGGCGTTCTCGTTGAGGTGCTTCGGCAGCGGCAGCTGCACGATGTAGCCGGTGCAGTCCGGGTTGGCGTTGAGCTCGTCGAGCGTGTCGAGCAGTTCGGCCTGGCTGATGTCGGCCGGGAGGTCGCGGCGGATGGAGTTGATGCCGACCTTGGCGCAGTCGGCGTGCTTGCCCCGCACGTAGGCCTGCGACCCGGGGTCCTCACCCACCAGCACAGTGCCGAGACCGGGCGTCCGTCCGGCCGCGGTCAACGCGGCGACGCGCTCGGTCAGGTCGACGAAGATCTCGTCGCGCGTGGCTTTGCCGTCCAAAGTGATCGCACCCACGGCGATCATTGTGACAGGCTCACTGACATGACAGTTCCCCGCGATGTGTTCAGTCCAGCCAAGCTCGGCCCGATCACGCTGCGCAATCGCATCATCAAGGCCGCGACGTTCGAGGCGTCGACGCCGAACGCTCTGGTCACCGAGGACCTGATCACCTACCACCGGCTGCCTGCCGCGGGCGGGGTCGGCATGACCACGGTCGCGTACTGCGCCGTCGCGCCGGGAGGACGCACCGACGGCTGGCAGCTGTGGATGCGTCCGGAGGCGGTGCCGGGCCTGCGCCGGCTGACCGAGGCGATCCACGCCGAGGGTGCGGCGATCAGTGCGCAGATCGGGCACGCGGGACCCGTCGCCAACGCGCGCACCAACAAGGCGCAGGCACTCGCGCCGGTGCGGTTCTTCAATCCGCTGTCGATGCGCTTCGCCAAGAAGGCCACCCACGAGGACATCGATGACGTGACCCAAGCCCACGCCAACGCCGCCCGGCTGGCCATCGAATCCGGTTTCGACGCCGTCGAGATCCACCTGGGCCACAACTATCTCGCCAGTTCCTTCCTGTCGCCGTTGATCAACCGGCGCGACGACGAGTTCGGCGGGTCACTGGAGAATCGCGCCAAGGTGGCCCGCGGCGTGGTTCAGGCGGTCAAACGCGCGGTCGGCGACCAGATCGCGGTGACGGCGAAGCTGAACATGTCCGACGGGGTGCGCGGCGGAATACCGATCGAGGAGTCGCTGCAGACCGCGAAGTGGCTCGAGGAGGACGGCGGCCTGGACGCGCTGGAGCTCACGGCGGGCAGCTCACTGCTGAACCCGATGTTCCTGTTCCGCGGCGACGCCCCGGTCAAGGAGTTCGCGGGCGCGTTCACGCCGCCGCTGCGGTGGGGCATCCGGATGACGGGCAAAAAGTTCCTGCGCGAGTACCCGTATCACGAGGCCTACCTGATGCGCGACGCCAAGAAGTTCCGCGACGAGTTGACGATGCCGCTGATCCTGCTCGGCGGGATCACCAACCGCGAGACGATGGATCGCGCGATGGCCGAGGGGTTCGACTTCGTCGCGATGGGGCGCGCGCTGCTGGCCGAACCCGACCTGCTGAACCGGATCCAGGCCGACAGCAGTGTCAAGTCGATCTGCGATCACTGCAACCTGTGCATGCCGACGATCTACAGCCACACCTACTGCGTGCGCACGGGCTCGCCGTCACCCGTCAGCTCGGGGAGATGAGCGCCCGCGCGCAGTCGGCGACGATCGCGTCGGCGCCGGCCGGGATCGACTGACGCGCCCGCAGGTGCCGCCGCACGATCGCATAGGGCACGTCGATCAGTGCCGCGGTGACCCGCGACGCGTCGTCGGGGATGTCGGCGAGCGCCTTGCGGAGCTTGCGCTGCAAGCGTTTCCGCCGGCCCGTCAGCGGTTCGGGCCAGTCCGGCAGCGCGAGTGCGTCCGGTCCGGCGAGCAGGATCTGCGCCTCGACCGGGTGCTCGCGGCACCACGCCACGATGTGCAGTGCGCCCGCCACACATCGCTGCTGGGCATCGGCGGTTCCCGACAGCGCCGCAATCAGCCCGTCCTGCAGCCGCTCTTCGGTGCGGACCCACAACTGGCCGCACAGCGCCGCCCGCGTCGGGAACCGGTGATACACCGAGCCGCTCGGCGCGCCGGTGGCGCGGGCGACCGCCGACATGGTGACCGCCGCCGGCCCTTCGGCGTCGAGCAGATCCGCCGCCGCGTCGAGCAAGGCGTCGGCGGTGTAGCGAGCGGGCCGCGGCATGGCTCCACCCTAAAAGAGAGACCTCCCTCTACAACGACGTCGCGATCGTCGCCGGTGCCGCGGCGGCCGCCGTCGCCACCCCGTAGGACGGGCAGGTAACGGCGCCGCAACAGATCCGGACACCGCCAGGTGGCACACCCGGCAGCCGGGCCGGTACCGATAGAGTTGGGCGCGATGAGCCGACCAGCACCCCCTGCGCTGACCGTCCGGTACGACGGATCCCCACGCACCTTCGCGGCCGGCAACGACGTCGTGGTCGGCCGCGACCTGCGGGCCGACGTCCGGATCGCCCACCCGCTGATCTCCCGGGCCCACCTCGTCCTGCGATTCGACCAGGGCCGGTGGATCGCCATCGACAACGGCAGCCTCAACGGGATGTACGTCAACGGCCGGCGGGTACCCGCGGCCGATCTCTCCGACGGCGCCCAGGTGCACCTCGGCAATCCCGACGGGCCGCTACTCACGTTCGAGGTCGGCCGCCACCAGGGCTCGGCGGGCACACCCCCGCAGACGACCGCGGTCCCGGTGGCCGCCGGCCGCCAGAGCACCACCTGGCCGAGCCAGTCGCCGACCACGCGGCCGCCGGCGCAGCGTCCGTACCCGCCGGCGCGCCACGGCGGCCCGGGCACGCACCCGCCGAGCATGCCGCCGTCGCGGCCTGTCCAGCAGCCGATCTCCTCGCCGGCCATGGAACCGGCGACGATGATGGGCCCCGCGGCCGCGCCCCGCTCGGGTGGGGACGGCAACCTCGCGACCAGCATGCTCAAGATCCTGCGGCCGGGGCGCCCGCCCGAGGCGCCGCCCGGGTCGATCAAGATCGGCCGGGCCGGCGACAACGACATCGTGATCCCCGACGTGCTGGCCTCCCGCCACCACGCCACCCTGGTCAGCACGCCCGCCGGGACCGAGATCCGGGACAACCGCAGCATCAACGGCACCTTCGTCAACGGCTCGCGGGTCGAGACCGCGATGCTCACCGACGGCGACACCGTGACGATCGGCAACGTCGACCTCGTCTTCCGCGACGGCACGCTGGTCCGCCGGACCGAAACCGCGGCCGCGACCGCCACGGGCGGTCTGGACGTCCACGGCGTCACCTGGACGATCGAGAACAACAAGACGCTGCTCGACAACATCTCGATCGCGGCGCGGCCCGGCACGCTGACCGCGGTGATCGGGCCGTCGGGCGCGGGCAAGTCGACGTTCGCACGGCTCGTCGCCGGCTACACCCACCCGACGACGGGCCAGGTGTCGTTCGAGGGGCACGACGTGCATGCCGAGTACGCCTCGCTGCGGTCCCGGATCGGGATGGTGCCGCAGGACGACGTGGTGCACGGTCAGCTGACGGTGCGCCAGGCGCTGATGTACGCCGCCGAGCTGCGCCTGCCGCCGGACACCACGAAGGAGGACCGCGAGCAGGTCGTCAACGAGGTGCTCGAGGAACTCGAGATGACCAAGCACCTCGACACCCGCGTCGACAAGCTCTCCGGCGGCCAGCGCAAACGTGCGTCGGTGGCGCTCGAGCTGCTGACCGGCCCGTCGCTGCTGATCCTCGACGAACCGACCTCGGGCCTGGACCCGGCGCTGGACCGGCAGGTGATGACGATGCTGCGCCAGCTGGCCGACGCGGGCCGCGTCGTGCTCGTCGTCACGCACTCGCTGACCTACCTCGACGTCTGCGACCAGGTGCTGCTGCTGGCGCCGGGCGGCAAGACCGCGTTCTACGGCCCGCCCAGTCAGATCGGCCCGTCGATGGGCACGACGAACTGGGCCGACATCTTCAGCTCCGTGGCCGGGGACCCCGACGCCGCGGCCCAGCGGTATCTGGCCCAGCACGGGCCGCCACCGCCGCAGCCACCTGCGCTGACCCCGTCCGAGCTCGGCAACCCGACGCGCACGAGCCTGCGACGGCAGCTCTCCACGATCGCCCGCCGTCAGATCCGGCTCGTGGTGTCCGACCGCGGCTACTTCGCGTTCCTGATGCTGCTGCCGTTCATCATGGGCGTGCTGTCGCTGTCGGTGCCCGGCGACGTCGGGTTCGGCGTGCCGGTGCCGGCGATCCAGGGCGGTCCGGCCCCCAACGAGCCGGGCCAGATCCTGGTGATGCTCAACGTCGGTGCGATCTTCATGGGGACCGCGCTGACGATCCGCGCGCTGATCGGCGAACGCGCCATCTTCCGTCGCGAGCAGGCCGTGGGCCTGTCCACCTCGGCCTACTTGCTGGCGAAGGTCGTGGTGTTCACGGCGTTCGCGATCGTGCAGTCGGCGATCGTCACCGCGATCGCGATCGTGGGCAAGGGCTGGGGGCCCGGCGCGGTGGACTCCGGCGCGCTGCTCGGCAACCGCAGTGTCGAGTTGTTCGTCGACATCGCGGTGACGACGGTCGCCGCGGCGATGGTCGGGCTGGCGCTGTCGGCGCTGGCGCGCTCCAACGAGCAGATCATGCCGCTGCTGGTGGTCGCGATCATGAGTCAGCTGGTGTTCTCCGGCGGCATGATCCCGGTGACCGACCGCATCGTGCTCGACCAGATGTCCTGGGTGACGCCGGCCCGGTGGGGCTTCGCGTCGTCGGCGTCGACGATCGACCTGATCCGGCTGGTGCCCGGACCGCTGACGCCGCAGGACGACCACTGGAAGCACACGTCGGGGACCTGGCTGTTCGACATGGCGATGCTGGCGCTGATCAGCGTCGGCTATGTGGCGTTCGTGAGGTGGCGGATCCGGCTCAAGGCCGCGTGACGTCCTCGCCATCCGCCGATGGAAATTAGCGTCCGGGAGTCGCCGCGAACGCAATAAAATTCGACGTGCGGCGCGTCATGTTCGACCAGCTTCGGCGCGGGCGGGGATCTGTAGGGGGATGACCAGTTGTCCGATGGTGATGCGGCCCAGCGCGCCAAAGCGCTCGACGCTGCACTCGCCGAACTGCAGCAGTGGGGGGTGGACCGCTTCAGCATCGAGGGCGTCGCGCATCGCTCACAGTTGAGCCCCGACTATCTGCGGCGCACGTGGGACAGCGAACGCCAACTCATCCTCGATGCGCTGCTGAGCTACAGCGAGGCGATGATCACCACGCCCGACACCGGCTCGCTGCGCGGCGACCTCACCGAGCTGGCGCTGTCGCTGGCCGCCTACCTGAACAACCCGGTGGGCCGCAGGATCGCGCGGATGCTGGTGGTGGACAGCAAGTCGCAGGCGATCGACTCCGAGACCAGGTACACGTTCTGGTCCCTGCGACGGGACACGATCGACGTCATCTTCCGCCGCGCGGCCCAACGGAAAGAGCTGCGGAGCGACGTCCGACCGACCGTCGCCCTGCAGCTCCTGACCTCTCCGTTGCACACGTTCGCGCTCTACACCAACGATCCGGTGGACCCGGACCACTGTCGCGCCGTCGCCGACCTGGTGACTCGGGCGATCTGCGTCGTCTACTAGTCGAGCAGCCAGTCGTTGGGCGAGAACAGCTCGCAGTGCACGCGCTCGGTGGCCACGCCCTTGGCGGTCAGTTGCGAGCGCACCGCGTGCACGAAACCGTTGCCACCGCAGAGATACACATGCGCCTCCGGGGCGATCTCGATGCCGTCGAGGTTCATCAGTCCGGGGTGCACGCCGGGGCTGCCCGCGGTCAGGCCGTCCTCGTACCAGACGTCCAGGCTCGCGTGGGGCAGCTGAGCCGCCAGCTCCATCTGCCGTTCCCGCAGCGGATGGGTCTGGTCGCTGCGATCGGCGTGCAGCACCTGCACCGGGGTGCCGGGCGCCTGGCTGTCGAGGTACTCGAGGATGCCGACCATGGGCGTCACGCCGATGCCGGCGGAGATCAGCACGAGCGGCTGGCCGGCGACGGGCGCGGGCAGGTCGCCGAACGGCACGGTGACGTCCAGGATGTCGCCGACGCACACGTTGGCCGCGATCCAGCTCGACACCTCCCCTGCGGGTTGGCCGGCTGTGGCGGCGACCGGCTTGACCGCGAAGGTCAGCTCGTCGCTTTCCGGCGCGTTGACCAGGCTGTACTGCCGCAGCTGGCGGGCGCCGTCGGGCATGGTGACGCCGACCGAGACGTATTGCGCCGGAGAGAATTCCGCGAACGGACGGCCGGCAGGACGAACGGTGATCAGCACGGCGCCGGAGGGATCGTCGACCCGCGAGACGACACGCGCACGGCGGTAGACGTCACCGTCGTCGACCCCCGCCGACCGGTACAGCTGCCGCTCGAGCGCGATCAGGGTGTCGGCCATGATCCAGTACACCCGGTCCCACGCCGCGGCCACCTCCTCGGTCACCGTGTCGGCGCCCAGGACCGCGACGATCGCGGCGAACAGGTGCTCCTGCACGATCGGGTACTGGTCGGCGGTCACGCCGAGCGATGCGTGCTTGTGCCCGATCCGCGACAGCAACTCGGCCGGATGCGGCAGGTCCGGATCCACCAGATGGCTGGCGAAGGTCGCGATGGACGCCGCGAGGGCGCGCTGCTGCGCACCTTGGGCCTGGTTGCCGCGGTTGAACAAGTTGCGCAGCAGCTCCGGGTGGGCGCTGAACATCCCGCGGTAGAACTCGGTGGTGATCTCGTCGATGTGCGCGCCGATCAGCGGGAGGGTGGCGGAGACGATCTGCGCGTGGGCAGGCTCCAGCTCAGCGGGCGCGGCGATGACGGTCATCGTGGGTTCCTTTCTGGGGTGGTGCTGTGCCCGGACGACCCAGGATGGGTCGGCGGGAAGGCCACAGCGAGCACGGGAAGCGTTGCCTCCCGGGCCAAGTCGGCGACCGTGTACCGGTCGAGTTCGCGGTAGAAGGCTTCTTTGGCTTCGGCGAGCGCGCGCCGCAGCCGGCAGGCGGGCACCAGCGGGCAAGGGTTGTCGCCGCCGCATTCGACGACTTCCCGGTCGCCCTCGAGGGCGCGGACGAGGCGGCCGACCGACGCGTGGCGCCCTTCGTCGGTCAGGGCCAGACCGCCGGCCCGGCCGCGCCGGGCGTGCACCATGCCGAGCTCGGAAAGGCGCGACACCGCTTTGGCGATGTGGTTCTCGGAGGCGCTGGCGCCCGCAGCGATGGATCCCGTGGTGACGCGCTGGCCCTGGGCCTCTCCGGCGGCGAGCAGCATCATGGCCCGAAGCCCGAGGTCGGTGAACCGGGTTAGCTGCATGAAACCGACGTTAGTTAAATGCGCATCCAGAATGCGACTTTTCCGGCTGTGGGGTCAAACACGCGGTGACGTGCGGTTTTTTGACCTGCGGGGATGGGTCAGCCGATCACCAATCCGTGCGCTCCCGCGTACGCGAGCGCCTGCTCCACGTCCACCTTGGCGCCGCGCAGCTTCGCTGTCGTCCAGAAGGTGGCGTCGGCTCGGGCGCCGCGCAGATCCGCGCCGTCGAACCGGGCGTCCTGCACCCGCGCGCCGGTCAGGTCGGCCCGCGCCAGCACCGCCTCGCGCAGGTCGGCCCCGACGAGCCCGGCTTCCCGCAACCGGCAGTCCGACAGGTCGACCTTGCGCAGATCGGCTCCGCCGAGGACGGTCAGCGTGAAATCGACCTCGACGAGCGTCAGCGGTCGCAACCGGCATTCCACGAAGGTCGATCCGAGGAAGCTGCAGTGCCGGAATGTGCTGTGCCACAGCGAACTTCGGCGAAAGGTGCAGTTGCGAAACGCCGAGCCGACGTGATCGGACTCCGTGAAGTCGACACCGGAGAAGTCGCACTCGGTGAACACCACCCGCTCGGTGCGCACCCGACTCAGATCGTCGTCGCGGAAGTCCTCGCCGTCGAACTCCCGGTCGGCAACGTAGGGATCCACGCGGTCAACCGGTCGGCGCCAGCCGGCTCAGCGCGTACTCCGTGACGGCGATCAGCGCCGCCTTGGCCGACTCCCGGCTGCGCGCGTCGACCGAGATCATCGGCACGTGGTCGGGCAGGGCGAGGGCCTCGCGCACCGCGGGCAGCGGATGGCGCGGCGCGTCGTCGAACTCGTTGACCGCCACCAGGAACGGCAGGTTGCGGGCCTCGAAGAAGTCGACCGCCGCGAAACTGTCGGCCAGCCGGCGGACGTCGACCAGGATGATCGCGCCGATCGCGCCACGGACCAGGTCGTCCCACATGAACCAGAACCGGCGCTGCCCGGGCGTGCCGAACAGGTAGAGCACCAGGTCGTCGTCGAGGCTGATCCGCCCGAAATCCATCGCGACCGTGGTGGTCGACTTCATCGGGGTGGCGTCCAGCCCGTCGAGCCCGGCCGAGGCGTTGGTCACCAGCGCCTCGGTCCGCAACGGCATGATCTCCGACACCGCGCCGACGAACGTGGTCTTCCCTGCGCCGAAGCCGCCGGAGACCACGATCTTGGTCGACGCGGCCCGCTTAGAGTGCCCTGAGGCCACGCAGTGTCCTTCCGATCAGTTCTCGTCGTTCGTCGGCCGTCCCGGCCTCACCGAGGGTGGCGTGCACCCGCACATAACCCTGCACCACCAGATCCCCGACCAGGACTCGCGCCACGCCGAGGGGAAGTGAGAGATGCGCGGCAATCTCGGCGACCGACGGACGGTCGGCACACAGGTCCAGGATCTGGGCGCGCACGTCGTTGCCCGGCCATTGTGACGGCCGCGGCGGCGTCACCAGCCCCACCGGCGCCTCAAGCGCGAGGTCGACGCCGGAGTCCGTGCGCCCCGCCGTCAGCGTGTAGGGACGGACCAGGCTCGGCTCGGCGGATCGGCTCTGCTCGTCGGACGCCATCGGCGGCTCACGAGTGCTGCGGGGAACGCCGCTGGGACTGGATCACGGTCCCCACGCGCTCGACCAGGATCGCCATCTCGTAGCCGATCTGGCCGATGTCGCAGTTGCGGGCCGCCAGGACCGCCAGGTTCGAGCCGTCACCGATCCGCATCAGCAGCAGGTACCCGTTCTCCATCTCGACGATCGACTGCAGGACGTAGCCGCCGTCGAACAGCTGCGCGGCGCCGGTGGACAGGCTCGCCAGTCCCGACGCGACGGCCGCGAGCTGGTCGGCCCGCTCCCCCGGCATGTGCTCGCTGGCGGCCATCAGCAGGCCGTCGGCCGACACCAGGATCGCGTGGGTGACCCCTGCGACGTCCCGGGCGAACCGGGACACCAGCCAATCCAGCGATTCCCGCTGCGTCATTCGGTCGGTGTCCCGCCGGTCTGCGCCGCCTGCGCCCGGCCGGCGTGCACACCGCCGAAGTGGCTGCTGATGCTCGCGCGCACGGCCTCGGGGTCCGGCACCGGCTGCGGCTGCGCCTCATCGGCGGCGCCCGGCACCAGCCTTGCTCCCGGCCGCCGCACGGGCAGCCCCTCGTCGGTGTGGTCGAGCACGGGTTGACTCTCCGCGGCCTCGGCGGCGGACCAGCCGTGGTCCCAGACCGACTGCCAGTTCAGGTCGGTGCTGTGGGAGAGCTCGTGCGGATCGACGAGCCACTCCGACAGCATCTTCTGGTAGATCGTGTCGTCGGCCGACGAGTCCTCACGGGCGTGCCGGGCGCGGCCGTTGGTGGCCGGCTGCGGGCGCTCGGCGAAGAACGCGGCGACGTTCGAAGGGGCAGCCGGCTCCGCGGGCTCGACCGGGGCGGGCACCGGCTCGGCGATCCCGCTGGCACCGGGTGTGCGCTGCGGCAGCAGCCCGTGGGACACCGGCTCCGGTTCGGCCACCTCGACCTCCTCGGCGACGTCGGCGACGTCGGCGTACTCGGGTTCATGGTCATCCGGACGCTCGTCCAGCGCCAGCGCCGTGGCGATGCCCGCGTGCGCGTCGGCTCGCTGTTCGACGGGGGCGCCGTGGCGGGGCGGGGCGCCCACGGGCACCAGCAGTTCGGCCGGGATGTACACCCCGGCAGTGGTGCCGGAGTCAGGCTGCCCCGCGACGGTGCTGCGCAGCCGCACGACCAGACCGTGCTGGGCGGCGAGCCGGCCGGCCACGAACAGCCCCATGTGCCGCGCCGTGTACGGGTTGACTTCTCCGCCCGATTCCAGCCGGGTGTTGGCCACCCGCAGATCCGACTCCGTCATCCCGAGCCCGGTGTCGCCGACCTCGAGGACCAGACCGCCGTTGCCGGTGTGTACCGCCGACACCCGGACCTGCGACGTCGGCGGCGAGTAGCGCAGCGCGTTGTCGAGCAGCTCCGCCAGCAGGTGCACCAGGTCACCCGCGACCGCGCCGACGACCTCCCGGTCGGGCAGCCCCGTGGTGACGACCCGCGCGTAGTCCTCGACTTCGGAGGCCGCGGCGTTGATCAGCGCCGTCACCGGCACCGGGTCGGCGTGCTCGCGGGGAACCGTCGCGCCCGCCAGCACCATCAGGTTGGCGCCGTTGCGGCGCATGCGGGCGGCGAGGTGATCGAGCCGGAACAGGCTCTCCAACCGGTCGGGGTCGTCCTCGTCGCGTTCCAGCCGGTCGATCAGCAGCAGCTGCTGATCGACCAGCGAGCGGTTGCGCCGGGACAGGGTCTCGAACATGTCGGTGACCTGCATCTGCAGCCGGGCCTGTTCGCCGGCGAGCAGGACGGCCTGCTCGTGCAGCTCGTCGACGGCGTGCGCGACCTGACCGATCTCCTCGGAGGTGTGCACGGGAAGCGGCTGGACCGGCATCGTCTTGCCATCGGCGCGGACCTGCTCGACCTCGCGAGCCAGTTCGACGTGCGCGACGTCGAGCGCGCCGTCCCGCAGCCTGCGCAGGGGAAGGACCAGCGACCGCGCCACCAGCGTGACGACAAGCAGCGCGAGCACGATCGCCGCGCCGACGAGCACGCCGTCCCGGATCGCGACGCTGCGCGCGTCGGCGGCCTGGGCGTCGACGGTCGCCGGGATGTCCTGTGTGGTCCTGGCGATCAGACCGGCCGCGATGTCGCCGGTGATCTTCTGCGAGGTCAGCAGGTCGGCATTGCCGACCAGGACGGCGGCGGGATCCGACAGCATCGACATGCGCTTGACCATCTCCGCGCGCAGCGTGGCCGCCTTGTCGGAGGCGCCGCCGAGGAAGGCGCCCATCGCCGCGACCGTCGACGGCTCGGTGCCGGCGACCGTGATCATCGACGACCGCAACTCGGGCTCGGGGAGGTCGGCGCCGCGGTTGACGAGCATCTGCTGCATCGCCATCTGGCCGCGGGCGCCGACCGCTCGCGACAGTGCGTCGCCTTCGGCGCGGACGTTCTGGTCGTCGGTGGCGACCAGGCCGGTGATCGCCGACTCGGCGGTGATCAGCAGCGGCGCTAAGCCCTCGACGCGCCCGCGCAGGTCGATGGCGTTGGCGGTGACCTTGTCGAGCAGATCCTGTCCGCGGTCCAGCAGCGTGCCGGTCGACTGCCGGATGCCGTCGTCGACGGGGGTGTCGGCCAGCCGCTGCTGCAGCGCCGACCGGCTCGCCGTGTATCCGGTCAACGCCGGCTGGGTGTTGCCGCCCTCGGTCGCGGTGACCAGCGCGCCCTCGAGCGCGGCCATGTAGTCGACGACGGCCGGGACCATGTCGGCGCGCTCGGAAGCCTGCCGAAGATCCCTGGCGTCGGCGATGCCGGAGTGGATGCGCAGCCCGCCGAACACACCGGCGAGCACCAGCGGGACCGCGACGATCGCGAGCACCTTGATGCGCACCGGCCAGTTGGACAGCGCCAGCCGTGCCGGCCGCTTGGCGGTCTCGACGGGGCGCCCGCGATTCACGGATCGAGCGTCGTTCATAAGGCTTCCTGCTGATGGCGCCCTGCGCGGGCGGGCATAGTTGCGACCGCACGGGCCTGGCAATTCGACGAGTATGCCAGCCAGACCACCGGCTTTCCACCGTTCCCACTGAACAGCGAGAGCCCATGATCGGGCGCTGCCCCGCGCCAGCTCAGACCAGCAAACCGGTCTGCGGGCGCACCCCGATCGGTGCCCCCGACGAGGATGCGACACGGCCTGCGCTGCAGGCGATCACATCGACCGAACCGGTAGGTGATCGTTATACCGTCGAAGCTGGCGGTGGGAAGAATCGGCATCAGAGCAGTCGAGAACCGAGCTGCGTCAGATGGCTTACCCGCCCGCACAACGGAGGTGCGACATGGTCCGCAACGGCGTCGAGGTGGCCATGGTGGCCGATGCGTCGGAAATCAGCGACTCACCCCTGATGCGGGCGATGAGCAGCGAGGTGGTCGACCTCGACACACTGGCGAGCCTGGTGTCGGTCGCCACCTACGAGACCTGTCTGGACTGACGGTCTACGCCGGCCGCAGGACCGCGACGAGGAAGTCGGAGTCCTCGGTGAACGGGCGCAGATCCCACGTCGACAGCAGCAGATCGGGTGCGAACCCGGCGGCTGCCGCATCGTCGAGGAATCGCGAGAACTCGTACTCGCGGCCCGCGCCGAATCCGATCACCGCCCGGCCGTCGGCGGCGAGGTGTGCGCGCAGCCGGGCCAGCACCTGAACCCGGGTACTCGGCGCGAGGAACGTCATCACGTTGCCGGCCGACACGATGAGGTCGAACGCTTCGGTGATGCCTCGCGCGGGCAGGTCGAGTTCGGCCAGGTCGCCCACGAGCCATCGGGGTCCGGGGTGGTCCTGTTCGGCAGCCTCGATCAGCGCCGGGTCGACGTCGACCCCGACCACCTGGTGACCGACCCCGGCGAGGTAGCCGCCCACCCGGCCCGGTCCGCAGCCGGCGTCGAGGATGCGGGCGCCGCGCGGCACCATCGCGTCCACCATGCGGGCCTCGCCGGCCAGATCGTCACCCGCGCGGGCCATGGCGCGAAAGCGCTCGATGTACCACGACGAATGGCCGGGGTCGGCCGCGACTTTCTGCATCCAGATGCTGGGTTCGACCATGCTGGAATTATTCCCTTGTGTTCAAAGTGATGTTCTGTTCGCCGCGCATCGCGCCCAACACCGGCAACGCGATCCGGATGGTCGCCGGGACGGGCGCCGAGCTCCATCTGGTGGAACCGCTCGGCTTCGACCTGTCCGAGCCCAAGCTGCGCCGCGCGGGGCTGGACTATCACGACCTGGCGTCGGTCACGGTGCACAGCGACCTCGCGGCGGCCTGGGCCGCGCTCACCCCGGCCCGGGTGTTCGCGTTCACCGCGCACGCCGCGGCATCGTTCGCCGACATCGCCTATCAGCCCGGCGATGTGCTGATGTTCGGGCCGGAGCCCACCGGCCTGGACCGGGAGACACTGGCCGACCCGCGCATCACCGCGCAGGTGCGCATCCCGATGCTGGCCGGCCGGCGGTCACTGAACCTGTCGAACGCCGCTGCTGTCGCCGTGTACGAGGCGTGGCGTCAGCACGGTTACCCGGGCGCGGTCTGAGGATCACCACGCATCCCAGTGCGTCACCTGCTCGGCGGGCAGCCGGGTGGCGCGCTTGAAGTCGGTGCCCTTGGTGTAGGCGATCGGGAACAGCCCGGCCTGGCTGTAGGAGTCGAACGGGATGCCGAGCAGCTCGGCGGCCTGCTTCTCCCCGTCGCCGAGCAGGTGCAGCGTGGTCCACGCCGAGCCCAGCCCGCGCGAGCGCAGCGCCAGCATGAAACTCCACACCGCCGGCAGCAGCGAACCCCAGAACCCGGCGCTGGCGCCCGACACCGCGTCCTGGGGCTTGCCCTCCAGGCACGGGATCAGCAGCACCGGAGCGTCCTCGAAGTGCTCGTTGAGGTACTTCGCGGAATCCTCGACGCGGGGCCGCTGCTCGTCACGGATGTCTCCGACCACGGGCTTGGGCCTGTTGAGGTAGGGCGTGGCGTTCTTGCGGTAGATCTCGGCGAGCGCCTGCTTCTTGTCGGGGTCGGTGACGAAGACCCACTGCCAGCCCTGGTTGTTCGAACCCGTGGGCGCCTGCAACGCGATGTCGAGGCACTCCATCAGCACCTCGCGGGGTACCGGTTTGTCGAAATCCAGCCGCTTGCGCACCGAACGGGTGGTGGTCAGGACGTCATCGGCGGACAGGTTCAAGGTCATTTCACGAAGCGTACCGTCGGTTTCGACACCGCCGGAGCAGGAGGACGCATGCTCGACATCAAAGAGGTTGTCTCGCAAGGACTGGGGTTCGCCGGCTCGATCGTCGGAATCCGTTGGGGCACCGAGGAACCGCGCTACGTGGTCGTGGACACCATCCGCGACGAGGACGGCGACGTCGAGATCAGACGCTACGACGCCCGCGTCGCCGCCGAGACGACCGTGGACGCGGACGAGGACGCGGCGCGCAACGTGGGCTTCCGGCGGCTGGCCGGATACATCTTCGGCGGCAACAGCGGCGGAGCGAAGATCGACATGACCGCGCCGGTCACGCAGCGGACGGGCGGGCAGAAGATCGCGATGACCGCGCCGGTGGCCCAGCAGCAGTCGACGATCCGGTTCTTCATGCCGGCGAAGTGGACCCTCGACACGCTGCCCCAGCCGAACGACGGCAGGGTCCGGCTCGTCGAGGTTCCCGGGGAGACGGTGGCGGTGCTGAAGTTCTCCGGCGACCGCAGCCCCGCAGAGGTCGAGCGCCGGACCCAGGTGTTACGCCGCATCCTGTCCGGCAGCGCGCACCAGCCGGCCGGCGACGCCGTCGCCTGGTTCTACGACCCGCCGTTCACACTGCCCTTCCGCCGCCGCAACGAGGTGGTCATCCCGGTCGAGGGATGAGGGTCACCGGAAGTCCCGCGACTTCGACGCCACCTGCAGGCTGAGCTTGCCCATCCGGTCGGCGACGACCGTGACCGCGCCGGTGGCGTTCTGCACGATGCCCCGGATCAGCAGCGCCGAGGCCGTCTGCGCCAGCTTGCGGTGCCGCGACCACACCGCGGGCATGCACAAGACATTGACCATTCCCGTCTCGTCCTCGAGGTTGATGAACGTCACCCCCTGAGCGGTGGCGGGCCGCTGCCGGTGTGTGACCGCCCCGGCCACCAGCACCCGGGTCCCGTCCGGCACCGACAGCAGCCGGCCGGCGGGGACCACACACATGGCCTCGAGATCCTCGCGGAGGAACTGCGTCGGATAGCGGTCGGGCGACACCCCGGTGGCCCACACGTCGGCGGCCGTCAGTTCCAGCTCGGTCATGCCCGGTAGGGACGGGATGTGCGACGCCGATCCGACTCCCGGCAGCCGGTCCGGCCGTTCGGCGGCGGCCGCACCGGCAGCCCAGAGCCCCTCTCGGCGGGTGATCCCGAAACAGCCCAGCGCCCCCGCGGTGGCCAGCGCCTCGGTCTGCGGCACCGAGAGCTGCACCCGGGCGGTCAGATCGAGCAGAGAAGCAAAGGCGCCGTGGGCTTTTCGTTCCCCGACCAGTTGTTCGGCCAGCTCGTCGCCGATATGGCGGACGCTGCCGAGGCCGAGCCGCACGTCCAGACCGTCGTTCTCCAGCGTGGCGTGCGCCAGGCTGGCATTAACGTCCGGTCCGTGCACGGCCACCCCGTGCCTGCGGGCGTCGGCGACCAGGGACTGCGGCGAGTAGAAGCCCATGGGCTGGGCCCGCAGCAGCGCCGCGCAGAACGCCGCCGGATGATGCAGCTTGAACCACGACGAGTAGAACACCAGCGACGCGAAGCTCAGCGAATGACTCTCCGGGAAGCCGAAATTGGCGAATGCTTCCAGCTTCTCGTAGATCCGCTCGGCCACGTCCCCGGTGATGCCGTGCAGGTCGCGCATCCCCTCGAAGAACCGTCCGCGCAGCCGGCGCATCTTCTCCGTCGAGCGTTTCGACCCCATCGCGCGGCGCAGTTGATCGGCCTCGGCCGCCGAGAAGCCGGCGCAGTCCACCGCCAGCTGCATGAGCTGCTCTTGGAACAGCGGAACCCCCAACGTCTTTCGCAGGGCCGACTCCATCGACGGATGCTCGTAGGTGATGGCCTCCTCTCCGTTGCGGCGCTTGATGTACGGGTGCACCGATCCGCCCTGGATCGGCCCGGGCCGGATCAGCGCGACCTCGACCACCAGGTCGTAGAACACCCGGGGCTTCAGCCGCGGCAGCGTGGCCATCTGCGCCCGCGACTCCACCTGGAACACCCCGACGGAGTCGGCACGGGCCAGCATCTCGTAGACGGCGGTTTCGGACAGATCCAGCGTGGCCAGGTCCACCTCGATGCCCTTGTGCTCGGCGACCAGGTCGATGGCGTAGTGCAACGCCGAGAGCATGCCGAGCCCCAGCATGTCGAACTTCACCAAACCGATTGCCGCGCAGTCGTCTTTGTCCCACTGCAGCACACTGCGGTTCTCCATCCTGGCCCACTCGACCGGGCACACGTCGGCGATCGGCCGGTCGCAGATCACCATGCCGCCGGAGTGGATGCCCATGTGCCGCGGCAGGTTCGAGATCTGCTGAGCCAGGTCGATCACCTGGTCGGGGATGTCCTCTACGTGGGGCGCCTCCGCAAGGTTTCCCCACTGGCCGAGCTGCTTGCTCCACGCGTCCTGCTGACCCTGGGAGAACCCCAGCGCACGCGCCATGTCCCGCACCGCGCTGCGGCCGCGGTAGGTGATCACGTTGGCCACCTGCGCGGCGTACTCGCGGCCGTAGCGCCGGTAGACGTACTGGATCGCCTGCTCGCGCAGATCGGATTCGATGTCGATGTCGATGTCGGGTGGCCCGTCGCGGGCCGGCGACAGAAAACGTTCGAACAGCAGGTCGTTGGCGACCGGGTCGACGTTGGTGACCTTCAGCGCGTAACAGACCGCCGAGTTGGCCGCCGATCCCCGGCCCTGGGACAGGATGTCGTTCTCCCGGCAGAACCGGGTGATGTCGTGCACCACCAGGAAGTAGCCCGGGAAGTTGAGCTGCTCGATGACCCGCAGCTCATGCTCGATCTGGGCGTAGGCGCGCGGGGACCGCTCGGGGGGGCCGTAGCGCTCGCGAGCCCCCTGCATCACCAGGTGCCGCAACCAGCTGTTCTCGGTGTGACCGTCGGGCACGTCGAACGGCGGCAGCTGCGGCGCGATCAGGGCCAGGCCGAAGGCACACTGCTCGCCGAGCTCGGCAGCGGCCGTCACCGCGTCGGGATGCTGCGCGAAGACCCGCGCCATCTCCTCCCCCGACCGCAGGTGTGAACCGCCCAGCGGGGCGAGGAAACCCGCGGCCTCGTCCATCGAGTTCCTGGCCCGGATCGCCCCCATCGCCATCGCGAGCCTGCCCCGGTCGGGGGTGGCGAAGTGGGCGGCCGTGGTGGCGACGACGCCCAGACCGAACCGGGAGGCGAGGCCGGCCAGCGCGGCGTTGCGTTCGTCGTCGAGCGGATGACCGTGGTGGGTGAGCTCGACGGTGACCCGCTGCCTGCCGAACCGGTCGACCAGATCGGCCAGCGCGGCCGCGGCGGCGTCCGGACCTCCCTCGGCAAGCGCTTGCCGGACATGACCTTTGCGGCAGCCCGTGAGGATCTGCCAGTGCCCGCCGGCGGCCTCGCTCAGCGCGTCGTAGTCGTAGCGCAGGACGCCCTTCTCGCCACCGGCCAGGTGGGCGGCGGCCAGCTGCCTCGACAGCCGCCGGTAACCCTCGGGACCGCGCGCGAGGACCAGCAGGTGCGGGCCGGGGGGATCGGGGACATCGGTGCGGCTGCCTCCACCCAGCGACAGCTCGGCCCCGAACACGGTGGCCACGTCGAGCTCCCTGGCCGCCTCGGCGAACCGCACGACGCCGTAGAGGCCGTCGTGGTCGGTCAGCGCGACGGCCCGCAGATCCAGCCGCGCCGCCTCCTCCACGAGCTCCTCCGGCGTGCTGGCTCCGTCGAGAAAGCTGTAGGCCGAGTGGGTGTGCAGTTCGGCATACGGTGTCGAGGTCCCGGGGAGGCTTCGCTGTGGGGGCGGCTGGTAGGCCCCCCGCTTACGCGACCACGCGGGGCTGTCACCGCCGTCGCCGATCTGTTCGTCGACGGGCCAGCCGGCGCGGCGCGGCTTGCCGTTCAAGACGCGCTCCATCTCGCCCCAGCCGGGCGGACCGTTGTGCCAGCCCACGCCGGAAGTCTATCGAACAAACGTTCGACAGGCGAATGCTCAGGCGGTCTTGTCGGCGTCCGGCCAGTCGTCGGCGTCGCCGTGGCCCGGGTCCCCGTCCCCGAGGTTCGGGCGCAGCACGTAGCGCACCTGGTTGCCGCCCGCCATCCGGGCCTGCTCGATCGCGGTGGTGGCGATCCCGATCAGCTTGTCCAGGACGTCGTCGGGCGGCTCGGCGGCCAGCGGTGGCAGCGGCGTGCACACCACACCGATGCTGGCCGTCAGCCGCTGCGGGGTCGTGTTGATCGCGCCGCGAATCCGTTCCACCAGCGGGGAGGCGTCCGCGGTCGTGAACGTGTCGGCGATCAGGAAGTCGTCGTCGGAGACATGCGCGACGATCGCGTTGTGCCGGACGGTCTCCCGCAGCGCCTGTCCCACCGTCACGCGCGCCCGGTTGCCGCCCCGGGCCCCGGTCAGGCCGAGCAGCAGCGAGAAGCTGTCGATGTTGACCGCGACGACGACGAGGTACTTGTCGTCGCTGCGACTGCGGGAGGCCAGCAGCGTCGCGACGGCCCGGTAGAACGCATCGCGGTGCAGCAGGCCGGTCAGCTGCTCGATGTCGCCGTGGTGGGCATCCGGTTGGATCAGCCGGATCACCGCGCGGCAGGAGAACGCGACGAAGACGTTGAGCAGCACCACCACGCCCGTTGCGCTGATGGCCAGCGCCAAGTCGGTGGACGACAACCGGACGAGCAGCACGCCGAGGACCACGGCCCCGACCGTCCACGTGACCGCCAGCAACCGCGGCGTGTGGAAGCACACCACGAACACCGTGAGCAGCACGTAGCTGGTGGCGCCGAGGAAGCCGACGATCGGGCTCGACACGATCAGCGCCGACATCGCGACCGCGATCGATCCGACACACACGCAGAGCAGCGACTGCGCCCGGGACGGCCAGTGGTCACGCAGCCACAGCGCCGCCATCCCCAGGCTGCCGACCGCGATCACGATGGCGATCACCCGGGTGTGCAGGCCCTGCGGCCCGAGCACGCTGGACATCATCGCAACGGGGATCAGCCCGAGGGCCGCGATGCACAGCGCCACCAGCCGGCACGTGGCGGTTTGCATCCCGCGCGCGGCGAGCACGGCAGTAAACCAGTAGTACTGATCGGAGCGCCATATTGCAGGGCCGATCGAGGAGGCGGAGGAACTCCGCAAACTCTCAAACATCGGCCCACCCCTGTCGCGAGCGCACTCGCTCCAGATCACATCCCCCACCCACAGCCGAAGGTTACCAGCGCAGCAAACAAAATCACAGTGTGATATCGAAAGACGTCCTGCTCGTGATTGCCGGTTGGATCACCCAGCAAACTCCGCTTCGCCATCTTCGAGCACGGTCCGGACGTTGGTTCCGTCCGGGTCGGCGGCCTCGGTGGTGAACACGGCCCGGCCGCCGTCGAGCCGCCAGATCGACGTCGTCAACGTCTCCCCTGGAAAAACGGGAGAGGTGAACCGTGCTGTGACCGCCGTCACCTTGGTGGCATCGCCCCCGCCGAGCTCGGCCACCAGCGCCCGGCCGGCAACGCCGTAGGTGCAGAGCCCGTGCAGGATGGGTTTGGGGAATCCGGCCAGCTCACGGGCAAACCACGGATCACTGTGCAGGGGGTTGCGGTCGCCGGACAACCGGTAGATCAGGGCCTGGTCCTCGCGGGTGGGCAGCGCCACCGAGGCGTCCGGGTCGCGGTCCGGGATCTCCGGCGCGGTCGGGCGCTGACCCGGTTGTCCGCCGAAGCCGCCCTCGCCGCGGATGACCAGCGTGGTGAACGTCTCGGCGATCGGGCGCCCGGTGTCGGGATCGCTCCCGGTGGCCTTGAGCATCACGATCGCGTTCTTGCCCTCCCCCTTGTCCTGGATGTCGGCCACCTCCGAGACGACGCTGAGCGTGCCCGCCGGGGGCAGCGGCTCGAACACGCGGACGCTCTGTGACCCGTGCAGCAGGCGGCTGAAGTTGAACGAGCCGATCTTGGCCGACGCCGCGAACGGCGAGCACGCGATGATGGCGAAGGTCGGCAGTACCTGCTGCTCGATGTCGTGACTGTTCTCGGTGGTGAAGGCGAGATCGTCGACGCCCGCCCCGACCCCGAGCGCGTAGAGCAGGGTGTCGCGGTCTTTCCAGGAGAACAGTTGCGGCGGTGTGGTGGCGCCGATGGCGTTGGGATCGATGGGCATGGGCGTGAGACTAGCGCGCAGATCTTCGGTGTTGACCTTTGTCGGGTGACCCGTGAGCATGACTCCATGCGCTATGTCGTTACCGGCGGTACCGGGTTCATCGGTCGTCGTCTGATCGCTCGCCTGCTGGGTCTGCCCGGGACGCAGGCGGTGCACGCGCTGGTGCGCCGCGAGTCGCTCGGGCGCTTCGAACGGCTGGCCCGCGACTGGGATGAGCGGGTGCAACCCGTCGTCGGCGACCTGGCGGCGCCGGGTCTCGGTCTCAGCGACACCGACGTGGCCGCGCTCGGATCGATCGACCACCTCGTGCACTGCGGGGCCGTCTACGACATCGCCGCGCCGGAGGACCGGCAGCGCGCCGCCAACGTCGAGGGCACGCGGGCGGTGATCGCGCTGGCGCGACGGCTCGACGCGACGTTGCACCACGTCTCGTCGATCGCGGTCGCGGGCACCTACCGCGGCGTGTTCACCGAGGACGACTTCGATGTGGGTCAGGACCTGCCCACGCCGTATCACCGGACGAAGTTCGAAGCCGAACTGCTGGTGCGCTCCGCACGCGGGCTGCGCTTCCGGATCTATCGCCCTGCGGTGGTCGTCGGCGACTCGCGCACCGGCGAGATGGACAAGATCGACGGCCCCTACTACTTCTTCGGGATCTTGTCGTCGCTCGCAAGGCTTCCCAAGTTCACGCCTCTGATGCTGCCCGACAGCGGCCGGACGAACATCGTCCCCGTCGACTTCGTGGTTGACGCCGTCGTCGCCCTCATGCACCTCGACGGCCGCGACGGCCAGACGTTCCACCTGACCGCGCCGACCACCATCGGACTGCGCGGCATCTACCGCGGTGTCGCCCGGGCCGCCGGGCTGCCCGCCCTGGTCGGATCACTGCCGCGCGCCGCGGCCGCGCCGCTGCTGCAGGTCAGCGGTCGAGCGAAGGTACTGCGCAACATGGCCGCGACCCAGCTCGGCATCCCCGGCGAGGTTCTCGACGTCGTCGAGCTCGCCCCGACGTTCGCCTCCGAGCACACCCGGGACGCGTTGCGCGGCACCGGTATCGCGGTGCCCGAGTTCGCGTCGTACGCACCGCAGCTGTGGCGGTACTGGGCGGCGAACCTCGATCCGGACCGGGCACGGCGCGACGATCCGGCCGGACCCCTGGTGGGCAAGCACGTCGTGATCACCGGCGCCTCCAGCGGGATCGGGCGCGCCTCGGCGATCGCGGTCGCCGCGCGCGGGGCGACGGTGTTCGCCCTGGCACGCAACGGCGAAGCCCTCGACGACCTGATCGCCGAGATCCGCGCATTCGGCGGCGACGCCCACGCGTTCACCTGCGACGTGACCGACTCGGCGGCCGTGGAGCACACCGTCAAGGACATCCTCGGCCGGTTCGGTCACGTCGACTACCTGGTGAACAACGCCGGGCGGTCGATCCGGCGCTCGGTGGTCAATTCGACCGACCGGTTGCACGACTACGAGCGGGTGATGGCCGTCAACTACTTCGGACCCGTGCGCATGGTGCTGGCACTGCTGCCGCACTGGCGCGAACGCAAATTCGGCCACGTGGTCAACGTCTCCAGCGCGGGGGTGCAAGCCGCCAGCCCCAAGTACAGCGCCTACATCCCCAGCAAGGCAGCGCTCGATGCCTTCGCCGAAGTCGTTGGCGCCGAGACGCTCTCGGACCACATCACGTTCACCACCATCCACATGCCGCTGGTGAAGACGCCGATGATCACCCCCTCGCGTAAGCTCAACCCGATGCCGCCCATCTCTGCAGAGCACGCGGCCGCGATGGTGGTGCGGGGACTGGTGGAGAAGCCGGCCCGCATCGACACCCCGGTCGGGACCCTGTCCGACATCGGCCTGTACTTCACGCCCAGGCTGTCGCGCCGGGTGTTGCACCAGTTGTATCTGGGCTATCCGGATTCGGCGGCCGCGCGCGGCGTGGCCCCGGCCCAGCCGCAGCCGAAGACCCCGGCGCGACGGCCCAGGCGTCCGGCGAGACCCGTTGCGGCGCTGCGGGTTCCCCGACCGGTCAAGCGCGCGGTGCGTCTGGTGCCCGGCGTGCACTGGTGATGAGGCCGCGCCGACCCGTCTTCGTCGATGTCGACACCGGCGTCGACGATGCGATGGCCCTGGCGTATCTGTTCGGCAGCGAGGACGCCGAACTGGTCGGCATCGCCTCGACCGCGGGGAACGTCGGTGTGCGCCAGGTCTGCCGCAACAATCTCGGGCTGCTGGCGCTGTGCGGGGTCACCGGTGTGCCGGTGTCCATGGGTTCGGCGACGCCGCTGAGCGCGCCGCTGCGCACAGCCGAGGACACCCACGGACCGCAGGGGCTGGGTTATGCCCGGCTCCCCGAAGCGAATTCCGAACTCACGACCTACGACGCCGCCGAGGCGTGGGTGCGGGCCGCACACGCACATCCCGGCGAGCTGATCGGCGTCGCCACCGGCCCGCTGACGAATCTCGCGTTGGCACTGCGCGCCGAGCCCGCACTGCCGCGGCTCCTCGCGCGGCTGGTGATCATGGGCGGTGCGTTCGACTACCGGGGAAACACCACCCCGGTGGCCGAGTGGAACGTCAGCGTCGACCCCGAATCGGCGGCCGAGGTGTTCGCGGGCTGGAACGGTGCGGAGAATCTTCCGATCGTGTTGGGGCTCAACCTCACCGAGAACGTGGCGATGACGCCGGAGTTGTTGAGCCGGCTGGCCGGCGCGGCCGGCTCACCGTCGACCCCGATGTCGGCGGCCGATGCGCGGGGCACGGTGTCGACGGCGAGCAATCCGCTGATTCGCGTGCTCGAGGACGCGATGCGGTTCTACTTCGAGTTCCACCACGACCAGGGTGAGGGTTACCTGGCGCATCTGCACGATCCGCTGGCCGCCGCGGTGGCGCTGGACACCGAGATCGTGCGCTACCGCGCCGCCCCGGTCGACGTGGAACTGACCGGCACGCTGACCCGCGGGATGACGATCGCGGACTGGAGCCGCCGATGGGGCCGAGAACCCAACGCGGTCATCGGCGTCGACGTCGACCCGGCGGCTTTCTTCGACCGGTTCATCGACCGGGTGGGCGCGTTCGCGAAACGACTGGGCTGACGTCAGTCGTCGGTGACGCTCAGCGCCACGGTGATATTGCCGCGCGTGGCGTTCGAGTACGGGCAGACCTGATGCGCCTTCTCGGTCACCCGCATGGCCGTCTCGTGATCGACGTTGGGCAGCGTGACCTCGAGTTCGACGGCCAGGCCGAAGCCGCCGTTGCCGATCTGTCCGAGCATGACCCGCGCTCCCACCGAGGAATCGGTCACGTCCACCCTCTCCTGCCGCGCGACCAGGCGCAGCGCGGAGTGGAAGCAGGCGGCGTAGCCGATGGCGAAGAGCTGTTCGGGATTGGTGCCGTTGTCGCTTCCACCCATCTCCTTGGGGATGGCGAGATCGAGGTCGAGCCGGCCGTCGGACGTCCGGCCGTGGCCGTCGCGTCCCTCGCCGGTAGCGAGGGCCTCGGCGGTGTACAGCGCTTTCATGCGGTTTCCTTTCTCGGGGAGCGGACGAGAGCGTCGGTGAGCCTGGTGATCGTCTCGCGCAGATCGACGGCTTCCTGCACGGTCAATCCTGTTGACGGGAAGAGCTTCTCGGGAATGCACTCGATCTGGTCGCAGAGTTCGCGGCCGGCGTCGGTGAGAGAGACCTCGACCTGGCGCTCGTCGTCGGCACGACGCTCGCGCTGCACGATCCCGCCGGCCTCCAGGCGCTTGAGCAGAGGCGAGAGCGTGCCCGAGTCCAGGTGCAGGCGCTCCCCCAGATGGCCGACCGAGACACGGCCTTCGTCGCGCAGCACCAGCAGCACGAGGTACTGCGGATAGGTCAGACCCAGTTCGGCAATCAGCGGGCGATAGGCGGCGGTCATCGCGCGCGACGCGGAGTACAGCGCGAAGCACAGATGGTCGTCGAGACCGAGCGAGCCCATGCCGTGAACTATAGGGAACAATTAAATTGTGCGCAATACATTGCGGTCACTCGTACCGACCCTCGACGTACCACCGCCGTTGCCGGTAGCACAGCAGCAGCGCCTGGTGCTGGTCCTGGGGTTGGTCACGGTCACCGTGCAGCAGTACCTGCGCCCGGGCCGTCCGCCCGCTTCTGGCCGCACCCGGGTCCCACCAGCGTTCGTCGACAGACCACGGGCCGGCCCACCAGGACAACCGACCCGAGCGGCCGGGCGCACTCAGCCGGAACGGGTCGGTGGAGAACAGTCCCCGCGCGGTGACCCGCACGGGCGTCCCCTCGGCGTCGAACAGCTCGACCGGATCGTCGAGGAGCACCGTCGGCGAGGGTTCCGGCAGGCTCGCCGGCCACGGTTGCCCCGGATCGGCTTGCGGCACAGCCTCATCCCCGAACGAGGTGAAGGTGATCCGCTCCGCGGGCCCCCGGCCCCCGCTGAGCACCGGCACCTTGACCGCATCGGGACCGAGCAGTCCTTGCACCCGCACCAGCGCGCGCTGCGCGCGCAGCCTGTCCTCCTCGCCCACACCGCCCCACAGCGGCAACTGCAACGCCTCTGCCGACACCACCTCGACGGGGCGCAGTCGCAGCACCGTGATCGGCGCGCTGGGCCGGTCGGCAGGGTTGCGGCGGTTCAGCCAGCCGTCCAGTTGCCAGCGCACCCGGTCGGCGGTGGCGTCCTCGGTGAGCGGCTCGGCGCATCGCCAGACGCGTTCGAGTTCCTGCCCGGCGGCGGTGACGGCGTGGATGGCCAACCGGGTGCACCCCACACCCGCGGCCTCGAGGCTGCGGTGCAGCACGCCGGCCAGCGAGCGGCCGGCGAAAGCGGCCGCATCCACCCGGTCGATGGGCGGATCGCAATCCATCACCGCGTCGAGTTCGCCCTCGGGTTCCCGCCCGGACGGACCGCGCGTGGATTCACCGCGGGCGATGCGGTGCGCGGCGATCGCGTCGGCGCCGAACCGCGAGGCCACATCGCTTCGGGACAACGCAGCGAACTGCCCGACCGTACGAATCCCCATGCGCCACAACAGGTCCACCAAGTCAGCCCGGCTGGCGGGTGCGAGACTCGGCTCGGTGGACAACTGGCGGATGGACAGCTGCGACAGGAACGTCGCGTCTGCACCGGAGTCGACGATCGCGCCGGCCCGGGCGGCGAAGACGGCGGTGGGCAACTGGTCGGCGATCCCGACCTGGCATTCGGCGCCGGCCGCGGCCACCGCGTCGACCAACCGCTCGGCGGCGGCCTGCTCGGAGCCGAAGTAGCGGGCCGCACCCCGGACCGGGAGCGCCAGCAGCCCGGGCCGCAGCACCTCGGCGCGGGGAACCAGGTCGTCGACCGCGGCGGTGACGTGTTCGAAGTGCCGGGCGTCGCGGGCGGGATCGGCGGTGACGACATGCAACTCGGGACATCGGGCCTGCGACTCCCGCCGCCGCAGCCCCCGGCGCACCCCCGTCGCCCGTGCCGCCGCCGAACACGCGATGACCCGGTTGGCCAGCGTGACCGCGACCGGCACCGTGGGAGGCAGACCGGCCGCTGCCGCCGCAGCCACGGCCGGCCAGTCCATGCACCACAGCGCCAGAACCCGGGAGGCGCGTGTCATCCGCCGACCGCACGGGCCGGGCCGACGGCACGTCCCCGAGCCCGCATGGCCAGCCGCACCCGGCTGATCCGCCCGCAACCGGGAACGGGCGCCCCGTCCCGTCCGCCCGCTATCTCGTAACCGCAGACCCTGGCCTCCAGCCTGGCGGACGCGCCCTGCCAGTCGCCGTCCGTGACCAGCAGCGTGCACCCCCGTTGCCTGGCGCGGGCCACCACCGCCCTGGCACGGGTCGCCGGCACCGTGCGGCCACCCAGCCCGAGGACCACCAGATCCATTCCATCCATCAGGACCGCAGCCACCTCCACCGGATCGGCCCCCGGTTCGGGGATGACCGCGATCCGGCTCAGGTCCGCACCCATCTCCACCGCGGCAAGCAACCCGACGTCGGGCTGGCCGACGATCGCCACGTGACCGCCCTCGGCGGTCACCGCCGCCACCATGCTCAGTTGCAGCGACCGGGCCCCCGAAACCACCGCGACAGTCCCCCGGGGCAACGGCCCGGGAAGCAGTTCAGCCAGCGGCTCGGGGGTCGGCAGCAAAGAATCTGGAGCCAGCAACGCCTCGGCCGGCTCGGCCATGGGCGTCGGCGGCCGCCGGCCGTCCCCCACCTTCCCGGACACCGATGCGATCTGCCGTCTAAGCTGTTCTAGCTGCTCAGCGCGCGTGGCCGGACAACGATTCAGCGTTTTGACCGTCGCCACAACAGCACCTTCCACCTCATTCGACACACTGGTTTTCGAAAGTATGTTCGACACAGCCAGTAAACACCCGCCCTCCGACAACGTCAACCGGCGAGATGCTGCCATTACCAAATAGTGACATTGACAAATGTCATCATTAGGAGTTGTATCCGATTCGTGCTCAACGACGAGTCGGTGACCGAGCTGCCGCAGCGTGGCTCCCGGCGGGCCCGTGGTGCCGCCGCCCTCAGCAGCCTGACGCTGCGCCAGATCAGCGCGGTACTTCACCCGGGACACCCGTGGGGACTGTGGACGTCCCGCCAGATCGTCGCCCGCCTGATGGACACCTTCGGGCCGTCGCTGGCCGGCACTCGGGTCGAGCGAGTCGACGTCAGAACCGCCGACGGGCACCGCGTCGTGGGCGAATGGGTGTGGGGCACGGGCGTACCCCGCGACACCACCCGCGCGATCTACTACGTCCACGGCAGCGGCTATGTGCTGTGCTCGACCCGCACCCACCGCCGGTTGACGTCCTGGCTGTCCCGCCTGACCGGTGTTCCGGTCTTCAGCATCGACTACCGGCTGGCGCCGCGGCACCGATTTCCCACTGCCGCAGACGATGTCCGCCGCGGCTGGGACTGGCTGACCCAGACCTGCCAGATCGCGCCCGAGCAGATCGTGCTGGCCGGCGACTCGGCGGGCGGACATCTCGGCGTCGACCTGCTGCTGCAATCCGACGTCCGCCACCCCGCGGGGCTGGTGCTGATGTCGCCGCTGGTGGACCTGACGTTCGCGCTGGCCCGGTCCCGGGAGCGGGCCCGCCCGGACCCGACCATGCGCTCCCAGCACGCCGTCCGGCTGGTCGACTTGTACTGCACCGGAATCGAACCCGACCATCCACGGCTGCGGCTCGACGTCGCCGGCGGCCGAGCGCTGCCGCCGACGCTGATCCAGGCCGGCGGCGCCGAGATGCTCGCCGCCGACGCGATCGCGCTCGCCGCGGATCTGCGGCTCACGGGCACCCCCTGCCGGCTGCAGATCTGGCCGGATCAGGTGCACGTCTTCCAGGCACTGCCACGACTGTTCCCGGAGGCGGCTCCCGCGATGCGGACGATAGCCGGCTTCGTCGACACGGCATTGCGCACCGGCACCATCGACCAGGCGGGCTGACATGGGATTGTTCGGAAACAAGCGCAGCCGCAACGCCGATGCGGTGATCACCGGTGCGGGCAGCGGCATCGGCGCCGCCTTCGCCGTCGAGTTGGCCCGCCGCGGTGGACGGGTGGTGTGCAGCGACATCGACCTCGATGCCGCGCGCAGGACCGCCGACACGATCACCGCCGCCGGCGGGGAGGCGCTCGGGGTGCGGTGCGACGTCACCACCGTCGACGAGGTGTACGGCCTTGCCGAGCAGGCACAGTCGTGGTTCGGCGGCCCGCCCACGCTGGTCATCAACAACGCCGGTGTCGGCGCGGGCGGCGCCGTCATCGGCGAGACCGACCTCGCCGACTGGACGTGGGTGCTGAACATCAACCTGTGGGGCCCGATTCACGGCTGCCACGTGTTCGCCCCGATCCTGCGCGACGCCGGCCGTCCCGGCGGCATCATCAACGTCGCCTCGGCTGCGGCCTTCGGCGCCGCGCCCGGCATGGCCCCCTACAACGTCAGCAAGGCGGGCACGCTGTCTTTGTCGGAGACCCTGGCCGCCGAACTCGCCGGCACCGGCATCAACGTCACGGTGCTGTGCCCCACCTTCGTCAAGACCAACATCGTTGACTCGGGCCGGATCTCCGACCGGTCCTCCCACCTCGCCGACCAGCTGATGCGCTGGATCGGGTTCTCCCCCGAGCGGGTCGCCCGCATGTGCCTGGACACGCTCGACCGCGGCGGACTCTACTGCATGCCCCAGCCCGAGGCCCGGATCGGCTGGGGAATCAAGCGTTTCACGCCGACGGTGTACACCCGCGCCGCCGGTATCGCCACTCGCGTCACGACCTAGGGAGGACCAATGGCCCAGAAGACGAGGATCGACATGGACGTCATGCTGGCGAAGATCAAGGACCGGCAGTGGGCCCTGGCCGACATCGACTGGGACGCATCGGGTGCCGAGACGATCACCGACGAGCAGCGGCCGAAGCTCAAGGCGTTCATGGCCGACCTGTGCTGGATCGAGAACATCGGGGCCCGCGGTTTCGCCGCCCTGGCCAAGAAGGCGCCCACCCCGACCATCGCCGAGATCTACCGCTACTTCCACGCCGAGGAGCAACGCCACGCCAATGCCGAACTGGCACTGATGAAGCGCTGGGGCATGCTCGACGACGGTGAGATGCCCGAGCCGAACGTGAACATCCGGTTGGCGATGGACTGGCTCGACCGGTACGCCGACGGGATGTCGCTGTCCATCCTCGGCACCGTGATCCCGATGCTGGAGGTCGCGCTCGACGGTGCACTGCTGAAGTTTCTGCTCGAGGAAGTCCACGACCCGGTCTGCCACCAGGTCTTCGAGAAGATCAACAATGACGAATCCCGGCATCTGGTGGTCGATTTCGAGGTGCTCGACATGATCGGTCACGCCGATCTGCGACGGCTGGCCATCGAGTTCGTCGGGACCGTCGCCTCACCGAGCCTGATCATCGGCGCGCTGATGTACATTCCGCTGCTCAGCCGAGCGCTCGACGAGATCGTCGGGATGGGGCTGGAACCCGAGCGCCTGCACCAGGCGATGCTGCGGTTCAAGCACCTCGGCGAACGCGGCGAGTACACGTGGCGGGTGCCGACCTATCAGGTCCTCAAACGCCATGCCGGCGTCGTGGTCAACCCCCGCCATCCGTATCACCTGGTGGCCAACTCGATGGTCTGGCTCTCCGATCGCTACCCCAGGGCGCTGCTGCGGCCGATCCCGAGCTGGTTCAAGGAACTGACCCACGAGCCGGCGGCCTGAGACATGGTCGAAAACAAGCAGATCCACGACACGCTGATCATCGGCGCCGGATTCACCGGCCTGGGCACCGCGATCAGGCTGCGGCAGGCCGGGGTCGACGACATCGTCATCGCCGAGCGCAGTGACCGCGTCGGCGGCACGTGGCGGGACAACACCTATCCCGGTGTGGCCTGCGACATCCCGTCGCTGCTCTACTCCTTCTCCTTCGTCAAGAACCCATCATGGTCGCGCACCTACCCGTCCGGCGCCGAGATCTGCGACCACATCGAAGAACTCACCGACCGGCACGGGCTGCGACCGCTGATCAGGCTGAACACCGAGGTGACTGGGCTGAGCTTCGACGAACGGGCCGGAGTCTGGACCGCGAACATCAAAGGGCGCAAACGCATCGCCGCGCGCACCGTGGTGCTGGCCGCGGGCCCGCTGTCCGACCACACCTGGCCCGACATCCGAGGGATCGACAGCTATCGGGGCCGCAAGATCCACAGCGCCGCCTGGGACCACGGCTACGACTTCACCGGCAAGCGCGTCGCCGTGATCGGCACCGGCGCCAGCGCCGTGCAGATCGTCCCGGAACTGGTCAAGACGGCCGGCTTCGTCAAGGTGTTCCAGCGCACCCCCGGCTGGGTGCTCCCCCGCCTCGACGTGCCGACCCCGGCGGCGGTCCAGACGGTGTTCGCCAAAGTCCCCGCCGCGCAGGAACTCGCACGGCAGGCGCTGTTCTGGGGCCACGAGGCCAGCGCGACGGCACTCGTGTGGAACACCCCGCTGAGCCGGCTGGTGGCCCAGCTGGGCAAGGCGCATCTGCGCGCGACGGTCAAAGACCCCTGGCTGCGCCGCCAGCTCACTCCGGACTTCACGCCGGGATGCAAGCGCATGCTGATCTCCAGCGATTACTACCCTGCGCTGCAACGGCACAACTGCAAGCTGATCGACTGGCCGATCGCGCGGATCAGCCCGGCCGGGATCCGCACCAGCGACGGCGTCGAACACCACCTCGACGCCATCGTGTTCGCCACCGGATACGACGTGCATCTGTCAGGCCCGCCGTTCCCGGTCACCGGGCTGGGTGGACGGTCGCTGCAGCAGGAGTGGGCCGATCACCCGCAGGCCTACAAGAGCGCCAGCGCACACGGTTATCCGAATCTGTTCTTCATGGTCGGGCCGAACTCCGGTCCCGGACACAACTCGCTGCTGGTGTACGTCGAGGGCCAGATCGGCTACGCGGTCCGCGGGGTGACCACGATCCTGCAGCGTGACCTCGTCTATCTCGACGTGCGGGCCGAGGTTCAGCACCGCTACAACGAGCGCATCCAGCAGCGGTTGACGAAGACGACCTGGATGTCGGGATGCCGGAGCTGGTACCTGACCGCAGACGGGTTCAACGCCTCGATGTACCCGGGGCTCGCCACGCAGTATCTTCGACAGATGCGACAGTTCCGGCTCGAGGATTACACCGCGTGCGCACGCAATATGCGACCGCGGGCGGTCAGCTCGACGGCTTGAGATGGCGTCCGCGAAACCGCCACGGCCGGCGCCCGGACCGATCCCGGCCATCCTGAACGGACTGCGCCGGGCTCCCGAACGCATGCGGCGCGGTTCGCGCGACGTGATCGAGAACGCCGTCTCCCAGCTCTTCTACGCCGCCGCCCAGCCGCACGACGTGGTCGAATCGGGCGAGTACCGCATCGATGAACTCGCCCGGCTGGCCGGCACCACGACCCGCAACATCCGCGTCTACCGTGACCGCGGACTGCTGCACCCGCCGCTGAGGGTCGGCCGCGTCGCGCTGTTCAACGACACCCATCTGACCCGGCTGCGACTCATCACCTCGATGCTCGACCGCGGGTACACCATCGCCCATGTCAACGAGATGCTCTCGGCCTGGGAGCAGGGCAAGGACCTCGGTGACATGCTCGGCCTGGAGTCGGCGATCGCCGGGAGCTGGGCCACCGAGAAACCACAGCGGATGCCGCTTGCGCAGGCCCGGGCGCTGATCGACGACCCGGCCGGCTTCGACCGGCTGGTCGCGCTGGGGGTGATCCGCGTCGAGAACGGCGACGCCACGGTGATGCGGCCGGCGCTGATCGAGGCGTTCACCGAGATCCGGCAGTACGGGGTGGCGCTCGACAAGCTGATCGATCTCCACGAACAGATCGCGCCGCTGCTCGATCAGATCAGCGGCATCCTGGTGCAGGCCGGCCTCGAGGAGGTCGAGGACAAGATCAATCCCGGCGCCGCCATGCCCGACGACGTCGAGGTCGCCGAGCTCATCACCACGCTGGTGCGGTTCCGCACCCAGGCCGTCGCCGCGGTGACCGCGACGCTGGCGTCGTCCATCGAGTCGGCCGTCGAGTCGGTGGTGGCGCAGCGGCTGGGGGACCTGGTCGAGAGGGCCGCCGAGGCCAGCGGCGAGTAAGGCCCTACTCCCACTCGATGGTGCCGGGCGGCTTGCTGGTGACGTCGAGCACCACCCGGTTGACCTCACGCACCTCGTTGGTGATCCGCGTCGAAATCCGTTCCAGCACTTCGTAAGGCACCCGGGTCCAGTCGGCGGTCATGGCGTCCTCACTGGACACCGGCCGCAACACGATCGGATGACCGTAGGTGCGCCCGTCCCCCTGCACGCCGACCGACCGGACGTCGGCGAGCAGCACCACCGGACACTGCCAGATCTGCTGATCCAGGCCGGCCGAGGTGAGCTCCTCGCGGGCGATGGCATCGGCGCGGCGCAGCGTGTCGAGCCGCTCGGTAGTGACCTCACCCACGATCCGGATGCCGAGACCGGGACCCGGAAAAGGTTGCCGCGCAACGATTTCCTCCGGCAGGCCCAGCTCCCGCCCGACCGCGCGGACCTCGTCCTTGAACAGCAGCCGCAACGGCTCGACAAGGGTGAACTTCAGGTCCCCGGGCAGACCGCCGACGTTGTGGTGGCTCTTGATGTTGGCCGTGCCCGAGCCGCCGCCCGACTCCACCACATCGGGATACAGCGTGCCCTGGACCAGGAATTCCACGTCCCCCCCAGCCGCGCCCTCCAGCGCGTCGCGCACCGCACCCTCGAACGCCCGGATGAACTCACGGCCGATGATCTTGCGTTTGCCCTCCGGGTTGGTCACCCCCGACAGCGCCTCCAGGAACCGGTCGGCCACGTCGACGGTGACCAGCTTCGCGCCTGTCGCAGCGACGAAATCCCGTTGCACCTGGGCTCTTTCCCCGGCACGCAGCAGCCCGTGGTCGACGAACACACACGTCAGCCGGTCACCGATGGCCCGCTGCACCAACGCGGCCGCCACCGCGGAGTCCACGCCGCCGGAGAGCCCGCAGATGGCGTGGCCGTCTCCGATCTGCGCTCGGACCTGTTCGACGAGCGCGTCGGCGATGTTGGCCGGGGTCCAGGCCGCGTCGATACCCGCGAACTCGTGCAGGAACCGGCTGAGCACCTGCTGACCGTGCGGGCTGTGCATCACCTCGGGGTGATACTGCACGCCGGCCAGCCGCCGCGACCGGTTCTCGAACGCCGCCACCGGAGCCCCCGAACTGGTGGCCACCACCTCGAACCCGGCAGGCGCCTCGGTGACCGCGTCACCGTGACTCATCCACACCGGCTGGGACGCCGGCAGATCGGAATGCAGCTCGCCGCCAACAACTTTCAATTCGGTGCGGCCGAATTCGCTGGTGCCGGTGTGCGCGACGGTACCGCCGAGCGCCTGCGCCATGGCCTGGAACCCGTAGCAGATCCCGAACACCGGGACGTCGAGGTCGAACAGCGCGGGATCGAGTTGGGGCGCACCGTCGCTGTACACGCTGGCCGGCCCGCCGGAGAGCACGACGGCGCGGGGGTTGCGCGCCTTGATCTCGTCGACGCTCGCGGTGTGCGGGATGACCTCGGAGAACACCCGGGCCTCACGCACCCTGCGGGCGATGAGCTGGGCGTACTGGGCACCGAAGTCGACCACCAGCACCGGGCGGGGAGCAGCAGATTCCACCCGCACAGTCTAGTGGGGCGCCTCGGGGGTCAGGCGCCCTGCGCCTCGGCGGTGGTGGGATCCCGCCGGTTGACCGTCTCGGCGCTCACCCCCCAGTCCAGGGCCGCGGGCGCACCCGCGGGCACCACCGGCCGCGCCGGCTCGATGGGGTCCAGCCGCCGGTAGGGCTGCCCCTGCGCCGGACGCAGGTCCTCCTCGCCCTTGTTCGGCCACAGCGAGGCGGCCCGCTCGGCCTGCGCGGTGATCGAAAGCGACGGGTTCACACCGAGATTCGCCGAGATCGCCGCGCCGTCGACCACCGACAGCGTCGGGTAGTCGTACACCCGGTGGTACGGGTCGATGACGCCGGTCTCGCGGCTCTCACCGATGACCGCACCGCCGAGGAAGTGCGCGGTGAGGGGGATGTTGAACAGCTCGCCCCACGTGCCGCCGGCGACGCCGTCGATCTTCTTCGCGATGCGGCGGGTGACCTCGTTGCCCACCGGGATCCACGACGGGTTCGGCTCGCCGTGGCCCTGCTTGCTCAGATAGCGGCGGAACCCGAACCGGGTGCGCTTGGTGAACGTCGTGATCGAGTTGTCTAGATTCTGCATGACCAGGGCGATCATCGTGCGCTCACTCCAGCGCCGCGGGTTGAGCAGCCGCAGGGTGCCCTTGGGGTCCTCGCGGGCGATCTGCACCAGCTGCCGCCACCGCGGTACGTCGGTGCCCTCCGGACCGGCGCCGTCGGTCATCAGCGTCTGCAGCAGCCCCATCGCGTTCGAACCCTTGCCGTACCGGCACGGCTCGACGTGGGTGTCGGAGGTGGGGTGGATCGACGAGGTGATCGCCACGCCGTGGGTGAGATTCAAGTCGTCGGTGACGCGCAACCGGCCGGCCCCGACGATCGACTCGGAGTTCGTGCGCGTGAGCATGCCGAGCCGGTCGGAGAGTTTGGGCAGCCGGCCGGTATCGCGCATCTTGAACAGCAACCGCTGGGTGCCGTAGGTGCCCGCGGCCAGCACCACCTGGTTCGCGGTGAAGGTGCGGCGGGTCCGGCGCACCCAGCTTCCTGTCCGCACGGTGCGGATCTCCCACGTGCCGTCGGGGCGCTGCGAGAAATCGGTCACCGTGGTCATCGGGCGCACCGTGGCGCCGGCCCGCTCGGCCAGCCCGAGGTAGTTCTTCACCAGGGTGTTCTTGGCGCCGTAGCGGCAGCCCGTCATGCACGCTCCGCACTCGATGCACCCGGTGCGCTCCGGACCGGCGCCGCCGAAGTACGGATCGGGAACGGTCTTGCCCGGCGTCTTCTCGCCGTCGGGCCCGAAGAACACCCCGACCGGCGTCGGCACCCAGGTGTCGCGGCAGCCCATGTCCTCGGCGACCTCCTGCATGATCCGGTCGGCATCGGTGACCGTCGGGTTGGTGACCACCCCGAGCATCCGCTGCGCCTGGTCGTAGTGCGGCAGCAGCTCGGCACGCCAGTCGGTGATGTCGCGCCACTGCGGGTCGTTGAAGAACGGCTCCCTCGGCACATAGAGCGTGTTCGCGTAGTTCAGTGAGCCACCGCCGACCCCGGCGCCCGCCAGGATCATGACGTTGTTGAGCAGGTGGATGCGCTGGATGCCGAACATGCCGAACCGCGGCGCCCACAGGAACCTGCGCAGGTTCCACGAGGTCTTGGCGAAGTCGGGGTCGGCGTAGCGCTTGCCGGCCTCCAGCACCAGGACCCGATAGCCCTTCTCGGTGAGTCGCAGCGCGCTGACGCTGCCGCCGAATCCCGAACCGATGATGACCACGTCATAGTCAGGCTTCATGGCACCAGTATGAACTTACCGACCGGTAACCAGCCAGCGAGGTCGCCCGAACGTCCCGAAACGATAATCTCTGGCGCTGTGGCGAATCGGACGGCGGCCGGCATCACGGCGCGCGAGGCCAAGCGCCTCCAGACCAGAGAGCGGCTGATGGGCGCTGCGATCGCGGAGTTCAGCCGCGCGGGAATGGCCGACGCCGACGTGGGCGCGATCGTCGCGTCGGCAGGCGTTGCGCACGGAACGTTCTTCTTCCACTTCCCCACCAAGGAGCACGTGCTGCTCGAACTCGAACGGCGCGAGGAGGACCGCATGGCGAAGCGGTTCGCGACCTTCACCAAGACGCATCAGGATCTGCCGTCGGCGCTGCGCGAGGCGGTGCGCCTGATCATGGGCCTGGAGCGCAGGCTCGGCGCGCTGTTGTTCAAAGACTTTCTGGCACTGCACTTCTCACCCACCCGACCGCCGGCCGAGCACGGCGACGACCATCCGCTGATCGTGCTGGTCGCCGACCGGATCGACGCGGCGCGGCAACGCGGCGAGATCGATGCCGACGTCACGGCGATGAACAGCGCGATCTACTTCCTGCTCGGCCTCTACGCCCTGCTGATCACCACCGGCGACTCACCGGCGCGCACCGGGCTGGTCGAGGACTACCTGACCCGCACCCTGCGCAGCATGCAGCCCGCGGTCAGCTCCCAACGGTCAGGCCGACCTTCTGGAACTCCTTGAGGTCGCAGTAGCCGGCCTTGGCCATCGACCTGCGCAGCCCGCCGACGAGGTTGAGCGAGCCGAACGGATCGTCGGACGGGCCGGTCAGGACCTGTTCCAGGGACGGCCGCTCGCCGGCGGCCACCTGCAGCAGCGCGCCGCGAGGCAGTGACGGGTGGGCTGCCGCCGCCGGCCAGAACCAGCCGCCGCCCAGCGCCTCGGCCGCCGAGGCCAGCGGGGTGCCGAGCACCACGGCGTCGGCGCCGCACGCGATCGCCTTCGCCAGGTCTCCGGACGTGTGGATGTCGCCGTCGGCGAGCACGTGCACATAGCGCCCGCCGGTCTCGTCGAGGTACTCGCGCCGGGCCGCGGCGGCGTCGGCGATCGCCGTGGCCATCGGCACGCTGATGCCGAGCACCTCGTCCGAGGTCGTCACCCCGGACGTCGACCCGTAGCCGACGATCACGCCCGCCGCCCCGGTCCGCATCAGGTGCAGCGCGGTGCGGTGGTCGAGCACGCCGCCGGCGACCACCGGCACGTCGAGTTCGGAGATGAACGTCTTGAGGTTCAGCGGTTCGCCGTCCTGCGCGACGCGCTCGGCCGACACGATGGTGCCCTGGATGACGAGCAGATCGATACCCGCGGCGACCAGCGCCGGCGTCAGCCACTGCGCGTTCTGGGGGCTGACGCGGACCGCCGTCGTCACCCCGGCGTCGCGGATCCGCGCGACCGCCGCACCGAGCAGGTCGGGATCCAGCGGCGCCGAGTGCAGGTGCTGCAGCAGCCGGGTCGAGGCCGACGGGTCGGCCTCCTTCTCCGCGGCGTCGATCACCTCGGCGATCCGGGCTTCGACGTCGGCATGCCTGCCGATCAGCCCCTCGCCGTTGAGCACCCCGAGCCCGCCGAGGCGCCCCAGCTCGATCGCGAACTCGACCGACACCAGCGCGTCGGTGGGGTGCGCGACGACGGGCACCTCGAACCGGTAGGCGTCGAGCTGCCAGGCGGTGGAGACGTCCTTCGACGAGCGGGTGCGCCGCGACGGCACGATGTTGATGTCTGAGAGCTCGTAGGTCCGGCGGGCGGTCCTGCCCATGCCGATTTCCACCATGTCTCGCATGTTCTCTCCCCTGTTGCGCCCCGACGACCCTAGCGGGTGGTGTAGTTCGGGGCTTCCACCGTCATGGTGATGTCGTGGGGGTGGCTCTCCTTGAGACCGGCGGCGGTGATCTGGACGAACTGCGCCTGCTGCAACTGCTCGATGGTCGCCGACCCGGTGTAGCCCATCGCCGCACGCAGGCCGCCGACCAGCTGGTGGATCACCGTCGACAGCGGGCCGCGGAACGGCACCCGGCCCTCGATGCCCTCGGGCACCAGCTTGTCCTCGGAGAGCACGTCGTCCTGGAAGTAGCGGTCCTTCGAGTAGGAACCGCGCACGTTGCCCGCCGCGCCGCGGCCCTGCATCGCGCCCAGCGAACCCATGCCGCGGTAGCTTTTGAACTGCTTGCCGTTGACCAGGATCAGATCTCCCGGCGACTCCGCGGTGCCGGCCAGCAGCGAACCCAGCATCGCCGTCGACGCGCCGGCGGCCAGGGCCTTGGCGATGTCACCGGAGTACTGCAGCCCGCCGTCGGCGATCACCGGCACCCCGTAGGGCTTGCACGCCGCCACGGCTTCCAAGATCGCGGTGATCTGCGGGGCGCCCACCCCGGCGACCACGCGGGTGGTGCAGATCGACCCCGGACCGACGCCGACCTTCACCGCGTCGGCGCCCGCCTCGACCAGCGCGGCCGCCGCGGCACGGGTGGCGACATTGCCGCCAACCACCTCCACGCGCTCGCCGACCGCGGTCTTGAGGCGGTGCACCATGTCGAGCACGCCGCGGTTGTGAGCGTGCGCGGTGTCCACGATCAGCACGTCGACCCCGGCGTCGGCCAGCGTCATCGCGCGCGTCCAGGCATCGTCGCCCACGCCCACCGCGGCACCGACGAGCAACCGGCCGTCGCGGTCCTTGGTGGCCAGCGGGAACTGCTCGGTCTTGACGAAGTCCTTGACGGTGATCAGCCCGGTCAGCTTGCCGTGGCCGTCGACGATCGGCAGCTTCTCGATCTTGTTGCGGCGCAACAGCCCCAGCGCCGCCTCGGCCGACACACCCTCCTGCGCGGTGATCAGCGGCGCCTTGGTCATCACCTCGGACACCGGCTTGGACTGGTCGACCTCGAAACGCATGTCGCGGTTGGTGATGATTCCCACCAGCGAGCCGGTGTCGTCGACGACCGGCAGCCCGGAGATACGGAACCGCGCGCACATCGCGTCGACCTCGGCCAGCGTGTTGTCCGGCGAGCAGGTCACCGGGTCGGTCACCATGCCCGCCTCGGACCGCTTGACGGTCTCCACCTGGCCGGCCTGCTCGGCCACCGGAAGGTTGCGGTGCAGCACGCCCATGCCGCCGGCACGCGCCATCGCGATCGCCATCCGCGCTTCGGTGACGGTGTCCATGGCCGAGCTCACCAGCGGCACCTTCAGCCGGATCCGGCGCGTCAGCTGGCTCGAGGTGTCCGCTGTGGCCGGAATCACGTCCGAGGCCGCGGGCAGCAGCAGGACGTCGTCGAACGTGAGCCCGAGCATCGCGACCTTGGTCGGGTCATCGCCGCCGGTGGGCACCGGCACGGCGATGGGGATGCTGCTTTCGGCGATCGACATTTCAAGGCCTCCAGAGACAGATGCAGCCAGGCCCACGACGCGACCTGAAGCCAATATCCTATCGGCTCGTGCTCGCGGTTTTCGTTCCCCGCGACGTGCCGCGCGAGCGCTGGCGTGAGAGCTGGTGGGCTGCGTAGTCTTGGTGTCGTGCGAGACCACCTGCCACCAGGACTGCCGCCCGATCCGTTCGCCGACGACCCGAGCGATCCGTCGGCAGCCCTCGATGCGCTGGAGCCGGGCCAACCGCTGGATCCGCAGGAACGCACCGCCGTCGAAGCCGACCTCGCCGACCTTGCGGTCTACGAGGCACTGCTGGCGCACAAGGGAATTCGGGGTCTGGTCGTCTGCTGTGACGAGTGCCAGCAGGATCACTACCACGACTGGGACATGCTGCGCGCGAACCTGCTGCAGCTCCTCGTCGACGGCACCGTCCGCCCGCACGAGCCCGCCTACGACCCCGAGCCCGACTCCTACGTCACGTGGGACTACTGCCGCGGCTACGCCGACGCCTCACTCAACGAGGCGACATCGGAATCCGACGGATATCGCTGAGCGCTGAACCCGCGCTGAACACTCGAAAGGGCTCCGTCGCGCCTCAGCGCGGCTGATCCGGCACTTCCGGCGCCGCTGTGAGGAACGTGGTGGTGGTCGTCGGGGGCTGCGCGGACGTCGGTGACGCCGCAGTCGCCTGCTCAGCCACCGAGGAGACCGCCGTCGGCGTGGGCGTGGGCTGCGCAGTGGGTGTCACCCGCGGGGCCGCCTGAGGCGCAGTCGTGGTCGTGGTCGTGGTCGGCGTGGTGGCCCGGGGTTCCGTGGCCGCCGACGACGGTGTGGTCGTCGATTGCGCCGCCACCGTGGACGTCGGCAGCGGTGAGCGCGCCGTGGTACTGGCGGGCGACGGGGTGGACGCCGGTGCCGCTGTGGACGTCGGCGACGGCGCGACGACCGCGGCGGACGACGGACTCGGCGAGGGCGTCGGGGACGCCGACGGCTGACTCGGTGACGTGGCCTCGGTCGGCGACGTCGGCGACGTCGGTGAGGTCGGCGACGTCGGCGAGGTCGGCGACGTCGAGGAGGTCGGTGACGTCGAGGATCCCGACGTGGCCGACGTCGACTCCGACGGCGCGGTCGCCGGCAGCGTTCCCGGTTCGGGAGTCACGATCGGGAACGTGGGCGCCGGCGCACCCGGCGGGATCGTCGCCGCAGGATCCTGGGCCTCGACCTTGACGGTGAGCTGCTGCCACTGCGACACCAGCTGCTGTTTGCGCTCGACGTCGTTCACCGTCGCGACGGTGGTGGTGACCGCCTGCAGCTTGTCCTGCGCGGCCTGCCAGTCGCCCTTGGAGATCAACTGCTGGACCTGCTGCATCTCGGTCTGGGCGGCCAGGATCACGGCATCGTCGCGCGTCGCCTCCTGCTGGCCGAACAGCATCGTGCGCAGGCCGTACAGGGCGTCGCCCGGGCCGGAGCCCGCGATCACCGCGCCGAATCCACCGAGGAACAGCACCGCGGCGGCGGCAGTACCGACCACCGCGAGCGAGAACCGTCTCCGGTGGCCCGGTGACGTGGCGCGTTCGAGGGCCGCGGCGGCCTGCTGCGGCGTCACGACGTGGTCCATCGGAGTCTCGCGGACGTCGTCGCGCCAGCCGGCCAGCAGCTGCGCCAGCTCGGCCTCGCCGCGATCCGTGGCGTACACGGGCTGCTGTGACGCCAAGGCGTCGAGGAACTGGTCGGTGCGGTTGATCTCGTTCAGCGACGGATCACCGCCGTTCGCGTTCCAGCGTCCGAAATCAGGCATGGTCACGTCCTGTCGCCATGATCTCCGACTTCAGGCGCGCCAGCGCGCGGTGCTGCGCGACGCGGACGGCACCCGGGGTGCTGCCCACGGCCTCGGCGGTCTCCTCGGCGCTCATCCCGACGACGACACGCAGGACCAGGATCTCCCGCTGCTTCTCGGGGAGCGTCTGCAGGAGCGCGCTCATCCGCGCCGACGATTCGGAGTCGATCGCGAGCTGCTCGGGGCTTGCCTCACCGGAGAACCGTTCCGGCACGATGTCCATCGGATCGGACCGGTTGCGCGCGGCCGCCCGGTGCGCGTCAGCAACCTTGTGTGCAGCGATGCCGTAGACGAAGGCCAGAAACGGTCGTCCCTGATCTTTGTAACGCGGCAGCGCCGTGATGGCAGCCAAGCACACCTCCTGAGCAACGTCATCTGCTGAAAGACCACTTCGTTCCGCGGTTCCCACCCGCGCCCGGCAGTACCGGACCACGAGGGGGCGGATGATCTCCAGCACTTCCTGGAGGGCGCCTCGACTGCCGGCCACGGCCTCAGCAACGACATCATCGAGACGTTCTCCCGAAAGTGTCATCGTGGGCGTGATCTCCAGCGTTACGTACTCAGACACACCATCCCGGAGGGAGGCGGCGCCTCACCGGGTGTGGTGCGGCTCAGCTAAACAATAACGACCCATAGGTGCACAACCCCGTTAGCGGGAACGCCACACGCCGCCCCATCTGGTCACGGACTCGGCAGCCCGGTCCCGGATGGCCGTGATCTCGGCCTGTGACGGCTCCCCGCCACCTCCCGGCGAGGGCAGGTCGGCCAGCAGGCAGGCCGCCGCCCATTGCAGCGGCACGAGGCCGTGGCGCTGCGTCTGAGTCAGCGCGGCGCCGGCCTCTACGCGTGCGGCGTCGGTGTCGCCACTGCTGGCGTGCGCGGCGGCGAGGATGATCGCGGACTTGGCGGCATGCCGTACCGAGCCGAGGCTCTCGGCCAGTCGTACGGCACGCTCGGCGTGGGCGACCGCGGACGCTCCGTCGGCGCGGACCATCGCGAGCTCCGCCGAGACCCACGCCAGCCGAACGGGCAGCCGCGCGACACCGGAGGCCGCCACGAGAGCCGAGGCCCGGTCCAACGCCCGCGCGGACGCGGCGAACCGACCCACCCCCAGCGCGTCGGCGGCCAGTCCGATGAGGGCGTCGGCAGCGGCTTCGCCGCTCCCGCCGGAGAGCGCCCATGCCTGCCCGTCGAGGGAACGGGCTTGGTCGTGCCAGCCGAGCTGTCGCAGGAACGAGGCGTGCGTACTGCATGCCAGTGAGGCGAGGCGACCGCGTGGTGCGAGCCTGCGGACCGCGGCGAGGTCGGTCAGCGCGCTGCTGTAGCGGCCCAGGCCACCCGCGGCCACCGCCCGCAGCCACAGGTCCTCTGCCGATGCGGCGGCCGGCAGGGGCCACGCGCCGGGGTTGCCGCCGAACGCCTCGTCTTCCATTACAGGCCGCGACGCTATCAACCCGGCGACGGTGCGCGCGCTGCGTCGGTTAACAGTTCATGGTGACCGTGTTACGGGCAGGAAAACTGATCGGTGACAGTCGAGAACGGCTCCCCGCCGGGTGAATTAACTGACCGGCCGAAATGGCACACAAAGGACATGTCGAGCGGGTGGCCATATCACCGGGCGCGTTGCGCAAAGGTCTTCCCTATGAACGTGATGTAAATTTTCTGCCTGCGGATATGCGGTTTTCCACACCCCGGCGGTATTGACGGAAAATCCGAAGCCCTTCTACGTTGTGTGCACGAGTGGTCATCGGCGACTGTGCTCGGATCAGTTCCACGACTCACGCTTCGACTGCGTACGCGGAATGGGTGTGCAGAGAGGGGTTTTCCAGTGCCACAGCCGCAAGAGCTTCCGGGCCCGAACGCCGACATCTGGGATTGGCAGATGCAGGGACTTTGCCGGGGAGTCGATTCCTCGATGTTCTTCCACCCCGACGGCGAGCGCGGCCGCGCCCGCGCACAGCGGGAGATGCGCGCCAAGGAGATGTGCCGCCAGTGCCCGGTCATCGCGCAGTGCCGCTCTCATGCATTGGCAGTCGGTGAGCCCTACGGCATCTGGGGCGGGCTGAGCGAGTCCGAGCGCGAACTGCTTCTCAAGCGGGGGATCCGCCGCACCGCCTGACCGGCATTCGGGCCCTTGGCCTCTAGCCCGGGCTCGGGTGGCGGCGACACCATCGCGCCGTGAGTGCCACCGAAGCAACGACGCCGACGCTGACGCGAACCGCGGGCATCATGACCATCGTCGCGATGGGTCTGGGCTACACGGCCGCGATCGCCGATCCGACTATCCTGTCGGCCAACATGTCCGCGGTCCGCGTGGGTCTGCAAATCCTCCCCAGCACAGCCAGTTTCATCGCCAGCCTGGCGACGTTGACCATGGCCGCCACGGTCCTCGGCGCAGGAGCGCTGGGTGACATCTACGGCATGCGGCGCATGTACGTGATCGGGTTGCTCGGCACCATGACGTTCGGCGCCTCAGCGGCCGCAGCTCCCACCGCGGGAGTTCTGATGCTGGCGCGTGCCGGCACCGGAGTCGCGCTGGCGATCCTCCTCGGTGTGTCGCTGGCCGTCGTCAGCACGATCTTCGCGGCTGAGCGCCGAACAACCGTGATCGCGTGGTATTTCGGTGTCGGAGTGGCGTTCTCGGCACCGCTGCCCGTGATCAGCAGCCTGCTGGCGACTCACTGGGGTTGGCGCGCTTGCTTTCTCGTCGTACCTGCGGTGGCCGCGGCGGCTCTCGTCATCACCGTGCGATGGGTACCGGAGACACCGCGCGCGGCGCGCGCACCGGATGTAGGGGGCCTGACGCTGGCCGCCGTCGCACTGCTCGCACTGGTCTTCGGTGCCGCCCGGCTGGAGACGGGTGTCGACGTCGTCGCCATCACCGCGCTCTGCGCCGGTGCGGTGGCGGGCACGGCCTTCATCGTCTGGGAGGCGCGCAGCGCCGAACCGGCAGTGGATCTCTCGGTTTTTCGCAGTCGCCGGTTCGACGCCGCCGTGGTCGCGGGCGTGGCGTTCAACTTCCTCGCCGGCGGGCTGATGATCCTCTTCGCGTTCTATCTCGTCACCGTCCGGGGTGACTCGATGGAGGTGCTCGGCGTCCTGCTCATCCCCGCGACCGTGCTGGCCGCCGTCGCCGCCACCGCCGCAGGACCGGCCGCCGCGCGGTTCGGTGAACGCGCGGTGCTGATTCTCGGACTGGCGGTCATGCTGGCCGCCGTGCTGCTGCTCACGTGGTTCGACGAGAAAACCGGTCTGGCCGTGGTGTTCGCCGCCGTGGCACTCACGGCGGTGGGCGGTGCGATCGTGGCGACGCCGCAGGCGTCGATCATGATGGCCGCCGCTCCCCCGCGGCTCGGCGGTGCGGTGGCCGGCGTGAAAAGTGCCGTCAATCAAGCGGGTTACTCGCTGGGCCCCACGATCTTCGCGCTCGTCGGCATCGACCTCATCCTGCGCGGAGGCGCGAAAAAGCTGGCGGGGTCCGGCATCTCGCTGCAGGACGCGCGCGAGGCCTTTCGGGCCACCCACGGTGGTCCGGCGGGAAGTGCTCATCTCCTCGAACCGGAGAAAGCCAGGATCGTGGCGACGACGGCGACGCAGAGCATGCTCGACGCCATCCACACGCTCGGCCTGGTGATGGCGGTGGTGCCGGTCGCCGCCATCGTGGTCGCCGTCGTGTTGATCAGCCCGCACCGAGCGTGCGCTGGATGTCGGGCTTCATCGCGTTCAGCTGAGCACCCCAGTAGGCCCAGCCGTGGGTCCCGGAACCGAAGTTGAACACGCCGTTCCTGCCGCCGGCAGCCACGTACTGCGCCTGGAAGTTCCTGTTGCTGTCCAGGGTGATGGTCTCCAGCACCTCCGCGGGCACGTTCGCGCCGCCCAACTCCGTCGGCGTGCCGTTGCCGCAGTACACCCACAGCCGGGTGCCGTTGGCGACCAGCCGCCCGACGTTGACGGTCGGGTCGTTGCGCAACCACGCCGGGCTGCCGCCGGGTCCCCACATCGCGTTGGCGTCGAAGCCGCCGGAATCGCGCATCGCGAACCCGACCAGCGTCGGCCAGATACCGGCCGACAGATTCAGGAAACCCGACAGCGATCCCGCGTAGACGAACTGTCCCGGATGGTAGGCCGCCAGGATCAGCGCCGAGCTGCCCGACATCGACAGACCGACCACCGCATTGCCGCTCGGCGAGATGCCCTTGTTCGCCGCGAGATAGCTGGGCAGCTCTGAGGTCAGGAACGTCTCCCACTGGTAGTTGTACGTCGACCCGTTGCCCACGGCGGGCGCCTGCCAGTTGGTGTAGAAGCTCGACATGCCGCCGACCGGCATCACCACCGAGACCCCGGACTGGTAATACCACTCGAACGCAGGCGTCTCGATGTCCCAGCCGCTGTTGTCGTCTCGCGCACGCAGACCGTCGAGCAGGTACACCGCGTGCGGTCCCCCGCCCTGGAATCGCACCGGGATGTCGCGGCCCATCGCCGCCGACGGCACCATCAGCGTCTCGACGGGCAGACCGGGACGTGAATAGGCGTGGGCGGTGCCGGCGCCGCTCGCGACACTCACGAGCAGCAGCGCCGCGGTCAGCACGGCTCCGAGTGGCCTGGTGCAGAAGTGAACGAACGTCATGGTCGTGCTCGATTCTCGCTATGACATCCGCCGGCCATCACTGGTCAGACACGAGCAGCGTTACCCGCTGACGGCCCCGTAAAACCTCTCCTCGCGCTGCCCGATGAATCAGTCCTCGAACTGGGTACACCCGTGAAGAGCAGGGGAGGTTCCCGATGACGATTCCGTCGGTTCGCCGGGCGATGATCGTGCCGGCGGTGGCCCTCGCCGCCGGGTGCGGATTGACGGGCTCGCCACCGGATGAACCCCCAGTGGAGTCGGGGCACATCGCGCTCGCCGGCACCACCCGGCAGACGCAGTCGGTGTCGTGCACCCAGATTGCGTGGGACATGACCATCCAGGCGGTCGCCGCGCCCGGACGCGCCCATGCGTTGCTCCAGCTCGGCGGTCGACAGCCTGTCGTCAAGACGGTCGACATCCGGAACATCGACGGTTCCAGCGGCGTCGCGGGCTTCGACTTCGGCACGGCGAAGGCCACCGCCGACGGCACCACGTACACGATCACGGGGACCGCCGTCGGTTCGGATCCGGCCGAGCCGGGCCGGTCGCGGACGATGCCGTTCGAGATCAAAGCCCCGTGCTGAGCCGTCGCGAAAACTACGGCGGCGACAAATTTCGGGTTTGCTACGGATGATCTCTGCGCTATTGATGGAGCCATTGACCGGTGTTACTGTGCAGCCGTCAGGCGTTGCTGCAGACCGCATGGGGGGCTGATCGCCACATGAGTACGGCCGCCGAACGTGCCGCTCAACTCGAGTTGGTGGCGCGACTGAAGTCCGCCTTCCCCGAACTGCCCGACGCGCCGCCGCCCGATCTTCTCGATCACGCCCGAATCAAGGCCTACCTCAAGCCCGTTCACGATGTCGGCGGCGAACCGGACGCGCCGATGAAGTACGAGAACAAGCAGTACGAGCAGTGGGAAGAGCTCACCTACGTGATCTGCGAGGTGCTGGCCTGGCGGGGCATCTGGCTTTCCGAGGAGCGGCGCCGGATCGGCAACGTCGACGTCGGGAGAGCCGAGTATCTGGGCCTGCCCTACTACGGGCGGTGGTTGCTCGCGGTCGCCCGAGTGCTGGTCGAGAAGCACCACATCAGCCTGGGTGACCTCAGCGAGCGGATGGCCGAGGTGCAGGCACGCTACCCGGACGGGGTGGCCGGCAAGAAGATCGAGGCTCAGCCGAAGTGCGAGGGCGACGGCTCCGGGGTGAAGCGCAACAGCCACCACCGCCACGCGGTCGGCAAGGGAGATCCGCAGGTCTACGCGGGCCAGGCGGGCGATCCCAGGTTCCGTGTCGGCGAGCCCGTCGTCGTGCGGGATCTCCCGGTCGTGTTCTACACGCGGACCCCCGAGTACGTGCGCGGCGCGGCGGGCACGATCGCCACCGTCGCGTACGAGAGTCCGGCCGCCGAGGACGAGACGTGGGATCGCCCCGACGCCCGCCCGGAGTGGTTCTACGTCGTGGAGTTCAACCTGTCCGAGTTGTGGGACGGCTACACCGGCACCTCGACCGACACCCTGCGGACCGAACTGCCTGAGCGCTGGCTGGAAGCGGCGAGCTGAACCACTCTGCCCCGGAGAGGAATTCGCATGTCCCACGATCACGACCACGACCACGACCGGACGGTCAAGCCCATGGTCGACGAGATCACCGATTTCGAAGTCCTCGAGATCGCGCTGCGCGAACTCTGCATCGAGAAGGGCATCTTCACCGCAGAAGAGCATCGCCGGTTCACCGAGTTCGCCGAGCAGATCGGGCCGACACCCGCGGCACGTCTGGTGGCCAGAGCATGGCTGGACCCGGACTTCAAGCAGCTGGCGCTCACCGAGCCGATGACCGCCAGCAAGGAAGTCGGCGTGGACTGGATGGAGCCGACGGGCTTCGGAACACCAAGTGATTTCACGGCTTTCGAGATCCTCGCAGACACCCCGACCGTGCACCACGTGATCGTGTGCGCACTGTGCTCGTGCTACCCGCGACCCATCCTGGGCAACTCACCCGAGTGGTACCGCACTCCCAATTACCGCCGCCGCCTGGTCCGTTGGCCGAGGCAGGTGCTGGCGGAGTTCGGTCTCTACCTCCCCGACGATGTCGACGTCAGGGTGCAGGACTCCAACCAGAAGCACCGCTTCATGGTGATGCCGATGCGACCCGAGGGAACCGAGGGCTGGAGTGAGGATCAGCTCGCCGAGATCGTCACGCGGGACTGCCTGATCGGGGTCGCGCTGCCCAAGCCGGGCGTGACCACCAACGTCATCACCGACACCCGCCCGGCACTGCACCCGATCACCGACTGACATGACGGCCGAGCGGGAGTCCGTGGACAGCGCGTCGTTGCGGCGCATCATCGAACGCAACCAGGTGTGGGCGCGCATGGCGGCCAAGTACGGCGTCGAGAATCCCGTGCCGCCGTGGAAGACCAGCCTCGACGGCATGTGCGACGCCCTCGACCGGGCCGCCTGCGACGTTGACGTCCCGAACTTCAAGGAGCGCCGGGACGAAGAGGACGAGCTGTCGGCGACGACGTACGCCGAGCTCCCCTACCCGGAAAGCCAGCTGGTCGCACTTGCGCACTCGCTGCTGGCTCGCGGCGTCATCTCCGAAGCGGACCTGCAGCAACGGATGGCCTCCATCCGGGCCCGCCTGGAGGCCTGAGAGCTACGGGCGGGGGCTCGGCGGCGCAGTCGTCGTGGTCGTCGGAAAGCGTTGGCCCGGTTGGGCGGGCCCGTTGGGCCCCATCATGCCCGGGCCCCCCATGCCGGGGCCCATCATCCCCGGGTACATCATGCCGGGATACCCGCCGCCGCCTCCCCTGCCGTGGTGGAAGCGGAAGCCATCCCCGGTGCTCCGTCCGATGAAGAAGCCCGAGAAGAACACGACGGCGACGATGAACACGATCCCGGCAGTGACGCCGACCCAGACCAGCAGGGCGCTAGCCCGACTCTGGTGGCGGTACTGAGGGACCGTGTCCTGAACAGGTTCGGTCATGTTCTCAATGTCCGGCGCGGACCGCCGTTCCGCTAGGGGCTTTGGGCCTGTTCTGCGTCCCGTGCGGCTTCGGCCAGGCCGGCGCTACTGCCGCCAGCGCCGCAGCTTCCATGCCGCCCGTGGCCACACCGGTGATGCCGTGACCGCTGGCGGTGCTCGCCCCCGCCAGGTACAGGCCCGGAATCCGCGTCTTCGCGCCGGGCCGCCGGGCGAAGAACTGATCCGGCGTGGCCGCGATGCCGTAGGACGTCCCGCCACTGTTGCGCAGATACCGCTCCCAGGTGAGCGGGCTGGCCGAATCCTCGTACACGATCGCTTCCTGCAGACCGGGAATGGCCCGCTCCGCCAGCGCGAGCAGCGCATCACGGAATTCGATCTTGCGGCGTGCGTACGCGATCCCGGCACCCCAGAAGGCGTGGCTCGCCGGAGCGAGGCCGACCACTTGCAGGTTGGTCTGCCCCGCGCGGCACCACCGCGGGTTGTCCGGATCCTTGAGGCTGGCCGAGGTGACGAACGCACCGCTGACCCGTGATTCACCCCGGGCACAGGCGTCGTACAGTCCGTCGATGTCGTCGTCCAGGTACACCCACCAGTTGTGATCACCGGCCCCTTCGGCGCGCAGGTCGCGGTCGAGCACCAGATAGGTGACGAACAGCGGCGTCGCCATCCGGTAGTCGCGCACGCGCCGCTGGACGCGAGCGGGCACGTCGGCCTTGGCGAGAAGCTGTGCGTAGGTGTGCTTGATGTCCGCCGCCGCGATGACGGTCCTGGTGGCCAGCTCGTGCGACGCGCCGCCGGTATCGGTGATCCGTACACCGCGCACACCGTCGTCGCCGACGTGGATCTCGTCGACCTCCGTCTCGAGGATGATCTCCCCACCGTGGTCGCGGATCACCGACGTCAGCGCGTCGACGACGGCGCGGCCGCCGCCTTCGGGATACCACGCCCCCGCCAGATAGCTCATCACCGCCGCTGCGTGCATCGTGAGCGAAACATGCGACGGTGCAACGCCGGTGACGCCGTGGCACCAGTTGAGGACCGTCCGGAGTCGCGGCGAGCATCCCAGATGGTCGAACCACCGGCCGAGTGTGATCATCGAGGACGCCGCCGCGACTCGGGTGCGCCACAGGGTCGTCAGCAACGAGCGCGGTTCCAGCCGAACCGGCGTGCACCGCTCCAATTCGTCCACGATGGCGGCGATTCGGTGCAGGTGGCGGTCGATGCGGTCGCGTTCCTCCGGGAACTGCTCGTGCAACCGCCCGCGGAACTCCTCGATACCGCGCGGCACCCTGAAGGTCATGTCGTCGAAGAGCAGGTGGTCGAACCCGTCCGGGTCCAGTTCGCGGTAGCGAAGATTCACGCCGAGCGGTTCGAGCACCGCACGCAACCCCGGATGCGAGCCCGCCCATCCGCCGAGATAGTGCAGGCCGATGTCGAATTCATAGTCGTCGTGGGTGAACGCGGCGGTATTGCCTCCCGGCATCGCCTGACGATCGACGACCACGACGTGGCGCCCCAGCGCCGCGAGATACGCCGCGGCGGTCAGCCCCGCGGTTCCCGCACCGATCACGACGGCTTCGACGTCCTGCTTCGAGCCGGCGGCTCCAGTGGTCATGTGCGTCCCCTCACTGCCGCAGACACTCGATGATTGAGGCAGTGTGTTTCCGATGGTTCGACCGGCAGAAGGGTCTTTGGTCCTCGGCTGCGGCGGCCGCCGCCGACGCCTGATCACGTTGTCCGCGAGAGAATTTGCCGAGCAAAACCTACCGGCGGTGGTCGAACGGGTTCGCTCCTGATCCGTGCGGCCCCGTCGTTGGCGACTGACGCCGCCGCAGCACTGCCGGGTTTGCGGCGGGAACGGTTGCTCAGATGCACACGTATCCGCTGAGGTACCCGTACGGGCCGGTGGCGCTGACACAGGCGTCGATCCCGGGGTACCAGCCGCCCACACCCCAGTACCCGTGACCCCGACCGGGGCCCGGACCGTTCCAGTCGTGCCCGTCGTCGTGATGCGGTTTCTGGGCGATGTCGACGCCGACCGTGGGCGGGGCAGCAATCGCCGAGCCCGCGCCGACCACGCCTGCGATGGCTAACCCAAATGCCAGAATTGTTGCAGCAGAAAGGTTTTTGACGATCATGATTCCATCTCCCTACCGCAACTAAGGGTAGTCCGCAGACTCGCGAAACACACCCTTCGTTAAACGGTCTGTGTAGTCGGCGAGGGAGGCGCGTCGATGGTCAGGGCTGCCGCGGGTGCCCGCCTTCCGGCTTCACGCTGTAGGCCGGATAGCTCGGCAGGTACCCCGAGCATGCGCCAACGGCGACAGGACGGCCGCCAGCCCTCGCAGCGCCAGACCGGAAACCCCGGGAGTTCCGATGCCGTCGCGATAGGCGTGTGCGATCGACACCAGTTGCAGCGAATTCGGCATCTGTGTTCGAGGACTGACCTTTACGTCTCTGGCGAGGCCGAACCAGGGCTCGAAGAACGTCATTATGTCGAAGGCCGGGCTGAGCGTCACGACGACGGCGGTCCTTTCGTCGAACGGGTTGCCCCGGACGTGGCCGACGCCGCGCGGGACGATCACCGTCTCGCCGGCCTCCGCGATCCGGCGGCGGCCCGCCATCTCGATCTGCACTCGCCCGCGCGCGACCTCGAACCGTTCCTCGCCGCGCGGATGGGTGTGTGGACGCGGCAGGGTGCCCCCGGGCGCCATCGCGATATCGGCCTTGAGCGACGCGCCGCCCGTCGTCGCGGCGGTTTCGAGAAACGTGAGACGCTCGCCGGTGAGCGGATGCTCGATCGTGTCGCCGACACACGAAAACACCCCCGGCCTCAGCGGACCGGGGGTGCCTTCGTGGGTGTGATCAGTGGTGGTGGTGGCCGTGGCCGTGGCCATGACCGTCATCCTCCGGCTCGGCCGGCTTGTCGACGATCGCGGTCTCGGTGGTCAGGATCATCCGCGCGACGGACGCCGCGTTGACCACCGCGGAACGGGTGACCTTCACGGGGTCGATGACGCCGTCACCGACCAGGTCCCCGAACTCCAGCGTCGCGGCGTTGAAGCCGTGCCCGGCGGGCAGTTCGGCGACCTTGTTCACCACGACCGAGCCGTCCAGCCCGGCGTTGGTGGCGATCCAGTACAGCGGCGACGACAGCGCCGAAGAGAAGACGTTGACGCCGAGCGCCTCGTCACCGCTGAGCTCCGAGCGCAGCTTGTCCAGGCTGGCCCGGGCCTGCACCAGCGCGGCGCCACCGCCGACGACGATGCCCTCCTCCACGGCGGCCTTGGCCGCGGACACCGCGTCCTCGACGGCCTCCTTGCGCTTCTTGAGGTCCGTCTCGGTGGCCGCGCCGACCTTGATGACCGCAACGCCGCCGGCCAGCTTCGCCAGCCGCTCCTCGAGCTTCTCGCGATCCCAGTCCGAGTCGCTCGCCTCGATCTCGGAGCGCAGCTGGGCCTTGCGGGCCTCGATCGCATCCTGGGTGCCGCCGCCGTCGACGATGACCGTGCTGTCCTTGTCGACGACGACCCGTCGCGCCGTGCCCAGCACGTCGAGCCCTGCTTCGCGCAGAACGAGCCCGACGTCCGGGTTGACGACCTGGCCACCGGTGACGACCGCGAGGTCGTCGAGGAAGGCCTTCCGGCGATCCCCGAAGAACGGCGCCTTGACCGCCACGGCCTTCAGCGTCTTGCGGATCGCGTTGACCACAAGCGTCGAAAGCGCCTCGCCCTCAACGTCTTCGGCGACGATCAGCAGCGGCTTACCGGCTTCGGCGACCTTCTCCAGCAGGGGGAGCAGGTCGGGCAACGAGCTGATCTTCTCGCGGTGCAGCAGCACCAGCGCGTCTTCGAGAACCGCTTCCTGCGAATCGAAGTCGGTGACGAAGTACGCCGACATGAAGCCCTTGTCGAAGCCGACGCCCTCGGTTACCTCGAGCTCGGTGTTCATCGTCGAGGACTCTTCGACGGTGACGACACCGTCGGTGCCCACCTTGGTCATCGCCTCACCGACCAGCTCGCCGACCTGCTCGTCGCGCGACGACACGGTCGCGACCTGGGCGATGGCCTTCTTGTCGTTGACCGGTGTCGCGGACGCCAGCAGCGCCTCGGACACGGCGTCGGCGGCCTTGGAGATGCCGGAACCGAGGGCGATCGGGTTGGCGCCCGCTGCGACGTTGCGCAGACCGGCCTTGACCATGGCCTGGGCCAGCACGGTGGCGGTGGTGGTGCCGTCGCCGGCGACGTCGTTGGTCTTGGTGGCCACCGACTTGACCAGCTGGGCACCGAGGTTCTCGAACGGGTCCTCAAGATCGATGTCGCGGGCGATGGTGACGCCGTCGTTGGTGACGGTCGGGCCGCCCCACGCCTTGGCGAGCACCACGTGACGGCCGCGCGGACCCAGCGTCACCTTGACCGCGTCGGCGAGCTTGTCGACGCCGACCTCCATGGCGCGACGCGCGGTTTCATTGAACTCAATCTGCTTGCTCATAAGTGTCTGTGTGTCTTTCCCTGGAGGACGCGTGCCGCCCCGGACATCACCCGCGCTGGCGGGAACGTCCGGGGCGGAACACGGTTCGCTTACTTGGAGACGACAGCCAGCACGTCGCGGGCCGACAGGATCAGGTACTCCTCGCCGTTGTACTTGATCTCGGTGCCGCCGTACTTGCTGTAGATGACCACGTCGCCCTCCGACACGTCCAGAGGAATCCGCTTTTCGCCATCCTCATCCCAGCGGCCGGGGCCAACTGCGACGACGGTGCCTTCCTGCGGCTTCTCCTTGGCGGTGTCGGGGATGACCAGACCGGAAGCGGTCGTGGTCTCGGCCTCGTTGGCCTGTACGAGGATCTTGTCCTCGAGTGGCTTGATGTTCACGCTCGCCACGATTGGAGCCCCTTCACTTTTCACTGAGTAGGTGTGTGCGTTCGGCGGCCGGTATCCGTCCTCGCGCCGTCGTCGCGGGTGTCGACACGGGGATGGCCCGACTGCCACCTAGCACTCTATACAGGAGAGTGCTAGCACTCAAGGGTGGTGCCTGTACGTCCGCCGTCAGCGAAAGCTCCGCCGCGCTCGTCCGGCGTCCATTTGTCGGTGGGCTCGGCTAAGCTCGAACACATGTTCGATATATTTCCGCCGGAGGTCGCCGACCTCGGTGCGCTCAACGCGGGCGAGCTCGTCGACGCGGCGCGGGGCTGGGCGCGGGCGGAGAATGCGGCGTGCGCGCGCAAGCTGGCGGTGATGGCCGAGATCTTCGCCCGCCGCACCAGCGACTCGGCGGAGGAGCGTGAGCTGTGGTGGGTCGATCCTGAGGCCGCCGTGGCCGCCGAATTGGCTGCCGCGTTGCAGCTCACCCAGGGCCTGGCGCTGCACCAAACCCACCGCGGGGTGGCGCTGCGCGACCGGCTGCCCAAGGTCGCGGCGGTGTTCGAGGCCGGGCTGATCAGCGACCTGCTGGTCCGCAAGATCGTGTGGCGGACCTGGCTGATCACCGATCCCCAGCTGATGGCCGCCGTCGACGCCGAGCTGGCCGGTCAGGTCAGCCGCTGGGGCGCGCTGTCGGAGAAGAAGCTCGAGGCCGCCATCGACGCCACCGTGATCGCCCACGACCCGGCGGCGCTGCGCCAGCCTCGACCCGGCACCGCCGACCGCGCCGTGGAGTTCGGCTCACCAACCGACGAGCCCGGCTACACCAGCTTGTGGGCCCGGCTGTACTCACCCGACGCCGCCGCTGTCTGCGACCGTGTGAACCGCGTCGCCGACAGCGTCTGTGCGGCCGATCCGCGCAGCCACGCCGAACGCCTCTGCGACGCCTTCGGCGCCATCGGCGCCGGCCTCGAAACACTGGCCTGCCGATGCGGACACGATGACTGCGATGCCGCAGGCCGCGAGACCCCTACCCGCAACACAACCATCTACCTCATCGCCGACGCCGAAACCACCGAAGAACCCACCGAGACGGTCGAACCGGCCGCCGATCACGAGCCGGCCACCGAGACCGTGGAGCAGAGCGAGACGGAGCCTGCGAAGCCGGCCAAGCGGGCCAAACCGGCATTCGCCTTCGGCGCCGGAGTAATGCCCCCAGCCCTGCTGGGCGCGCTGGTCGAGGGGGCCCGGCTGCGCTACGTCCGCCACCCCGGCGACTCCCCTGCCGAAGAGCGCTACACCCCGTCGACCGCGCTCGCGGAGTTCATCCGCTGCCGAGACCTGACCTGCCGCTTCCCCTTCTGCGACAAACCGGCCACCGACGCCGACATCGACCACACCGTGCCATATCCGGTAGGGCCCACACATGCATCAAACCTCAAGTGCCTGTGCCGTTTTCACCACTTGGTCAAAACTTTCTGGGGCGGACCCGACGGCTGGCGCGACCGACAACTCCCCGACGGCACCGTCATCTGGACCAGCCCGACCGGCCACACCTACACCACTTATCCGGGCAGTCGCCTGCTGTTTCCGTCCCTGTGCCGACCCACCGCCACACTCTGGTTCGGCGAACCACCCACACCCCAAACCCGCGACGGACGCACAGCGATGATGCCCCGACGCCGCCGCACTCGCGCAGCCAACCGCAGCCGCGCCATCAATGCCGAACGCAAACTCAACGCCGAACACAGCGACCGCGGCAGCGATCCGCCGTTCTAGTCGTACCGACACGGGTCCATCGTCGGGTGGTCCGGACATGTGCCGACCACCGGCCGAGTCGGCACAATGCCCGGCTCCCCAGCCGATGCCGGAAGACGGAAAAGAGTTGTCGACCGGGACATCAGCCTGGTGCGAGCGCTGCGCCGTCGCCTTGGCCGCGACCAGTCGTCCTAAGCGCTTCTGCAACTCAGTGGTCACGCTCGGTGCCATCACCCGGGTGAGCCCTAGGTACAGGGCACTCCGTGTGGACCGCCCGCCCAGTGACCGGGCGGGTCCCAGGGACACCATGCGTTCTTGATCTGACCCGGCGGGACCGGGTTCCAGTCAACCCAATCGCCCACACGCGGCACCCAGGGAACCCATGGGCCCCACGGCCCCCAATCGTCGGCCTGCGCGCTACCCGCTCCTAGTCCGAGGACGCCGGCACCGAGGGCACCGGTGATAGCGGTTGCGGCAATGATCCTCTTGATCATCGTTCGCCCCTCTTGCTGCAAATCCCTCTTTTCGACGATACGTCGAGCCAAGGCTCGGGGGAAGGCGGCGAACGTCCGTCCGGGCGGGCAACCTCTCTGCCACCAGGGACCTGCAGGCCGGCGCGCCCCCTATTGGCCGAGCCGGCGAGGGTCCATCATCAGGTACTCGGACACGTCGCCGACCATCTCCACATCGACGAGGCGCTCGGTGAAGTACCAGCCGTTGTCGTCGCGCGAACGAATCGACATATCGCCCAACGACAATCGGCTGCAGTGCCACCTTGTCGGTGTTCTGCACGACGCCGAACGTCGAGCGCGCGACGGCCGTGCCCCCGGTGACGTCGACAATCGGGTTGAGCACCAGGTGCCGCGTGCGGGGCGTGTTGCCGTGCTCCCATGAAGTTGCCCCGGCCCAGCAGCCGGCCGACACCGTCGAAGTCGCCCTCGTCGATCAGCTCGGCGTTCGCATCACGGACGAGTAGTAGCCCAAGACGGCACCCGCCACCCAACTGACCAGAGTATGGCGCGGAGTCAACGCCGCGTTCGTCAACCAGACCGCACCAGTCGGCCCGGCAGTGGCACCGTGCACCGGTCTGGTCGACACCGACAGCACAAGATCGGCGACGGCACCCTCGCCGACTCACTCGACATGCTGGTGGATCTTGTCGCCCAGTTTGAGGACAATCCGGCCGACCCGTCGCACGTCCTGCTGATACGTTGGGCTGGGCCGAGCATCGCAAGCTGCGCGTGGGCAGCGCCTACAACCAGTCGCTGATGAGCGCTAGCACTACAGACGCCCCGGCCGATGCAGCTTTCGCTTCCCGGTGATCGTGAACCCGAGTGCGCCCCACTAGTGCGGCGTGGTGCTCGGCTAGCGAGCACCGGCACTTCTCCGCGACATCCTATTACCGAGAGCGACATGTCGTTTCGGACATGTCGTCGTGAAACCGAATCCGCATCGAGGATGGCTATTTGCGGGGGGGCACACCCCACTGCGCAGAACGGCGTTCACCGCCGGCACCCCGACAACAGGATGCGGGCGGTGAACGCACCGCGCTTTTCAGTTGCAGACCCCTGGCCCGACGGGGCCCGACGCTGCCGTATTGCCGGACTTGCACCCAGGTGTGAAACTCTTCACGGTTAACCCCGGAGGAAGTCCGTCTGCTGCGAAGTTCGAACCCTGGACACCCAGATAGGCGCTGTACGCGTTATCCACGTAAGCCTCAACTGCAGTGGGAGTGTTGACGCCCGGGTACTGATCCTTGGCCGCGTTGAATACCTGTCCCGGAGAGATCGGATTACCCGTCCCGTTCGTGTTCAGATTCGGTTGGGTGGGGTTGGCGGCAGATATGGCGTCGAGAGTAGCTCCGGCCTCGCCTGGGATACCCGGCTTCGTGTTCGTCGACTGTGGGTGACCCGGGGGGTTGTTCGGTGTGTCGGACGGTGTCGCCCATGCCGTTCCGGCGAGTGGAACAGACACGGCTGCCGTTGCGGCAGCGGTGATGAACAGTTTCTTGAGCATGAGACTCCCCTCTCGTGATCGATCAGAACGACTACTGCACTACTGCACCTCGGCGCGCGGGAGGCACCGTCACAACGATGGGTCAGCGCGTTCCCTGCCTTTCGCTGCCCCCGTCCACTACAGGCATCGCGTCTCGGTTGATTGCATCAACCGATGACCAAGAGGCAGTCCCGCGCCTACTTGCCGTTCCGGCAGGGCAACTCGCAACTCGTCCCTACTCGACCGTGAGCAGTTGCGCGCCGACCTCGACGCCGCCCTGGCGCGGTCGGCTGAGCATGTGGGCCGCGGAGCCGAAACAACGACTACGGCGGCGACCCCCGCCCTATCAGCCGATTCGGCGAGGGTCCATCATCAGGTGGTCGGACACGTCGCCGACCATCTCCACGTCGACGAGGCGCTCGGTGAAGTACCAGCCGCTGTCGTCACGCGCGAACGAATCGGCATACCGCCCGACGACAATCGGCTGCAGTGCCACGCTGTCGGTGTTCTGCACGACGCAGAACGTCGAGCGTGCGGCGGCCGTGTCCCCGGCGACGTCGACGATCGGGTTGAGCACCAGGTGCCGCGTGCGCGGCGTGTTGCCGTGCTCGGGGAACCGGCGCGTGGTGGAGGCGAACAGCTTGGCGATCGCCTCTGCGCCCTCGACACCCATGAAGTTGCCCCGGCCCAGCAGCCGGCCGACACCGTCGAAGTCCCCCTGGTCGATCAGCTCGGCGTAGCGGTAGAGCAATTCGGTGACGGCCAGCTTGTCGGCCGGCTCATCCCCCGAAATCACGCGACCTGCCCCTGCACCACCGGCAGGCCCGGGTCGCTGGCGGCATCCAGCGGCGACGGCGACGCCCCGGCGGCGATCAGATGGGCCGCGAACGACGCGATCATCGCACCGTTGTCGGTGCACAACCGTGGCCGCGGCACCCGCAACCTCACACCCGCTGCAGTACAACGCTCTTCGGCCAGTTCGCGCAGACGCGAGTTCGCCGCGACGCCTCCTGCGATCAACAACGTGGACACTCCCAGACCGCTAGCCGCCCGCAACGCCTTCGCAGTCAGCACGTCGGCGACCGCCTCCTGGAAACCGGCCGCCACGTCGGCCTGCGACGCCTCCGGGTGGCTCTCGACGTAGCGTGCCACCGCGGTCTTCAGGCCCGAGAAGCTGAACGCGTACCGGTCGTCGCGGGGCCCGGTCATCCCGCGGGGGAACACGATCGCATCCCGATCGCCCTCGCGGGCCAGCTCGTCGAGCACCCTGCCCCCGGGATACCCCAGCCCCAGCAGCCGCGCGATCTTGTCGTAGGCCTCACCGGCGGCATCGTCGACGGTCGAACCCAACTCGACGATCGGCTCCCCCAGCGAGCGGACGTGCAGCAGGTTGGTGTGGCCTCCCGACACCAGCAGCCCGACGCTCTCCGGCAGCGGACCGTGGTCGTAGACGTCGGCGGCCAGGTGCCCGCCGAGGTGGTTGACGGCGTAGAACGGCACCTGCCATGCCGCCGAATATGCCTTGGCCGCAGCCACTCCCACGAGCAGCGCCCCGGCCAGGCCCGGTCCGATCGTCGCCGCGACGACGTCGGGCCGGTCGATGCCCGCCGCCTCCAGCGCGCGGCGCATCGTGGGGCCGAGCGCCTCCAGGTGCGCCCGCGACGCGATCTCGGGCACCACACCGCCGAACCGGGCGTGCTCGTCGACGCTGGAGGCGACTTCGTCGGCGAGCAGTGTGACGGTCCCGTCGTCACCGAGTTCGGCGATGCCGACTCCGGTTTCGTCGCAGGAACTCTCGATGGCCAGGATGATCATCGCCGCTCCCGTTTCATCGTGTAGGCGTCCGCGCCGCTGACCCGGTAGTAGCGCTTGCGGAAGCCGATCCGCTCGAAGCCCTCGCTCTCGTAGAGTGCGATCGCGGCTGCGTTATCGGTCCTCACCTCGAGGAAAATCGTTCCACCCTCGGCGAACTCGAACAGCCGATGCAGCAGCTGCCTGCCGATGCCGTGCCCTTGATAGGCGGGATCCACCCCGATCGTGTGCACCTCGTACTCGTACGGCTTCACCCGGCCCAGCCGCGCGATGCCCGCGTAGCCCACGACCTTGTCGTCGACCCGCGCCGCCGCGTAGTAGTTGTGCTTGGCGGCCAGCTCGGCCAGAAACGCCCGCTCCGGCCAGGGGTCGTCACCGTCGAACAGCTGAGCCTCGAGTTCCGCGCACCGCGCCGCATCGCCTCCGGCCAGAGGCCCGTACTCGACGTTCACCTCACCACCGCCTGCGGCTTCGCGTCGGGCCTGCGCAGATACAGCGGAATGAGGGGTTCTGGCTCGCCCTCCCAATCAGCCACCGCGCCAACCAGTCCCGCGGCACTCGGATACACGGGTGCCAGACGCGGCAGGTCGAACAGCGCGGCATGCTCGGGCGAGCCCGCCACCGCGTCGGCGCCGGCCGGCACGTCGGCCGCGGCATTCACGGCGGGCCCGCCGACGCGTGCGCCGTCCCGGTAGCGCGCCCAGTACACCTCGCGCCGCCGCGCATCCGTGACGACGAGCACGTTGCCCGTCGTGCCGACCGCGATCGCATCGAGACTGCAGACGCCGCGCACCGGGATCCCGAGCGCATGGCCGAAGGAGGCCGCCGTGGCCATGCCGACCCGCAGCCCGGTGAACGGTCCCGGGCCGCACCCCACGACGACCGCGTCGAGGAGGTTCATCTCCGTTCCGGCGGCGCGCATCGCGGCGACGACGTTGGGGGTGAGCCGTTCAGCGTGGGCGCGCGCGTCGACGGTGACCTCCTCGGCCAGCACCTCGATGCGGTCGCCGTCGACCCGGACCACCCCGGCGGTCACGGCAGGGGTGGCGGTGTCGATCGCCAGGACCAGTCTGCTCACGGCCTGCTCCACTGCCAGATGGCGGTACGTACCTCGGAGTCGGACGCACGCTCGAGCCGGATGTCGAGATGGCTGTCCGACAGTCGTTCCGCGACACCCTCACCCCACTCGACCACCACGACGGCGTCGTCGAGGTCGGTGTCGAGATCCAGCGAATCGAGCTCCGCGAGCAGGTCCACCGACGTCTGGTCGAGCAGCCGGTACAGGTCGACGTGCACCATGGCGGGCGCACCCTCGTGGCGCGCCTTGTGCACGCGTGCCAGCACGAACGTCGGCGAGATCACCGGGCCCTCGACGCCCATCGCTTCGGCGATCCCCTTCGCCAGCACGGTCTTTCCCGCGCCGAGCGGTCCGGACAGCACGACGACGTCACCGGCGCGCAGCGTGCGGCCCAGCGTCGCCCCGAACGCCATGGTGTCCTCGGCGGTCAGCAACACTCCGGTGCCCGACCTGTCATCCATGCGACCGCACCCGTTCCCGCACCCGTCGCGTCAGCGCCACCAGCTTCGACGGCGTCGCCCGTTCCACCAGCCGCACCAGCGCGTCGTCGATGACATCGGGCCGTTCCAGCTGCACCAGATGCCCTGCGCCGCCGACGATCACGAGCTCCGACTTCGCCAGCGCGCGCGCCATCTCCTGCGAGTGCTCCATCGGCGTCAGCAGGTCGCGGTCACCGCACGCCACCAGGGTCGGGATCTTGTTCAGTGTCTCCAGGCCGGCGGCCTCGTCGTGGACCTCCAGGGCGTGCAGGAACTCGACGAGCGTCGTGATCGGGGTGTCGTGCATCATCTTCTCCGAGAACGCGACGACGCTCGGGCTGATCTCCGCGTCACCGTAGGACGCGGCGCGCAGGATCGGCCCGATCACCGACCGCGCCGCCCCGCGGGACCGGTGCACGGTCTTGGGCGCATACCGCGCCGCGAAGCGCACCGCCTCCAGCGCCGGGTTCTTCAGGATCTCCCCCAGCGGTGACCGCGAAACCCCTTCCGCCGCAGAGGCGATCAACGCCGCCCCGACGACGCGGGTGGGATAGCGCTGCGGGTACTGGCGGGCGTGCGAGAGCACCGTCATGCCGCCCATCGAGTGGCCGACCAGCACCACCGGCCCACGCGGCGCCACCACCGCCAGCACGGCCTCGAGATCCTGGCCGAGTTGCTCGACGGTGTAGGTGTCCGGCGGCGCCTCGCCCGACTGGCCGTGGCCCCGCTGGTCGTAGAACACCATCCGGACCTGGGCGCCCCACTGGTCGCTGAGTCGCGCGCGCTGGAAATGGAAGGACCCCATCCGCAGGCAGAATCCGTGCGCGAACACCACCGTCAGCGGAGCGTTCTCGGGGCCGACCTCGCGCACCGCCAGCGGCACGCCGTCCGCTGTGGTCACCACAGAGCTGCGGTCGGCGTCGAGCAGTTCGAAGTCCTCGTCGCGGTGCGGGTCCTCGCTGGTGACCCGGCGGCGCAACGCCCGGGCCGCCGACACACCGGCCGCCGAACCCACGGCAGCGACTCCCGCCGCGCCTGCCAGCCACGGCCCCCGTTTACTCACACCGACCCCCGGTAGGTCCTCACGATCCGTCCGCGCGGGCTCGTCACGACCTCGTAGTTGATCGTGCCCAGCAGATCCGCCCAGTCCTGGGCCGTCGGCTCGCCCGCGGTGCCGGGTCCGAACAGGATCGCCTCGTCGCCCTCGACGACGTCGACGGGTCCCGGCCCCAGATCCACGACGAACTGGTCCATGCAGATCCGTCCGACGTTCGGGTAGCGGCGGCCGTTGATCATGACCTCCATCCGGTTGCTCAGCGGGCGGAAGACGCCGTCGGCATACCCGGCCGGGATCAGCGCCACCGTGGTGTCGCGCGGCGCGGACCAGGTATGCCCGTAGGACACCCCGTCCCCGGCGCGGATCGATCGCACCATCACGACCGGGCATTGCACCGTCATCGCCGGCCGCAGTCCCATGTCTCCGCGCTCCGGTATAGGGCTCAGGCCGTACACCGCGATGCCCGGCCGCACCATGTCGAACGCCAGATCGGGACGCGTCAGCGCTGCGGGCGAATTGCTCAGGTGCACAACGTCGTAAGTCAGCCCCCGCGAGCGCGCCAGGGCCGCCATCTCGGTCAGCCGCCGGGCCTGCTCGTCGTTGAAGGGATGGCCGGGTTCGTCGCCGTGCGCCAGGTGGGACATCAGGCCGCGCACCCGCACCGCCTCGTCGGCCACCGCGCGCTGCAGGGCCGCGAGGACCGCCGGGTAGTCCGCCGGGCTGACACCGTTGCGGGAGAGCCCGGTGTCGGCCTTGACGGTCACGGTCGCGGTGCGGCCGGTCCGTGCGGCGGCGTCGAGGACATCGCCGACCTGCGCGCACGACGACACGGCGACCTCGACGTCGGCGAGCAGGGCGGGCGCGAAGTCCGTGCCGGGCGGATGCAGCCACGCCAGCACGGGCGCGGTGACGCCGTCGCGGCGCACCGCGAGGGCCTCGTCGACCGTGGCGACGCCCAGTTCCGCCGCACCGGCGGCCAGCGCGGCGCGAGCCACCGCCGCCGCCCCGTGGCCGTAGCCGTCGGCCTTCACGACAGCCATCACCGCCGCCGAGCCGGCGTGTTCGCGCAGCGTGACGACGTTGTGCGCGATGGCGTCGAGGTCGACGACCGCGGTAGGCGTGTTCATCAGCATGTCCGGAGTTGTGATCACCGCCCACGATTGTCCCAGGCCGCGCCCGCGGGGGCGTCAGTGGGCGAAATGCTCCTCGTCGGAGAAGCCGGCCACGCCGGTGCGCTCGAGTTTGCCCAGCACCTCGACGAGGTCGTCGCGCAGCGCGCGGGCCAGGTTCGCCGAGAAGCCCTCGCGCACCACGATGCGCAGCACCGCGATGTCGGAGGCGTGGTCGGGCATCGTGTAGGCGGGCACCTGCCAGCCGTAGCTGCGCAGCAACGCCGAGACGTCGAACACCGTGAACTTCGTGCCCTCGACCAGCTTGAACGCCACCACGGGGATCGCCGAGCCGTCGGAGATGACGTCGAACACCGGTGTGTTGTCGGGCCCGGACATCCCGGCCAGTTCGCGGGCCAGCCACTGCGCCGTGTCCGACAGGCAGTGCATCACGCTCATGTAGCCGTCGCGGCCCAGCCGCAGGAAGTTGTAGTACTGGCCCACGACCTGGTTGCCGGGGCGGGAGAAGTTCAGCGTGAACGTCGGCATGTCGCCGCCGAGGTAGTTCACCCGGAACACCAGCTCCTCCGGCAGGTGGTCGGCGTTGCGCCACACGACGAAACCGATACCCGGATAGGTCAGGCCGTATTTGTGCCCGCTGACGTTGATCGACACCACGCGCGGCAGCCGGAAGTCCCACACCATGTCCGGGTGCAGGAACGGCACCACGAAGCCGCCGCTGGCCGCGTCGACGTGCACCGGGACGTCCGGCCCGTCGCCGCGGGCCAGCGTGTCGAGCGCGGCGCAGATTTCCCCGACGGGCTCGAGCTCACCGGTGAACGTCGTGCCCAGGATGGCCACCACGCCGATGGTGTCCTCGTCGACCGCGTCGACGACCTGCTCCGGCGTGATGACGTAGCGCCCCTTGTCCATCGGCAGGTAGCGGGCCTCGACGTCGAAGTAGCGGCAGAACTTCTCCCAGACCACCTGCACGTTCGACCCCATCACCAGGTTCGGCGTGCGCCCCTTCCAGTCCTGACCGGCCGCCTCGAGCTTCTGCCGCCACCGCCACTTCAGCGCCAGGCCGGCGAGCATCACGGCCTCACTGGAGCCGATGGTGGACACGCCGATCGCCGTGGAGGGGTCGTCGTCGCGCAGATGCTCGGCGTGGAACAGGTCGGCGACCATGCACACGCATCGCTGCTCGATGGCCGCGGTCACCGGGTACTCGTCCTTGTCGATCATGTTCTTGTCGAACGTCTCCGACATCAGCTGACCCGCCTCCGGGTCCATCCACGTCGTGACGAACGTGGCCAGGTTGAGCCGGGAGCTGCCGTCGAGCATCAGCTCGTCGTGGATGAACCGGTAGGCCTGCTCGGGGTCCATCGACTCATCGGGCAGCCGCAGGGCCGGGATGGGCGAGGTGAACATCCGGCCGGTGTAGGCAGGGGTCAGCGACGTGTGGCGCGAAACGTTGGGCATGGGCTCCTTTCTAGAGGATGGAAGCCAATGCTGTTCGCAGATGCGCCAGGATGCGCGATGACGACGTCGGGGCGGCGGCGGGCCCGGGGTCGAGCGCGGACAGGTCGGCGGCACGCGCGTGGACGAACGCCGCGGCGGCCGCGGCCTCGCCCGGGGCCAGCCCCTTGGCGAGTAGCGCTCCGATCACTCCGGAGAGCACGTCGCCCGAACCCGCCGTGGCGGCCCAGGATTGGCCCGCGACGTTGAGATACACCGGCCCCGAACCGGGTTCGGCGACGACGGTCACGTTGCCCTTCAGCAGCACCGTGACACCCAGGCGGTCGGCGAGCCTGCGGGTGTCGGCGACGCGGTCGTCACCCGGCGGGGATCCTGCGAGGCGGGCGAATTCGCCGGCGTGCGGGGTCAGCACGGTCGGCGCCCGGCGATTCGCGACGAGGTCGGGGTGCGCGGACAGGATGGTCAGGGCGTCGGCGTCCACGATGACGGGCACGTCGGCCTCCAGGGCGAAACACAGCGCCGCCGCGCCGGCCTCGTCGGTGCCCAGACCGGGACCCACCACCCACGACTGCACCCTGCCCGCGGTCGCATAACCGGGCGTGGCGATCACTTCCGGCCACTGCGAAAGAACTTGTGGCCCAGCGCTTCCCGCATAACGCACCATGCCCGAGGTTGCCGCCACCGCAGCACCGGTGCACAGCACCGCCGCGCCGGGGTAGGCCGACGAGCCGGCCATCACACCGGTCACACCCTGCGTGTACTTGTCGTCCTCGGGACCCGGCACCGGCCAGAGTGCGGCCACGTCGGCGGGCTCGAGGCCCATGACGTCGCTGGGCGGCAGGTCCAGCCCGATGTCGATCAGCTCGACGCGCCCGCAGTCGCCGAGCGCGTGGACGGGCTTGAGACCGCCGAAGGTCACCGTCAGCGTCGGCGTGACGTGCGGCCCCTCGGCGGCGCCGGTGTGCACGTCGACACCACTGGGCAGATCGACCGCCACGACCGGGATGCCGGCGTGCTCGACCGCGTCGAAGACCTCGGCGGCCGCCGGCCGCAGCGGCCCGGAACCCGAGATGCCGACGACGCCGTCGATGACCACATCGGTTGCGACAGGCACACTTTCGACGACGCGGCCGCCGGAGCGCAGGAACGCGGCGAGCGCCTTCTGGTGGGCGCGCTCCGGGTTGAGCAGGATGGCGGTGGCCCGGGCGCCGCGCCGGCGCAGGAACGTCGCCGCCCACAGCGCGTCGCCTCCGTTGTCCCCCGAGCCGACGACGGCGCACACGGATCTGGCGGTGACGGTGCCGAGCTCGCGGGCGATCGCGGTGGCCAGGCCGAACGCCGCGCGGCGCATCAACCCGCCGTCTGGCAGGGCGGCAAGCAGGGGCGCTTCGGCGTCGCGGATCGCGTCGGCGGTGTAGTAGTACCGCATGGCGAACACGTTACGTGGGTACGTGATCACCATGTCAGATCCCCAGGTGACCGACGAACTGCTCGCACTGGAGCACGCGGGCTGGAAGTCGTTGTGCGACGGCACCGGCGATGAGTTCTACGGCGGCGTGATGACCGACGACGCGGTGATGGTGCTGGCCAACGGCATGGTGATGGACCGCGAGACGGTGACCGCAGCGCTCGGGCAGTCGCCCCCGTGGGCGCGCTACGAGATCGCCGACGTCCGACTGGTCCCGATCGGCCGGGACACCGCGGCGCTCGTCTACACCGGCACGGGCTGGCGCGACGGCGACGACCAGCCCTTCGTCGGCGCGATGTCGTCGGTGTACCACCGCACCGGCGACCGCTGGAAGCTCGCGCTCTACCAGCAGTCCGCGAAGAGCTGAGCTCAGCGCCGGGTCAGCAGCAGACAGCCGGCGATCGGGCCGCCGCCGGCCGCGGCGACGGCCACCTCCGGCCGGGACGTCACCTGGCGGTCCCCGGCCTGCCCCCGCAGCTGCAGGCACGCTTCGTGCAGCAGCCAGTAGCCGTGCATCCGCCCCGCCGAGAGTTGGCCGCCATAGGTGTTGAGCGGGAGCGCCCCGTCGAGTGCGATGCGGCCGGCGCCGTCGACGAACGGTCCCGCCTCACCGTCACCGCAGAAGCCGAGCGCCTCCAGCCAGGCGAACGTCAGGAACGTGAACCCGTCGTAGAGCTCGGCGACCTGCACGTCGGCCGGTGTCAGATCGGTTCTCGACCACATCTGCGCAGCCGCTTCCACCGACGCCATCTTCGGGTAGTCGTCGCGGTGCACCCAGCCGCCGGACCCGTAGGCGCCGCCGATCGCCTCGACGCGCACCGGGTTCGGGCAGTCCTTCGCGTGATCCGCACGCGAGAGCACCAGCGCGACCGACCCGTCGACCGGGGCGTCGCAGTCGAACAGACCCAGCGGCGTCGACACCGGCCGCGCCGACAGGTAGTCGTCCATCGTCATCGGGTCGCGGTACACCGCCAGCGGGTTGAGACCGGCGTTGCACCTGGTGTTGATCGCCAGCCAGCCCAGCTGCTCCTTGGTGGTGCCGTACAGTTCCATGTGCCGCCGACAGTGCATGGCGACCCAGTTGGCGGCCGAATAGGCTTGTGCGGCAAGCAGTTCCCCGATGTCGTCGATGGCGCCGATCCTGCGCCGGGTCCCCGGCTGCCGCGGCTCGACCGGCGGAGAGGTGAGCACCGTGGGCTCGGGGGCGCGCGTGCGGTCACCGGTCAGCGCACCACCGAGCATCTGCACGGTGCGATAGACCAGGACGTGGCGCGCGCTGCGCTCCCCGACCGCGCGCACCGCCGAGAGCACCGGGTTGATCACTCCGCCGGTGAGGAACTCCGAACCGCGGTCGGGCACATCGATTCCCAGCGCGGGCATCGCCTGAGACGCGGGAACGTCGCCCAGCGTGGCGATCCCGTCGACGTCGGACGGTTCGAGCCCGGCGTCGGCGATCGCCTGGCGGGCGGCCTCGACGGTCAGCTCCAGGCCGGGGATGCCGGTGCGGCGGCCGATCCGCGAGATACCGATACCGCTGATGACGGCGTTCTTCTCGAAGAGCGTCATCGCAGGTACGTTAGCGGTCATGCTTGTGCCCCGGTGCGCGTCGTGCTCACTGTGGGTGTCCCCGCCACAGCCCGACTGCCCCGACTGCGGCGGCGAGCTGGTCGCCCGCGCGGTCTCCGGCCGGGGCACGGTGTTCACCTACACCGTCAACCACCACCCGTTCGACCCGTCGATCCCGGTGCCCTACGTCATCGCGATCGTGGAGCTGGCCGAACAGAAGGACCTGCGGGTCGTCGCCGGGCTCGTGGGGTGCGAACCCGATGCGGTCCGCATCGGGATGGCGGTCGAAGCCCTGTCCGCGCCGGACAGTGGCCCGCTGTTCTCACCGGCCGCGTAGCGCCTCGTCCATCGACGGGTACAGGTCGATGATCTCGTCGACGTTCATCAAGCGGATGGGCCGGCTCGTCGCCGGGCTGTCGGCGACCACCCTCAGCGAGATGTCGGCGCGTTCGGTCAGCCGGTGGGTCTCGACGAGCACACTGATGCCCGCCGAGGACAGGAAGTCCACCTCGGTGAGGTCCACGATCAGCACCGACGGACCGCCGGTGAGCCCGATGTCGAGGTGCGTCGCGAGCGTGGGCGCGGTGAGCACGTCCAGATCACCCGTCACCTGAAGCACCAGGGTGTGGTCGTCCCTCTGCGGGATCACGGCGAATCTGCGCCGCGGATCGCCCGGGCTCACTCGGCTATGGCCGCACCGGCGAAAGGCGCACTGAGAGGAGCCGTCGCAGCGGCGACCGTTGCTGCGTTACGGAACATGACAGGTATATCGACATCGGCGCCGGCTTCGTTACTTAATTGTCGCGGAAAAATATTTGCTACTCGACGGTGACGGACTTCGCCAGGTTGCGCGGCTTGTCGACGTCGTAGCCGCGCGCCTGGGCCACACCCGCGGCGAACAGCTGCATCGGGATGGTCGAGAGCAGCGGCTGGAACAGCGTCGACACCGCCGGGATCTCGATCAGGTGATCGGCGTACGGACGCACCGTGTCGTCGCCCTCCTCGGCGATGACGATCGTGACCGCGCCGCGCGCCTGGATCTCCCGGATGTTCGACAGCAGCTTGGAGTGCAGCATCGCGGCGTTCTTCGGCGACGGCATGACGACGATGACGGGCAGGTTGTCCTCGATGAGCGCGATGGGACCGTGCTTGAGTTCTCCGGCCGCGAAGCCCTCGGCGTGCATGTACGCCAGTTCCTTGAGCTTGAGCGCCCCCTCGAGCGCCACCGGGTACCCGACGTGGCGGCCCAGGAACAGCACCGTCTGCGACGGCGCGAACTGCTTGGCCAGCCCCACCACGGGGTCGGTGGTGGCCAGCACCCGCGAGATCAGCTCGGGCATGGCTTCCAGGTCGCGGTACTCGCGCGCCACCTCGTCGGGGTACTTCGTGCCGCGGGCCTGCGCCAGCGCGAGCCCGACGAGGTAGTTCGCGGCGACCTGGGCCAGAAACGTCTTGGTCGACGCCACTCCGATCTCCGGCCCGGCGCGGGTGTAGAGCACCGCGTCGCACTCGCGCGGGATCTGGCTGCCGTTGGTGTTGCAGACGGCCAGCACCTTGGCCTTCTGCTCCTTGGCGTGCCGCACCGCCTCGAGCGTGTCGGCGGTCTCCCCGGACTGCGAGATGGCCACCACGAGGGTGTGGCTGTCCAGCACCGGATCGCGATAGCGGAATTCGCTGGCCAGCTCCACCTCGACCGGCAGCCGGGTCCAGTGCTCGATCGCGTACTTGGCCAGCAGCCCGGAGTGGTAGGCGGTCCCGCAGGCCACGACGAAGACCTTGTCGATCTCGCGCAGCTCCTGATCCGACAGGCGCTGCTCGTCGAGCACGATGCGGTTGTCGACGAAGTGCCCGAGCAGCGTGTCCGACACCGCCGCCGGCTGCTCGGCGATCTCCTTGAGCATGAAGTACTCGTAGCCGCCCTTCTCGGCGGCCGAGGTGTCCCAGTCGATGTGAAAACGCCGGGTGCGCGCGTCGTCGGGTCGTCCGTCGAAGTCGGTGATCCGGTAGCCGTCGGCCGTCACGGTGACCGCCTGGTCCTGACCGAGTTCGACCGCCTCGCGGGTGTGCTCGATGAACGCCGCGACGTCGGAGCCGACGAACATCTCGCCGTCACCGACACCGAGCACCAGCGGGGTGGAGCGCCGGGCGGCGACGATCGTGCCCGGCACGTCGGCGTGGGCGAACACCAGCGTGAAGTGCCCTTCGAGCCGGCGCAGCACCGACAGCACCGCCGCGGGGAAGTCACCGGCGTACGGGCCGTCGGAGTATGCGCGGGCGACCATGTGCACCGCGACCTCGGTGTCGGTGTCGCTGGCGAACTCGACGCCGGCGGCCTCCAGCTCGGCGCGCAGCGCCGCGAAATTCTCGATGATGCCGTTGTGCACCACCGCGACCTTGCCGCTGGCATCGCGGTGCGGGTGGGCATTGCGGTCGGTGGGTCTGCCGTGCGTGGCCCAGCGGGTGTGCCCGAGCCCGGTCGCCCCGACGAGCGTCCCGTCCTCGGCCTCGCCCAGGGCCGCTTCCAGATTGGCCAACCGGCCTGCTCTACGGCGGACGGTCAGCCCCCCGTGTCCGTCGAGTAGCGCGACACCGGCGGAGTCGTAACCCCGGTATTCCATGCGGCGCAGCGCGTCGACGACGATGTCGCAGGCAGGACGCTGCCCGACGTAGCCGACGATTCCACACATAGCCACCCAGGGTAGTGCAGGAACCGCATCACACCCGGGTGGACTACGGTCATCTGGTGGCCCGCACGAAGAAGATCTACGCCGCGCTGACCCGTCGCGGCCCACATCGTGTTCTGCGCGGTGACCTGGCCTTTGCCGGCGTCCCAGGGGTGCTCTACACACCCGCGACGGGCCAGAATCTGCCCGGTGTGGCGTTCGGCCACGATTGGCTCACATCCGCCGAGCGCTACGAGGGCACGCTGGAACACCTGGCGTCCTGGGGCATCGTCGCCGCCGCCCCGCACACCGAGACCGGCCTGGCGCCGTCGGTGCTCAACCTGGCCTTCGACCTCGGGACGGCGCTGGACGTCATCACCGGCGTGCGGCTGGGGCCCGGGGACATCAGCGTGCACCCCGAGCGGCTCGCGGTCGCCGGGCACGGGTTCGGCGCCTCGGCGGCGGTGTTCGCCGCGGCCGGCATGCCGTCCCGCCTGCGGGCCGTCTTCGCCGCCTACCCGACGGTCTCCAGCCCGCCCGCCGAGGAACCCGCCAGGTCGCTGAAGGTTCCGGGCCTGATCCTGACCGCGCCCGGTGACCCGATGACACTCCGGTCCAACGCCGTGGAGCTGGCCCGCGTGTGGAAGGCGGCGACGCTGCGAACCACCAGCAAGGCGAAGGCCGGTGGCCTGATCGAAGGTCGCCGGCTGGGCCGGGTCGTCGGCCTGCCGGGCGCCGACAAGGGCACCCAGAAAGCGGTCCGCGCGCTGATGACCGGCTATCTCCTGCACTTGCTGACCGGCGACCGCAAGACCAAGGGCGCCGAGGACTACAGCGACTTCGCCGACGCCGGCGTCGAACTGCCGAAGGCCCCCGTGCTCGACCCGTTCGCCGACGATCCCGTGGATCTCGAGGACAAGGTCGTCGCGCTGCTCAAGCCCTGAAGGCCGCCGCTCGAATTCCCCCAACCAACCGGTTGGGTGTATACCTTGCTGATGCGGACGGGCATTTTCCTCAGTTACGCCGGCGGCTTCCTCGACGCAGTCGAAGAAGTCGTCGAACTCGAGAAGGTCGGCGTGGACATCGCGCTGGTGGCCGAGGCCTACTCCTACGACGCGATCAGCCAGCTGGGCTTCCTGGCGGCGCGGACGTCGCGCATCGAGCTGGGCACCGGCGTCGTGCCGATCTACACGCGGACCCCCGCGCTGATGGCGATGACGGCGGCCGGCCTCGACTACGTCTCCGGCGGCCGGTTCCGGCTGGGCCTGGGCACGTCGGGCCCGCAGGTGATCGAGGGATTCCACGGGCTGCCGTTCGACGCACCCCTGGGCCGCACCCGCGAGGTGATCGAGATCTGCCGGAAGGTGTGGCGCCGCGAGCGGGTGAGCTACGACGGCAAGTACTACCAGCTCCCGTTGCCCAGCGAAGGACCCAGGGCGCGCGGAACGGGCCTGGGCAAGCCGTTGAAGCTCATCAATCACCCTGTGCGCGAGCGCATTCCGATCACCATCGCGGCCCTGGGTCCGAAGAACGTCGAGTTGACCGCGGAGATCGCCGAGGGTTGGCAGCCGGTGTTCTTCTATCCCGAGAAAGCCGACGACGTCTGGGGTGACGCGCTGCGCGCCGGCGCCACCCGCCGCGACCCGGAACTCGGCCCGCTCGACGTCATGGTCAGTGCGAGCCTGGCGATCGGCGATGACGTGGACGACCGGTTGGCTTGGGCCAAACCGCAATTGGCGCTCTACATCGGCGGCATGGGCGCGCGCGGGCGCAACTTCTACCACAGCCTCGCGACGCGGTACGGCTTCGGCGAGGTCGCCGACCACATCCAGGACCTCTACCTCGCGGGCAAGAAGAACGAGGCGATCGCGGCGGTGCCCGATGAGCTCGTCCGGCAGGTGTCCCTGGTCGGCCCGAGCGGATTCGTCAAGGAGCGGGTCGCGGCGTTCGCCGACGCCGGCGTGACGACGCTGCTGGTCCATCCCCTGACCGGGGACCGCCGCGAGACCGTGGCCTTCGTCGAGGAACTGCAGAAGCTGCTGCCCTGACCGCATCCGTAGGCTGGCCGCATGGCCGAGCTCTCCGACGACGTCATCGCGTTCCTCTCCATCGGCACCCGTACTGCCAAGTTGGGCTACGTCGCCTCCGATGGCCGACCGCTGGTGGCGCCGGTGTGGTTCGTCGTCGACGGACAGCAGCTGGTGTTCAACACCGGCAAAGACACCGCCAAGGGACGGGCTCTGGCCCGTGACCCGCGAGTGGTGATCTGCGTCGACGACGAGCGCCCACCCTTTTCGTTCGTGCAGATCCAGGGCACGGTGTCGATGAGCGAGGACTCCGACGAGCTGCGCGATACCGCGACTCGGATCGGTGGCCGCTACATGGGCCCCGAGCGCGCCCAGGAGTTCGGCCGTCGCAACGGCGTGCCCGGCGAGCTCGTCGTCCGCGTGACACCGACGAAGGTCGTCAAGGCGTTCGATCTGGCCGACTGAGTCGTCAGTTTCCCGACAGTGTGTCCTCCCAGAACAGCAGGCGTGCACGGACTTTCGGGTTGCTCAAATTGTCCAGCACCTTCAGTCCGGCGGTGGTGAGGGTCGGTACCCCCACCAGCCGGTGGAACAGCCGGCCCCGCCGGTACTCGCTGCCCCAGATCGCGTTCACCTGCTGCTCGTAGTTGGTGAAGTCGTCAGGCCCGCCGTTGGTCAGCGCCGCGACGGCGCACTCGGCGGCGACCAGCCCGGACTGAAGGGCCTTCGAGATGCCCGCCCCGGAGACGGGCCGCGCGGCGCCCATCGCATCACCGGCGAAGAGCACTCCCGGCCGCCATGGCGGCCAGGCGGTGAAGCCCATGGGTAAGCGCCAGGCCTGCAACGCTTTCGACTTCTGCAACTCGGCGACCGACGGCAGCTCCCACTCCCGCGGCAGGGTGGACATGAACTCGCCCAGCAGGTCCGCGGCATTGATCTGCTGCCACTTCTTGTAGCTGTTGACGTAACCCAACCCGATGTTGACCCGGCCGTCGCCGAGTGGGAAGACCCAGCCGTACCCCGGCAGCTGATCACCCCGGTGCGCGATCGTGAGATGGATGTCCAGGGAGTCGGAGTCGGGGCGCGCGGCGGTCATCTCCGCCCGGATCGCGATGGCGGAGTATCCGTTGTACTTCGACTCCAGCGCGAGCCCGCGCTTGACCGGGGAGTACGTGCCGTCGGCGGCGATCACTGCGTCGGCGGACACCTTCTCGCCGCCCTTGAGCGTCACGCCCTTGACACGTCCGGCGTCGTCGACGACCGGGCCGACGACCTCGGAAGACTGCCGCACCTCGGCTCCCGCGGCGCCGGCATTCATCAACAGCATCGTGTCGAGCTGGGTCCGCCGGATCCCATGACCGTGGTCCGGCATCCCCGGGCGTCGCGGAAACGACAGCTCCCATTCGCTCGGGCTGAAGATCGTCGCCCGGTTGAGCCGATGAAAACCTGCAACGTCGTCGGCGAGCCCCATCCTCTGCAGAAAACTCACCGCCCGCGGCGTCAGGCCGTCGCCGCATGGCTTGTCGCGCGGGAACTCCGCCTTGTCGAACACGACGACCCTGGCTCCTGATCGCGCCGCCTGCCAGGCCGCCGCCGATCCCGCAGGACCTCCACCGGCCACCGCCACGTCATATCGCTGTGCCATGAACTGCGCCTTCACGTCGTCGTGAACTTTCTCGATCACCCGGCATGCGCTCCGCGATGCGCATGGACCGGCCCCGATCAGCAATCTGCCGGGGGGCTGCAGCAGAAGCAGGAGAATCCTTGTCAGATACCAGTGAAAGTAGCCCGAAACCCGGGCCGAGCAAACGAACGGAAATCTTACGGACGGAGTCCGGGCACGACGGTCACTCGCCATCGAGCCCGTTCAGTGCCTGATGCAGCGCTGCGCGACTGGTGACCCCGAGTTTGGGGAAGATGCGGTAGAGGTGCGCTCCGACCGTGCGCGGGGACAGGTACAGCTGCGCGGCGATCTGCTTGTTGGACTGTCCCGCGGCGGCCAGTTCGGCGATGGTGCGCTCCTGTGCGCTGAGCGAGACGGCCGTTCCCGGTGCGCGTTTCACGCCCGCCCCGGCGGCCCGCAGTTCAATCATCGCCCGCTCTTCCCACGGTCGTGCGCCCAGCGCGCGGAAGCCGTCGGCGGCCTCGGTCAGCACCGCCCGCGCCTCGCCCGTCTGCCGCCGCCGCCGCAGCCACATCCCGTAGGACAGGCGAACCCTGTTGTGCTCGAACGGGAAATCGGCGAAGCCGGAATGGCTCAGCGCCTCCTCGTACAGCCGTCCCGCCTCGGCGTCGCCGGCCGTCATCGCTTGAATGGCAAGGCTCACCGCGCCCAGCCGGGGGGAGATCCGGTGCAGCGCCAGGCGGTGCGCGGCGGCGGCGTGCACACCGGCCTCGTCGAGGTGCCCGGCATGCACAGCGGCTTCGACGACGTCGAGCAGGCCCTCGGTGGACTGGTGAGAGTAGGCCCGGAACTCCCCTGCGGGGCTCATCCGCGCCGCCGCGGCATACGCCGCCGCGTACTCGCCGCGGGCGAGTGCGGCCAGGACCGTGGCACGTTCGGTGACCGCGACAAGGTGTCCGAGCCGTCGCGGTCCGGCCCACGCCACGACCTCGGCGGTGCGGCGCAGCGCAGTCTCGGTATCGCCGATGCACGCGGCGCGCAGCCCGTCGTACCCGAGGAACTGATACCGGAAGAGTTCGTTGTGATGCGTCTCCGCCAGCGCGACCCCGGCCCGCACCGATTCGTCCGCCTCATCCCAGGCGCCCGAACCGATCTGGTCGAGCAGCACCAGATGCAGCATCGTCATGGCATTGGTCACCGCGCCGCGGGCGCTTTCCTGGCGGTACAGCCGGGTCAGCACCGCCCGTAGGTCGGGCAACCCGTCCACGAAATAGGCCGCGACACCGAGGCGCATCACGTCCCACGGTTCGAAGCTCGGCACCCGGTCGATGTACTCGGCCAGTCGGTCGCGGACATCGTGACCGCGCCGGACGGTGTCACCCCAGGAGTCGCGGTAGAGGAGGACCTCGGCATCGAGTCGCTCGGCGAGATGGTCGACGACGTCGTCGGTCTGCTGCCAGAGCGCCGGTTCACCGCAGAACATCGTGATCGCGAGAAGGAGTTTGACGAGCCGTCCGAGAACGGCGTCGTCGATGCCGTCGGCGTCGCGCACCACCGACAGGATGCGGCGGTGGCTGGACACCACCTCGCCATCGCGGTACAGCGCGAGGTAGGCAGCGGTGAGAGGATCGTCGGCCAGCTGCTGCGCGTCGTCGAAGCGACTGGCCTGCGACGCGACGAACGCGGCATCGGCCCGCAGCCGCTCGCGTCGGGACGCATCGGTGCACAGATTCGCCGCGCGGCGCAGCCAGTCCACCGCGGCGCTCGCCCCGCCCCGCCGGATGGACAGTCGCGCGGCCTGCTCCAACAGGTCCGCCACCGCTTGGTCGGGGCCGGTTGCCGCGGCGCTGAGGTGGGTGGCCCGCCGCACCAGCGCGTCCCCGTACAGGCCGGCGAGATGGCAGTGGGCCTCCCGGCGTTCGGCGGGCCCGGCCTGATGGATGACCGCGGCGCGCACCAGCGGGTGCCGGAAGACCGGGTCTCCGGTCGCCGTCACGGTGAGCAGGCCCAGCTCGATCGCGCTCTCGACGTCGGCCATCACATATCGGGAGCCGGAATCGCCCATGGCAACGGCCGGGGTGCCGTCGAGGGCGGCACGCAGCAACTCGGTGCGCACCCGGGCGTCCAGCGAGCGGAGTCGGCTGCCGAAGACCGCGACCAGCCTGTCTGTCAGCGGCATTGCCGGAGAACAGGATTCGATCTGGTCGGCGTTGCGGGGCAGTTCCTCCAGCGCCAGCGGATTGCCGGCGGCGGCGTCGAGAATCGTCCGCCTCGTGGCTGCACTCATCTGCATCGAGGGATGCGCCGTCTCGATCAGCAGCGCCGCGTCGGCGTCGGCGAGCGGTAGCACCTCAATCTCGTCCCAGCCGGCGCCGAATCGCTCGCCGGGTTGCGGCCGGGTCGTGCCCACCATGCGTAACCGCGGGTCGGAGACACGCCTCCCCACCGCGCTGACGACCGTGAGACTCACCTCGTCGAACCAGTGCACGTCCTCGACGACCACCAGCAGGGGTCGGTCGCGCACGGCACGGGTGAGCAAGGCCAACAGCGACATCGTCAACGCCATCGGTGACGGCGAGACGACGGGATCGGCTCCGAGCACCGTCGCCAGCACCTCGCGGTCATGGGGGTCCAACGCCGCCGTCTCGTCCCGCAGCGCGACCACGATCTGATTCAGGCCGCCGAGAGCGAAGGGTTTCTCGGCCTCGACGCCGGTCGCGCGCACCACCCGCCACCCGTCGAGATCGGCCCGTCGGAGGATCTCCTCGGTCAGTGCGGTCTTGCCGACGCCCGCATCGCCCCGGATGACCAGAGCACCGCGCCCGCCTCCGGCAAGGAACCGGTGCAACTCGGCCGTCTCCGCCTCGCGACCGACGAGGGTCGCCCCGGTGCGCACATGATGGTTGTACTGCATGAGGCCGTGCTTCGTCCTGCTCAGTAACAGATGCAGTCATTCGACTGATGCTCTCGCCACGACTCCGGGCGCAGTGTTGCGGTCATGAACATCGACCTCAAGGACAAAATCGCCATCGTCACCGGTGCAAGCAAAGGGATCGGGCTCGCCACCAGCCGGGCGCTCGCCGACGCAGGCGCCTTCGTCATCGCCGGAGCCCGGCACAACAGCCCGGAACTGCAGGCGCTGGAAGCCTCCGGATCGGCGACCTTCATCGCCGCCGACCTGTCCACCGCGCAGGGACCGCAGGCGCTCGTGGCCGCGGCCGCTCACCGCGGCGGCGTCGACATCCTCGTCAACAACGCCGGCGCTGTGACGCCGCGCTTCGACGGACTGCTCTCCGTCACCGACGACGACTGGACGGCTTCGTGGTCACTGAACTTCCTGTCGGCCGTGCGCACCACCCGGGAGGCCGTCCCCCACATGCTGGCTCGTGGCGGCGGCGCGATCGTGATGATCGGCTCGGTCAACGCGACGCTGCCCGAGTGGAACATCGTCGACTACAGCGCCACCAAGGCGGCGATGGCGAACTTCGCCAAAAGCGTCTCGAAGGAGTTCGGGCCGCGCGGAATTCGGGTGAACACCATCAGTCCTGGGCCCGTGGCCACCGATTTGTGGCTCGCCGAGGACGGTATCGCCGCTCAGTTCGCCGCTGCCGGTGGCGGTTCGGCCGACCAGGTGATCGACTCCGTCGTCGCCGGCTCCGCGACGGGCCGCTTCACCACGCCGCAGGAAGTGGCCGACCTCGCCGTCTTCCTGGCCGGGAACCGCGCCGCCAACATCACCGGCGCCGATGTCCGCATCGACGGCGGCTACGTGACCACGCTCTGAACCAGAATCCGAACCACCGAAAGGAACACCCGCTGTGAGCACCCCGCCCGATTTCGTGAAGAACTCGCCGGCCGCGGTGGACACTGGTCTCGTCGACCGCGGGCAGGACCACACCGTCCCCCTCGAGGTCACCAGGGAGGTCTACGCCATGTACGCGAAAGGCGACTCGGACAAGGAGTTCGGTGAATTCGAGGGCCGCGGTCATTCACTGACCATCGACAACGGGTGGCGCGACGTCACGCTGCAGTGGCTGACTCGAAAGGGATTCTGACGATGAGCGACATGACAGCGCTGCGGGCGCACCGCCGCGGCGGCCCCGAGGTCCTGGTCGTCGAACCCGCACCGATTCCCGAGCCGGGCCCCGGCGAGGTCCTGGTCGAAGTGCACGCCGCCGCAATCACATTCGACGAGCTGACGTGGGACGAGACGTGGCAGCGCGACGGCGCCGACCGCACCCCGGTCGTCCCGTCGCACGAGATGTCGGGGGTGGTCGCCGCCGTCGCCGACGACGTCACCGGGCTGGCCGTCGGCGACGAGGTGTACGGGTTGATCCCGTTCGACCGCGACGGCGCTGCTGCCGAGTACGTCGGCGTCCCGACCGCCGCCCTCGCGCCGCGGCCCACGACCGTGTCGCACGTGGTCGCGGCCGCGCTGCCGCTGGCGGGGCTGACAGCCTGGCAGGCGCTGCACGACCACGCTGCGGTCCAGCCGGGCGAGCGGGTCCTCGTGCACGGCGGCGCCGGCGGTGTCGGTGCGCTGGCCGTCCAACTCGCCGCGAACGCGGGCGCCGAGGTCACAGCGACCGTGCGCAGCGACGCCCACGACCTCGTCACCGGTTTCGGCGCGCGCCGGGTCGTCGACGCCCGGGTAACACCGTTCGACGGGCCCGACAGCGAGTACGACGTCGTCATCGACACGGTCGGGGGCGAGACGATGGAGCGCTCCTTCGACGTGCTGCGGCCGGGGGGCCGGTTGGTGACGCTGTCCGCACCACCGCCCGCGGGCAAGGCCGAGGCGTTCGAGGTCGACGCGATGTTCTTCATCGTGGTGCCCGATCGCGACCAGCTCCGCCACCTGGCGACGCTCGTCGACCAGAACCGGCTGCACGTCCAGATCGCCGCGACGTTTCCGCTGCAGGAGGGCCGGGAGGCGTTCGACAGTGGCCGCAGGCCGGGACGGCGAGCCGGCAAGACCGTGCTGACCGTCCGCGATTAGCGAGGAGCCCGATGTACGACCTCGAGGACGCGATCGTCATGCGCCGGTCCACCCGGCTGTTCCTGCGCGACAAGCCGGTGCCCCGTGACCTGGTCACGCAGGCACTGGAGCTGGCGATCCGGGCGCCGTCGAACTCCAACGTCCAGCCCTGGCAGATGGTGTTCGCTTCGGGTGCAGCGCGTGACCGGCTGGTCGAGGCTCTGCTCGAACGCGCCGACACGGTGGCCCCCGCGGTGCCGGTGCTGCCCGACTCGTTCGCACACCTGCGCCGGGAGCTCGGCGCGCTCGTCTACGGCTCGATGGGTATCGCCCGCCACGACACCGAGGCCAGACGGCTTGCCGTGCTTCGCAACTGGGAGTTCTTCCGGGCCCCGTTGGCAGGCATCGTGTGCATGCACCGCGACCTCGGCCACGTCGACGCCCTCGGTGTCGGCATGTTCCTGCAGACGTTCCTGCTGGCGCTGACCGCTCGCGGGGTCGGCAGCTGCGTGCAGGTGTCGATCGCCGGCTACCCGGACGTCGTCCGCGCACAACTCGACATCAGCGACGAGCACCGGATCCTCTGCGGCATCGCGATCGGCTATCCCGACCCCGACTTCCCTGCCAATCATCTCGATGTCCCCCGGAATCCCTTGAACCGCAACGTCAGGTTCGTCGACGACTGATCAGGCCTGGATTCCTCCGGTGAGGATCGCGGCGAGTTCCCGGTAAGCATCCGCATCGTCGAGTCCGGAGTGGTCGCGCACCTCACGTCGCTGGATGCGCACCATCATGGCGGCCACCAGGTCGGCCGCGAACGCGGCGTGGACGTCGCGGAACTCGCCCGCGGCGACCCCGTCGGCGATCAGCTCCCGCACCCGGCGCGCGGCGATCCTGGTGTTCTGCTCGTAGATGGCGCGCGCCGGCGGGAAGGCGTCGAGGTCGGCCATGAACTGGTCCGACGCCGGGTCCAGCGCGGCACCCACCCCTGAGAGGTAGGCCGCGATCCGCTCGCGGGCGTTCACTTCGCCGCCCACCCGCGCTTCGACGAGATCCGTCGCCGTCCGGAAGAAGTGGACGGTGGCCGCCTGCACCAGCTGCTCCTTGCTGGCGGCCAGCGTGTACAGCGTGGATTTCGAGCACCGCAGCCGCGCCGCGATGTCGTCGAGCGTGAACTGCGCGAATCCTTCGGCCAGGAACAGGGCCACCAGCGCGTCGAACAACTCGATGCGCCTGCGGGTGGCGAAGGCCGGCCGGGTCACGAGCCCAACAGTACTGCACACAGTCCTGTAGTACTGTGCGGCGTATGGCCGTGGATCGTCTCCTGCCCACCGACGACGCCCGTGAGCTCGTCGACCTCGCCCGCCAGATCGCCGACAAGGTCCTGGACCCGATCGTCGACCGCCACGAGAAGGACGAGACGTATCCCACCGGCGTCTTCGCGCCCCTCGGCGAGGCGGGACTGCTGAGCCTGCCGTACCCCGAGGAGTGGGGCGGCGGAGGTCAGCCCTACGAGGTGTATCTGCAGGTCCTCGAGGAACTCGCCGCACGCTGGGCCGCGGTGGCCGTCGCGGTCAGCGTGCACAGCCTGTCGTGTCACCCCCTGATGGCGTTCGGCACCGACGATCAGCGACGCCGATGGCTTCCGGACATGCTCGGCGGTTCGACGATCGGCGCCTACAGCCTGTCCGAACCGCAGGCCGGCTCCGACGCCGCCGCGCTGGCCTGCAAGGCCACCGCCACCGACGGCGGATACCGCATCAGCGGGTCGAAGGCGTGGATCACCCACGGTGGCATCGCCGACTTCTACAACCTGTTCGCGCGCACTGGCCAAGGCTCGCAAGGCATCTCGTGCTTCCTGGTTCCGAAGGACACCGCGGGGCTGACGTTCGGCCGGCCCGAGGAGAAGATGGGCCTGCACGCGGTGCCCACCACCGCCGCGCATTACGACGACGCATTCGTCGACGGCGACCGGCGAATCGGCGCCGAAGGACAGGGTCTGCAGATCGCCTTCAGCGCACTGGATTCGGGACGACTCGGGATCGCCGCCGTGGCGGTCGGTCTCGCCCAGGCAGCACTCGACGAGGCCGTCTCCTACAGCCAGGAACGAACGACGTTCGGCCGCAAGATCATCGATCATCAGGGCCTGGCTTTCCTGCTGGCCGACATGGCCGCCGCGGTGGATGCCGCCCGGGCCACCTATCTCGACGCCGCGCGCCGCCGCGACGCGGGAATGCCGTATTCACGTCAGGCATCGGTCGCCAAACTTGTCGCCACCGACGCCGCGATGAAGGTGACGACCGACGCGGTGCAGGTGTTCGGCGGTGCGGGGTACACGCGTGACTACCGCGTCGAGCGGTACATGCGCGAAGCCAAGATCATGCAGATCTTCGAGGGCACCAATCAGATTCAGCGTCTGGTCATCAGCCGCCACCTGACGCGGGGCTGACGACCGCGGCACCGATCAGCGCGGCGGGCCCACCTGCGGTACTTCGTCGGCGGCGATCGCGCACGGCGTCTGATCGGCGGCCAGCGGTTCGGCGGGCGGCGGCTCCGCCGGGGGCAGCGGCTCGGCGGGCGGCGGCGCAGGCGTCGGAGCGGGTGCCGCGACGGTGTCGACCGCAGGTCCGGGCGGGTCGTCGCACGGTGTCTGCGCGACGGGCTCGTCCGCCGCCGGTTCCACCGGCTCGGGTTCGGCTCCGGGCTCGGGGGCTGGTTCGGGATCTTCGGCGTTCGTGTCGGTCTCGTCAGACTGGTCCGTCTCGCCGGCGGGATGGTCCGACCCGTCGATCGAGCCGTCCTCGGCGACGCCCGGGTCCGGCGGGTCGAGCCCGGCCGGGCCGGGCAGCGGCCCGTCGCCGCCGCCACCGAGCAACGCGCTCAACGTGTCCGCGAACTGCTGCGCGAGCCCCGACAACCCGCCCCCGGGGTCGGGCAGTCCGGGCATGCCGGAACCCATGCCGCCCAGTGCCGGCATCGGCGGTGCGGAAGGAACGGGCGCCGGCTGCGGCAGCGCCGCCTCGGCGGGCGGCGGCGGTGCGGCGGCCATCGGTGCGGCGGCCATCGGTGCGGCGGCCATCGGTGCGCTGACCGCGGGCGGCACGGTCGCGGGTGCGGCGGGAGCGCTCCACGCGGACGGCGTCGTGGGGGCGGGTCCGGATGCGTACGACACCGCGCCGGGCCCGGGCGCCCGATCAGTCTGGCCACACGGGGCCGGCGTCGGCGGCGATGAATCCGGGCCGAGATCACCAGGCACGTCGAACACAGGCTGCGGCTCCGCGGTGATCTCGGCCGTCGCGTCCCGATAGGCATCGGTGACCGCGGCCATCGCAGCCCTCATGGCGGCGAGCCATTCGGTGCGAATCACGGTGTCCACAAACGGTTTCACCGCGGTGTCGATCACCTCGGAGGCGGCGGCCCGGTCCCCCGCCCCCGTCGTCACGGTCGCTGCGGCCTGCCGCCAGTCCGCTCCCGCCCGGCCCGCGATCGACACGACGGCGCCCACTTTCTCGTCGACGGCACGCCACAGTTCGTCACGCAGGGCCGTCACCGCCTCGGCCGCGGCGCGGACCGCGGTGGCCGCGGCCGCGGACGCCTCACCGTGGCGGCGCAGGAAGTCACCGGCCGCCTGCGCACCGGCGCCCTGCCACGCACCGGGAAGCGACGACAACGCGCGCTCCTGAGCGCTCAGCGCATCCTGGCAGGCGCGGGCCGCGCCCTCGAGCGCAACGCAGTCCTCCTGCAGCACAGCGAGATCCATGCCGTCCTCGGTGCCGTACCAGTCACGTAGTTGAGCGCCATGTTCCGTCAGATCGGGATGGCCGTATCCGAGTGCGCGACACGCCCAGACGTACTGCGCCACGTCGTCGACCGCGGGCCGACCCTCGGCCAGTCGGGAGGCCGCGTCGTACTTCTGCGCCATTCACCCCACCCGTTCGGCAGCGCGGTCGTCAGCGTCGCGATAGCGATCGGCCGAGACCCGAAGCACCATGGCGACCTCGGTGGCTGCACGTGACCATGCCCGCAGCGCCGCGGTCACGCCGTCGAGCGCCGCCCGGACCTGGTCGCCCTGCGCGACGTACGCGCGGCCCGCCGCTGACGCACCGAACTGCATGCCGCTCAGATGATTTCGCACCGCATCGTCGACGATCGACGCCGCTGCCCGGTATTCACGTCCCAGCGCGCGCAGCGCCTCCACGTCGACATGCGTTCCCATATGAGATTGGACGCAGCCGCGGGCCGGCCGGTTCCCGCGGATTTCAGCTCTCGGCGCTGACCGACTCCGCGACCCGTACCGCCATCTGCCGGGCGGTGTCCTCGTCGGCGGCCTCCACCATCACCCGCACCACCTGCTCGGTGCCCGAGGGGCGCAGCAGGATGCGCCCGGTGTCGCCGAGTTCGGCCTCGACGCGGGCCACCGCGTCGCGGACCGCCGGCGCGTCGGCGACCGTCGCTTTGTCGGACACCTCGACATTGATCAGGACCTGCGGCAGCGTGTGCATCGGCTCGGCCAGGTCGGCGAGGCTGCTGCGCGTCTGCGCCATGCGGGCCATCAACCGCAGACCGGTGACGATGCCGTCGCCCGTGGTGCCGAAGGCGGGCATCACGACGTGTCCGGACTGCTCACCGCCGAGCGAGTAGGGGCCGGCGCGGAGTTCTTCGAGGACGTAGCGGTCCCCGACACCGGTGGTGCGGACGTCGATGCCCGCCGACCGCATCGCGATGTGCAGTCCCATGTTGCTCATCACGGTGGCGACCAGAGTGCCCGAGGTCAGCTCGCCGGTCTCCTGCATCGCGAGCGCGAGCACCACCATGATCGCGTCGCCGTCGATGAGGCGGCCGTGCGCGTCGACCGCCAGGCAGCGGTCGGCATCGCCGTCGTGCGCGAGCCCGAGGTCGGCGCCGTAGGACACCACCGCCGAGCGCAGCGACTGCATGTGCGTCGAGCCGCAGTCCTCGTTGATGTTCAGACCATCGGGATCGGCGTGGATCGGGATGACGTTGGCGCCCGCCGCCCGGTAGGCGAGCGGAGCCGCCTGCGACGCCGCTCCGTTGGCGCAGTCGACGACGACGGTCAATTCGTCCAGGCGGGTGGTGGCGGCCTTGCCGACGTGGCGCAGGTAGCGCTCGAGGGCGTCCTCCGCGTCGACGACCCGGCCGATGCCCGACCCGGTGGGCCGGGAGCCGGGCCCCTGGTGGAGGAGTTCTTCGATCCGGTCCTCGGTGTCGTCGTCGAGCTTGTGACCGCCGGGCCCGAAGATCTTGATGCCGTTGTCGGGCATCGGATTGTGCGACGCGGAGATCATCACGCCGAAGTCCGCGTCGTAGGCGCTGGTCAGGTAGGCCACCGCCGGCGTCGGCAGGATCCCGACGCGCAGGGCGTCGACGCCTTCGCTGGCGAGCCCGGCGATCACGGCCGCCTCGAGCATCTCACCGCTGGCCCGCGGGTCGCGACCGACGACGGCGACCCGTCGACGGGCATCGCCGGCCCTGGTCAGCCGCCGCGCCGCCGCCGCCCCCAGCGCCATCGCCAGTTCAGCGGTCAGCTCCTGGTTGGCGACCCCGCGCACGCCGTCGGTGCCGAACAGTCGAGCCATCGTGACAACCTCTCACACCTTGCTGCGTGGAGCCTAACCGGCGAAGGGGCGCGCCTCGTCAAAGTACGGATACGGATCGCCGCCCGCATCCGACGTGGATGCGGGCGGCGACTGCGGCACTACTTATCCAGCGTGGCTGGGCGAAGTGGCCTCGGCATTCCCGGGGGTGTTCCCGGGCGAGTTCGAGCCCTGCGGATTCTCCGAGGAGGCCGAGCCCTGGGCACCGCCGTGAGCGGTGGAGCCGTCATCGCTGTCCTGGGCACCCTGCGGCTGGTCCTCCGTCGACGAGCTCACGTTCTGGGTGATCACCAGGTCGCCTCCCGGCAGACCCGAGCAGACGGTCTGGGCGGCGCCCTTGCTGTCGACCTGCTGGGCCAGCGCGCCGACTTCCTGCGGAGCGGTGCCGCACAGCGCACCGGCGGCGGTGGCGACCTGGTCGGTGGACACGGACTTGAGGATCGTCACGTCGCCGACGGCGAGGTTGACGAGCCCGTCCGGCGTCTGGAGGGGCTGCGCGTTGGCGACGCCGAGTCCGGCCGTGAACAGCGCCGATCCACCGAGGAGGGCGCCGGCGGCGGCCTTCATCACAAAGCTCATCAGTTACTCCTTTTCAGTCACGAAGCCACGGCCCTGGTGTGCTGCGAGATGACCGACTCGCACCGGAGGCAGTTGCGGTCTGCCGACGCCGTCGAGGCGTCCCGTGCTCCGCCACCGAGGCTGGCGCAGCCGGTTGGCGGAATCAACCGCCGCCGGAGGCCAACCCGGGAAAAGGCAGCACCGGTGATTAACTGACCCCGCGAGCCACCAGCCCACAGGGCCGTGCGGATTCACTGAAATCGCGGTGTGTGACAGGACACACCTGGCTTCCCGGTGGCGTCGAACGCGTAGCTGACGCGCACGGCGACCCGCATCGAATAATCACGATTCGAACACGGCGGGCCTGCTCGGTTTACCGATCGCCGCGTCGGGCACCCGCAGGTCTCCCCTGGTGGATTCATCGGGTGAGGACAGACAGAACATCGAATGAGAAAGGGGCACAAGGTGACAACCGCTCGCTCCGAGATCGACCAACACCCTGATCTGTTGGCATTGCGTGCCAATTACGACCGTGTTGCCGAGACTGCACCCGTTCAGGTCTCGCTGGGACTGACGATGCTGGCCGGGCTGTACGCAGCCATGTCCCCGTGGATCGTCGGCTTCAACGGCACCTCGAGGCTCGCGACGATCGACCTGATCGCCGGCCTCGCCGTGGCGGTACTGGCGCTGAGCTTCAGCTCGGTCCTCGACCGCACCCACGGCGTCGTCTGGACCCTGCCGCTGCTCGGCATCGGCCTCATCATCGCACCGTGGGTCCACACCGGTGCATCACCGACGGCCAGCATGATGTGGTCGAACGTGGTCATCGGTGCCGTGGTGACCGTCCTCGGCCTCGTCGCCACGGGCCTCGGCATGAGGGCACGGACCGGCGCGCCCCGGATGATGCCGGAAGCGCACCGGCGCTGAGGGTTCGGCCGTCCACGGAGGATACGACTGACGCCCGGCCACTCGCGAAGCGAGTAGACCGGGCGCCAAGTCGTGGACTGATCAGCGCTTGCTGTACTGAGGCGCCTTACGCGCCTTCTTCAGGCCATACTTCTTGCGCTCGATGGCACGCGGGTCGCGCGTCAGGAACCCGGCGCGCTTGAGGGCGGGCCGGTCCTCCGGCTGCACCACGATCAGCGCGCGGGCGATCGCCAGGCGCAGCGCGCCGGCCTGCCCGGACGGGCCGCCACCGTCGAGGTGGGCGTAGATGTCGAACTGCTCGAGCCGATCGACGGTCACCAGCGGCGCCTTGATGAGCTGCTGGTGCACCTTGTTCGGGAAGTAGTTCTCCAGCGTGCGGCCGTCGAGGTGGAACTGGCCGGTGCCGGGCACCAGGCGCACCCGGACCACGGCCTCCTTGCGGCGGCCGACGGTCTGGATCGGACGGTCGATCACCACCGGGTCGCGATGGGCGGCGTCGGCGTCGTACGCGGCGTCGGTCTCGGGGGTCTCGACCGCCTCGACCGTCTCGGTCGTGTACTCGGGTTCGGTCACTGGGCCACCTGCTTGATCTCGAACGGAATCGGCTGCTGCGCGGCGTGCGGATGCGCGGGGCCGGCATACACCTTCAGCTTCTTCTGGACCTGCCGGCTGAGCTTGTTGTGCGGCAGCATCCCGACGATCGCGTTCTCGACGACGCGGGTCGGGTGCTTGGCCAGCAGCTCGCCGATCGTGCGCCTGCGCAGGCCGCCGGGATAACCCGAGTGACGGTAGGCGAACTTCTTGGTGAGCTTGTCGCCACCGATGGCGACCTTCTCGGCATTGATGATGATGACGAAATCGCCACCATCGACATTGGGCGTGAATGTCGGCTTGTGCTTGCCGCGCAGCAGCTTGGCTGCTTCGACGGCGAGCCGGCCGAGCACCACGTCGGTGGCGTCGATGACGTACCACGAGCGCGTGGTGTCACCCGCCTTCGGCGTGTACGTAGGCACAGCGCTACCTCTTCTGTTCTGAGGTCTTCACCTCGATGTTGGATCCCGGATGACCCGGGTGCCGGTCCGGCGTACGCTTCCGATGCCTCGGCGACCGACGGAGACCCGAGGTTCTCGAACAAGCGCAGCGCACGCCAACGAGGCAGCCTACCTGTGCGCGTCCGTGCAGGTCAAAACGCCGTCGGCGGCCGGGTTCAGCGCCTCGCCGCGCGAGGTGTCCTTCAGGTCGACACCGGACCGTCCGAGCCGCACCGCGCCGTCGACGAGCGCCGCGGTGATCCGCGCGGCCTGCGCATACCCCAGCCCGTCGGGCGGATGGACGTTGGAGATGCAGTTGCGGTCGGCGTCGGTGCACCCGACCCGCGGCCGGTGGGTCAGATAGACGCCCAGGCTGTCGACGACGCTGAGGCCCGGGCGCTCCCCGATGACGACGAGGACGGTGCGCACGCCGGCGGCTTCGGCGACGTGGTCGCCGAGCGCCACCCGGGCCTGCGTCGCGATCACCGGCGGCGCAAGGGTGTGCCGGGTGCCGAGCTCGGAGACGAGCGCGGCCAGCAGCGCCGGCCCGTGCGTGACCAGTGCCGTCGGCGACAGGCCGTCGGCGAGCACGATGCCGAGGTCGGCACCGTCGGCGGGGACGCCGGAGAGGTCGTCGGGCATCCGGCCCAGGTCGGGGCGGCGCAGATACTCGCCGCGCGAGCCCGCCCTGCTGCGCACCACCACCGGCTCGCCGATGCCGACGTCGCGCACCCCGGCGGTCAACCTCTCCACGTCGAGTGGCACGTGCACCGCGTCGCGTGCCGCCGCGTGCGCGGAGGCGAGTTCGAGGACCTGTCGGCTGGGCAGGCCGTTGCCCGCGCGACCGAGGCCGATCCTGGCCTGCGTGGTCTTGCGCAGCTCTGTCCAGAACTCCTGCGCGGCAATCTGATCCGGAGCCTGGTCCGGGGTCATGGGGGAAGTCACGACGCCTCCGCCGCGGCCAGCGCCCGCAGGGGCGAGCGGGTGACGTCGAGCGGGACCACCCGGCCCGCGTCGTCCATCATCCCCACCGCGCGCAGCCAGCGTTCGAATTCGGGCGCCGGCCGCAGCCCGAGGGTGCGCCGGGTCACCAGGACGTCGTGGAACGACAGGCTCTGATAGCCGAGCATCACGTCGTCGGCGCCGGGGACGGTGATGACGAAGGCGACTCCGGCCGCCGCGAGCAGCGTCAGCAGCGTGTCCATGTCGTTCTGGTCGGCCTCGGCGTGGTTGGTGTAGCAGACGTCGACGCCCATCGGCAGACCGAGCAGCTTGCCGCAGAAGTGATCCTCCAGACCCGCGCGCACGATCTGCTTGCCGTCGTAGAGGTACTCGGGGCCGATGAAGCCCACCACGGTATTGACCAGCAGCGGCTGCAGATCGCGCGCCACCGCATAGGCCCGCACCTCGAGGGTCTGCTGATCGACCGGTCGTCCGCCGGTGCCCAGATGGGTGCCCGAGCTCAGCGCCGAACCCTGCCCGGTCTCCAGGTACATCACGTTGTCGCCGACGGTGCCGCGGCCGAGGGAGCGGGCCGCGTCGTTGCCCTCGCGCAGCACTGCGAGGTCCACGCCGAAGGCGGCGTTGGCGGCCTGCGTGCCCGCGATGGACTGGAACACCAGGTCGACGGGCACACCCTGCTCGATCAGCCCGATCGTCGTCGTCACGTGCGAGAGCACGCACGACTGCACGGGGATGTCGTAGCGCGCGCGGATCGAGTCCAGCAGGTGCAACAGTTCGGCGGTGGCGTGCGGTGAATCCGTGGCGGGGTTGATGCCGATGACGGCATCGCCGCAGCCCAGGAGCAGTCCGTCCAGAACGGCGGCCGCGATGCCGCGCGGGTCGTCGGTCGGATGGTTGGGCTGCAGGCGGGTCGCCAGCGTGCCCGGTGTGCCGACCGTGGTGCGGAACGCCGCCGAGACGTGCGTGGCGGCCGCGACGGCGATCAGGTCCTGATTGCGCATGATCTTGCTGACCGCCGCCGCCATCTCCGGGGTCAGCCCCGGCGCCGCCGCCGCGATCCTCGCCGCGCCGTCGTCCCGCGACGCCGCGTCCATCAGCCAATCCCGCAGCCCGCCCACCGTCAGGTGCGAGATCGCCGAGAACGCTTGTCTGTCATGGCCGTCGATGATCAGCCGGGTGACCTCGTCGGTCTCGTAGGGCACGACGACCTCGGACAGGAACGTCTCCAGTGGGACGTCCGCCAATGCCCACGCCGCGGCGGCCCGTTCGGCGTCGCTGTCGGCGGCGCAGCCGGCCAGCTGGTCACCCGACCGCAGCGGCGTCGCCTTGGCCATCAGGTCGACCAGCCCGTCGAAGGAGTAGGTGACTCCCGAAACCTGTTGGCGGAACTTCACTTCAACGAGCTCTCTGCTCGAGCGAGCATCGCGAACTCCTCGTCGGGGGAGTTGGCCACCAGCCGGTGCCGGCTCACGACCGCGAAGTACAGCATGAACAGCGCGAAGACCGCGAGGCAGCACAGTGCGGCGCCGGTGTCGACGAGGAACGTGGCGATCACCGCCAACGTGGCGATCACCAAGGCGAATCCGGTGGTCGCCACGCCGCCCGGCGTCCGGTAGGGCCGGGGCATGTCCGGTTCGCGGCGGCGCAGGACGATGTGGCTGACCATCATCAGTACGTAGCTCAGCGCGGCGCCGAAGACGGCCATGTTCAGCAGCAGGTCTCCCTTGCCGGTGAGCGACAGCGCGAAGCCGATCGCCCCGGGGACGACGAGCGCCAGCGTCGGCGCCTTGCGCGAGTTCGTCACCGACAGTGCGGTCGGCAGGTAACCGGCCCGCGAGAGGGCGAACAGCTGACGCGAGTAGGCGTAGATGATCGAGAAGAAGCTCGCGATCAGGCCGGCGAGTCCGATGTAGTTGACCAGCGTGGCCGCCCCTGCGTCGCCGAGCGCCTCGACCAGCGGGTTGCCGGACTCCGACATCGCCGCGGCGCCGCCCGCTCCGGTCGCGAGCACGAGCACGCCGGCGCACGTCACCAGCAGCACGCCCATCGCGGCGATGATGCCGCGCGGCACGTTGCGCTCCGGGTTCGCGGTCTCCTCGGCGGCCAGCGGCACGCCCTCGACGGCAAGGAAGAACCAGATCGCGAACGGGATGGCCGCCCAGATGCCCAGATAGCCGAACGGCAGCAGCGGCGATGCCCCGGCGGCGTCGGTGGGTGCGATGTCGGTGAGGTTGGCCGCATCGAAGCTGCCCGCGGCGGCGATCGCGAAGATCACGAGGCCGACGAGGGCGACCGCGGTGATCACGAACATCACCTTGAGTGCCTCTCCGACCCCGGACAGGTGGATGCCGATGAAGATCGCGTAGGCCGCCAGGTACACCCACCAGCCGTTGTGAATCCCGAACAGTCCCAGCGATTCCACGTAGGCCCCGATGAAGGTGGCGATGGCCGCCGGGGCGATCGAGTACTCGATCAGGATCGCGGTCCCGGTGGCGAAACCACCCCAGGGCCCGAGTGCGCGCCGCGCGAAGGTGTAGCCGCCGCCCGCCGCGGGCAGCGCCGAGGACAGCTCGGCCATGCCGAGCACCAGGGCCAGATACATCGCGGCGATGATCACGGCGGCGATCGCCAGACCGCCGAAGCCGCCGTGGCCGAGGCCGAAGTTCCAGCCCGAGTAATCCCCGGAGACGACGTAGCTGACGCCGAGCCCGGCGAGCAGCAGCCAGCCGGCGCTGCCCTTCTTGAGCTGGCGTTTCGCCAGGTATTCGTCGGTTTTCCGATGTTCTGCGACGCTGTGCCGCGAGCTCGTGGTCACGCTGTACTCCTCTAATGGACTCTATTGCCACCTATAAGCCCGCATGGGCTGGCGAACATGCATTTCATTGTGGGCAGCCCTCTGTTTCGCGGGCTTTAAAGGTTGGTTATCCGACCATAAAATATGGCCGGAAAGACCCCGGCACGGATCGCTCCGCGCCGGGGTCGTCGTCCGGCGGCGCTGGGGTCTAGAAGAAGCCCTGCGCCTTGTCGCTGTAGCTGACCAGCAGGTTCTTGGTCTGCTGATAGTGGTCGAGCATCATCTTGTGGTTCTCCCGGCCGATGCCGGACTGCTTGTAGCCACCGAACGCGGCGTGCGCGGGGTACTGGTGGTAGCAGTTCGTCCACACCCGGCCGGCTTTGATGTCGCGCCCGGCGCGGTAGGCGGTGTTGCCGTCGCGGCTCCACACACCGGCCCCGAGTCCGTACAGCGTGTCGTTGGCGATGCTGATCGCCTCGTCGTAATCGGAGAACGACGTCACCGCCACCACCGGGCCGAAGATCTCCTCCTGGAACACCCGCATCTTGTTGTGTCCGGTGAAAATCGTTGGGGCGACGTAGTATCCGCCGTTCAGGTCACCGCCGAGCTGAGCGCGTTCGCCGCCGGTGACCACCTGGGCGCCCTCGCTCTTGCCGATCTCGATGTAGGACAGGATCTTCTCGAGCTGGTCGTTGGACGCCTGCGCACCGATCATCGTCTCGGTGTCCAGCGGGTCGCCCTGCCGGACGGCCTTGGTGCGGATCGCGGCCAGCGCGAGGAACTCGTCGTAGATGTCGGACTGGATCAGCGAGCGCGACGGGCAGGTGCACACCTCGCCCTGGTTGAGGGCGAACATCGTGAAGCCCTCGAGCGCCTTGTCCTGGTAGCTGTCCGCGGCGGCCAGCACGTCGTTGAAGAAGATGTTCGGGCTCTTGCCGCCCAGCTCCAGCGTCACCGGGATCAGGTTCTGCGACGCGTACTGCATGATCAGCCGGCCGGTGGTGGTCTCGCCGGTGAACGCGATCTTGGCGATCCGGTTGCTCGAGGCCAGCGGCTTGCCGGCCTCGACGCCGAACCCGTTGACGACGTTGACCACGCCGGCGGGCAGCAGGTCGGCGATGATCTCCATCAGGTAGAGGATCGACGCGGGCGTCTGCTCGGCGGGCTTGAGCACCACCGCGTTGCCCGCGGCCAGCGCGGGGGCCAGCTTCCACGTCGCCATCAGGATCGGGAAGTTCCACGGGATGATCTGGCCGACCACGCCGAGGGGTTCGTGGAAGTGGTAGGCGACGGTGTCGTCGTCGATCTCGCTGAGCGATCCCTCCTGGGATCGGATCGCCGCGGCGAAGTAGCGGAAGTGGTCCACGGCCAGCGGGATGTCGGCGTTCAGCGTCTCGCGGATCGGCTTGCCGTTGTCCCACGACTCGGCCAGCGCGATCGACTCGAGGTTCTCCTCGATGCGGTCCGCGACCTTGTTGAGGATCACGGCGCGCTCGGCCGCTGCGGTCTTGCCCCAGGCGGGGGCGGCGGCGTGCGCGGCGTCGAGGGCCTTCTCGATGTCGGACTCGTCGGAGCGGGCCACCTCGGTGAACGCCTCGCCGGTCACCGGCGTCGGGTTCTCGAAGTAGCGTCCGGCGTTAGGCGGTACCCACTGGCCGCCGATGAAGTTCTCGTAGCGGGGCTTGAACGACATCAGCGAGCCGTCGGCACCCGGTCGGGCATACACAGTCATTGGTGAGTCTCCTGCTCGTGTGGTGTGCATCACTGAACCTACGCGCGGGACCGTTGCACCACAGTTGCAACGTCGGGCCGGTGCCCGATTCTCAGCCGAGTTCGAAGTCCAGGCCGGCGAGATGGCCCCGCGCCCGGGCGCGGGCCACCGCGGTGAGACCGGCGCTGTCACGCAGGGCCTGCCAGCCCTCGCGGTCGTCGCGGCCCTCGGGCGACTCGAGCCAGCGGCGCAGCAGGTCGGGGCGACCGTGGGTGTTCTCGGCGAGGACCGCGGCGCGCAGCGTCGCCGACAGCTGCGTGCGCAGCCGGGCGATCGCCGGGGAGACCGACTGTGTCAGCAGCGGACCCGGGTAGCGGTTGAGCGCGCCTGCCACATCGCCGGCGTCGAGCGCGTCGAACACCTCACCGATGTCGCTGGTGATCGGGGCCAGCAGGCGATACGGCCGGGAGCCCAGGTTCTGCGGCCCGATGACCTTGCGCAGCCGCGACATCTCCGCGCGCACGGTCACGACGTCGAGATCCTTCTCGTCCAGCAGCACGGCGAGGTGGTCGGCGGACAGACCTTCGGGGTGCCTGCTGAGCAGCACCAGGATGTCGGCATGCCGGCCGGTGAGGTGGGCGGCATGCAGGTGCCCGTAGTCGTCGGTGGTCACCCAGCGCGGGCGCCCGCCGCCGAGCACGACCAGATGCGGCTTGCGCGTGGCGGGCTGTTCGCCGATGCCCGCCACCCGCAGCAGCGCCAGGTGGTTCTCGACGGCGACGGCGGTGGCCCGCACCAGCGCCAGCGTCTGCGCTGAGGCCACCTGCGACCCGCCGGTCAGGTCGATCGCACCGAGCAGCGCACCGGTGGTCGGGTCGTGTACGGGGGCTGCCGTGCAGCTCCACGGCTGCACGACGCGTGAAAAGTGTTCGGAGCCGCGGATCTGCAGTTCGCGGTCCAGCGCCAGCGCGGTACCCGGGGCGTTGGTGCCGGCCCCGCGCTCACTCCAGTCCGCGCCGGGCACGAAGTTCATCGCCTCGGCCTTGCGGCAGGCCGTCGGGTCGCCCTCGACCCACAGCAGCGTGCCGTCGGCGGCGCTGACGGCGACCACGACACCGGAGTCGAGCGCGTCGTCGACGAGAAGGCGCCGGATGACCGGCAACGCCGGCGCCAGCGGATGGGTCTCCCGCAGCCGCTCGATCGCCGCGACCGCGGCCGCCGCGCGGGCGCCGTCCAGATCCGGGTCGACCCCGCCGGCGAGACTGCGCTGCCAGCTCTGCGCCACGACCGGCCCCACCGAGGAGGTCACGAAGCTGGCGTCCACCTCGCCGGCGACGAACAGCTCGTGAACGGCGCGTAATCGCGAGGGCGACGGACGGCTCGTCTGCCGTCCGTGCGACGTGTTCGGAGTTGCCACCCGGCGTCACGCTCCTCGCGGTGGGCCTGGCGCCACCCTAGCCCAATCCGGACGCGGAGAGTACTGTGCGGCCCTCGTTTGGCTCCCCTCCAGCGGAGGGCCGCACAGAGTCTGATCGGGGCGTTTGGTCTCAGACGCCCCAGGCGCGCGCGGCGCTGCGGTCGGTGGCGGCGACGTCGTCCGCGCCGTCGCGCACTGCGTTGCCGAGGCGCAGCAGGATGTCGTTCAGTGATGCAGCGGCCTGCTCCCAGCGGGCCTGCTCGACGCGGTAGGCGTCGGCCGCCTCGCGGGTCCACGTCGCCTGCAGTGGCGCGATCTGGGCCCGCAGATCGTCGAGCGCGGCGTTCAACCGCGCCGAGGTGGTGTGGATCTCCTGGCGGACGGTGTGCTCGATCGCGCCGAAGTCGTAGGACAGAATCGGGTCCACTGATGCCTCCTCTACAGCCCGGCGATCACAGCACCGATGCGCTGGGAGTGGCTCTCGGTGGCCTCCCGCAGGGTGCGCTCGTTGGCACGGATGTTCTCCGAGATGCGCTGCAGTGCGGCGTGCAGCTTGAGCGACTCGGCATTCCAGCGCTCCACGACCTCGCGGAACCGGGCCGCCGCGACACCGCCCCACACCGATGACGGGACGGCACCCATGGCGCCGATGAACGACTGCAGCATCGCCCGGATCTCCTCGTTGCGGGCGTCGGTCTTGCCCGCGACCGAGATCATCAGGTCGAAATCGGTGGCCAGGGAGGAGTTCGGGGGGCCGGACGGAATCGGCATCGCGGGTCCTTTCGGTGTTCTCGCTTTCGGATATGTAGATAGGACGCAGCGGCGTCCGGATCGGTTCCCTCCGATGCGAAAGATCTCGTTGACGCGAAAGTCCAGTCGGCAAGGGCGCTTTCAGCCCGCGGCGTGGGCCGACTGCACCGCCTGCGCGCAGGCCTCACGAACGCCCCGGGCGGGCGCGGCGCCACTGTGGCATCCCACCGCGATGCGGGTGGCGCCGTCGACCAGCACGGCCCACGTCGTCTCGCCGTCGGCGCGTCGCTCCCGGTAGGTCACGGCGGGTCTGCCGCCCGCGGTGCCGTCCGCGTCGAAGTCGACGAACACCCCGGCCGGCTCGGCTTCGATTGCGCGGCGCAGGGATTCACCAACGTCCGCCAGTGTCACCGGAGTCGTGGCGGTGGACTGCGTGACGTGCAGGGCCGCCGTCCCGCCCGGCTCCGACACCCGCACCCGCGCCGATCCCTGCCCTGCGGTGATGCGCTCCACCGTCCAGCCTGCGGGCACCCGGACCGAGACGTGGCCCTCGACCAGCACGACCGACCCCGGCGCGGAGGCAGTCCCGCCGGACAGCGCCTGCGCCGCCCAGCCCCCGCCGACCGCAGCGGCCGACAGCACCGCGCCCGCGCACACAGCCACCGCACGCCGGTTCCAGCGCGCAGTCGCCACGCCGGACTCCGGGGGTTCGGCGGCCGGCAGCGCCGCGCCCGCCCGCAGCATGCGGTGGCGGTCGCTGCGGGCGACCGATATCCCTGCCGCGTGCAGCGCGGCGGTGACCGTCGGCGGCAGCGGCGGCACGTCGGCGGGCACATCGAGCAGGACCGAGGATGCCGCCCCCAGGTGTGCCATCACGTCGGCGCGGTCGCGGTCGAGCACCGACGGCTCGCCTCCCGGCGGGGTCACCACGACGACGTCGCGGGCAAGTTCGACGACTGTCGACTCGGCTCCTGCGCCGAGCACAGAAGATCTCTGCGCGACAACGATATTCGCGGGGATGTCGGCGGCCGCGTCGCGGACGACCGCGATGCGAGCCGACGACCACCACGTCGGGACGACCAGCACGACGTTCCGCGGTGCGGGGTCACCGGCCGCGGCGGCGAGCACGTCACGCCACAGCCGCGCCACCTCGGCGAGTTCCCCGTCGAGCAGGGCGAGCTGATCGTCGATGCAGTCGATCGCCGCCGAAACCCGTTCTCGGGGAGCGTGTCCCGGCCCGCGGACGGTCTGCGGTCCGACCTCGACGACAGCCGTGGTCACGGCGGGTCGACCCACCCCACCTGGACCAGTTCGTCGGGGGCACCGCGCACTACGAGGGTGCCGCGCCCCGGCGGCAGCGGCCCGGAGCGGGCGGTGCCGAGGAGCACCCCCTCGTCGGGACTCGCGCTCATCATCAGCCCGGCGCAGCCCATGTCGCGCAGCCGGGTCAGCACGGGATCGAACATGGCGCGCGCCGCGCCGCCGGAGCGCCGCGCCACGACGACGTGCAGTCCGAGGTCCTTCGCGTGCGGCAGGTAGTCGGCGAGCGGGGTCAGCGGATTACCCGTCGCACCGGCCACCAGGTCGTAGTCGTCGACGACGACGACGAGGTCGGGTCCGGTCCACCAGCAGCGGTCGCGGAGCTGCTGCTGCGTGACGTTCTCGTCGGGCATCCTGGCGTCCAGCAGATCCCTCAGCGCCGACAGCCGCGACGTCAGCGCGGTGCCCGACACCGAATATCCGGACAGGTGCGCGCTCTCGACGACACCGAGCATGGTGCGGCGGTAGTCGACGATCTCGATGCTGACCTGTTCGGGACCGCGGGTGCGGACCAGCTCCGTGCACAGCGCGCGCAGCACCGACGTTTTGCCGCACTCGCCCTCCCCCAGGATCAGCAGGTGCGGATGCTCGACGACGTCGAGACCGATCGGCCGCAGGTCGCGTTCGCCGAGGCCCAGCACCACCCGAGCCGGAGGCGACATCGCAGACGCGGTGACCGTCCGGAGGTTCACCCGGGCCGGCAGGAGTTCGACCGGTGGCGCTGCCGGGCCGGCGGTCCGTCTGCGGATGGCGTCGACGCAGTCGGAGGCGGGCACCGCGATGGCCAACTCGCGGCCCGCCCGGGTGAGGCCGCGGCCGGGCGGCCGGTCGGCGAGATCGTGCGCGCGCCGACGATCCATCTCCGATTCGGCGGGATCACCCAGCCGCAGTTCGATTCGGGTGCCGATCTGATCCTTCAGCGCGGGCCTCAGGTCGGCCCACCGCGAGGCGGCGATCATCACGTGGATTCCGTAGGACAGTCCGTGCGCGGCCAGCGCAGTGATCGCCGGCTCGAGGCTCTCGAAGTCCGCCCGCACGGTCGCCCAGCCGTCGATCACGAGGAACACGTCACCGTGGCGATCGCCGGGCGCCCGCTCCCGGGAGCGCAGGATCGACTCCACCTGGGCCACGGTGCGGCGGCACAACTCGGTGTCACGGCGGCCCGCGACCGAGCCCACGTGCGGCAGCCCCGCCACGCCGGCGAGCACTCCGCCGCCGAAGTCCAGGCAGTAGAACTGCGCGGCGCTGGGATCGCGGGTGGCGGCCAGCGCGCAGACGATGGTCCGCAGTGTCGACGACTTGCCCGAGCGGGGACCGCCGACCACCGCGACATTGCCTGCGGCGCCGGTCAGGTCGATGTCCAGCGGGTCGTACCGCTGGTCGAACGGGCAGTCGACCACCCCGACGGGCACTCTCAGGCCGGGCAGCGTGCGAGCAGCGAGCAGCGCGTCCAAGGATGGCGATCGCTCCAGCGGAGGCAGCCACACCCGGTGCGCCGCCGGCCCGCGGGCGGCCAGCCGGCGGAGCACGGTGTCCAGCAGCGGGCGCTGCGGCGGGGTGTCGGCGGCCGGCGCCTGCCCGGCGTGATCGAACAGGCGCACCGCAACGGCTTCCGGTGCGGGCGTCACGCGCGGGGTGTATCCGCCCGAGACGAACGCCGTCTGGAACCGGGTCAGCTCACCCGACGCCGTGCGCAGGAAGCCGGCACCCGGTTCGGCGGGCAGGTGGTAGGCGTCGGCCACGCCGAGCACCGCGCGAGAGTCCCCGGCCGAGAACGTCTTCAGGCAGATCCGATAGGACAGGTGGGTCTCCAAGCCGCGTAGCCTGCCCTCGTCGAGACGCTGGCTGGCCAGCAGCAGGTGCATCCCGAGCGAGCGGCCCAGCCGGCCGATGGCGACGAACAACTCGGCGAAGTCGGGATGCTGGCTGAGCAGTTCGGAGAACTCGTCGACGACGACGAACAGCACCGGCAGCGGCGCCAGCGCCGGGTTCTGCCTGCGCGCGTGGGCGTACTGGCCGATGTTGGTGACGTTGCCGGCCGCCCGGAGCAGTTCCTGCCTCCGAGTGACCTCGCCGGAGAGGGCGTCGCGCATCCGGGCGACGAGCTGCGCCTCGTCGGCCAGGTTGGTGATCACCGCCGACACGTGCCGGGCCTGCTCCAGACCGAGAAAGGTGGCGCCGCCCTTGAAGTCGACGAGGACGAGGTTGAGCACCTCCGGCGAATGAGAGGCGATCATTCCCAGGGTCAGGGTGCGCAGGAATTCCGACTTGCCCGAACCGGTCGCGCCGACGCACAGTCCGTGCGGTCCCATGCCGCCGGCGGCGGCCTCTTTGATGTCCAGGGAGACGACCGAACCGTCCGGCGCCGAACCGATCGGAACGCGGAGCAGCGCGCGAGTCTTGCCGGCCCACAAGGTGTCCGCGTCGACGGTCTGAGGGTCGTCGATGCCCATCAGGGCCGGCCAGTCGACCGCGCCGGTCCTCGCCCGCGCCGCGGGGTCGGGGCGGTGGCGTGCGACCCGTCGTGCGCAGGCGACGGCATCGGGCAGCGACAACCGGTCGCAGGCCACCGTCAGCACCTCGTCGTCCGCCGAGACGGTCACCTCTGCTCCCGGAGCCTCGGCGCGGATGTCGATCAGCGTCAGTCCAGGCCCGCTCTGCGGCACCTCCGACCCGTCGACGATCAGCACGCGGTGCCGGGCGGTCCCTGAGCGGCCTTGGTGGGGAAGCCATTTCAGCCAGTCCCACTCCCCCGGCGCGGGCGCGGCGGCGATGCCGACGAGGTCGGGATGGTGCAGGACCGCGAGCTGACACACCATGGCACGCACGAGTGCGCGGGCGGATTCGGGATCACCGCCCACGGTGACGACACGCGTGTCGGCCAACGCAACGACGACAGGCACCTCGTGGACGGTCGACCGGACCCGCATCAATCGCTCCAGCGCGCCGGTGGTCACCGGATCGGCGTTCTCGGCCGTCGCCACCTCGGGCGCGACGACGACCGTCGCCGCCGGTCGCTCACCCACCCCCACGCTCACCGCGCAGAACTCCGGATGATCGGCCGCGCGTTCCCACCTCCGCTCACCATCGACCAGCGTCCACAACGCCGCCGGGTCGGGATGGTGCCAGTGCAGATACACGTGCTGCGCCACCGCCGATTCGGTGAGTCCGTCCTCGACGGAGCCGAGGTAGCGCAGGTAGGTGGCCCGCTGAACGTTGAGCACTGCGCCACCGCGGGCTCCCCGCCCGCCGTAGGCGAGTGTCCCCAGCGTCGACACGAGCATCATCACCGGGAAGAACAGGAACATCGGGCTGCGCGGAGCCGCACCCGACGTCAGGTACAGCGCGCTCATCCCGGCCACCGCGGCTACCATCGCGACCGGCATCAGCCGGGCCAGCGGGTGAGCCGGCGCCGGCTCGGGCGGCTCGGGAGGTGCCTCGACGGCGACACGGCCGCCCGGCATGATCGGTGGCCGGGCGGGTGCCGGATTCGAAGAGTCCATCGGTGAGTAGACGCACCGCCGGCGGCTTCGGTTCCTTCCGCTGTTCATCCACAACCGGACGAACCGGCGCAGGGGCCATGCCGGGATCCGAGTTACGTTGATCCCGTGGCGGATACGTTGTGCAGGGTGGCCGTGCACGCGGCAGGAGCCGGCGCGGCCACCACGGTGGAGCTGGTCCTGCCCGCCGATTGCCCGGTCGGCGTCCTGCTGCCCTCGATCGTCGATCTTGTGGTCGGCGGCCCCGGCGCGCCGGCAGCCCCGCACCGGTGGTATCTCAGCCGTCTCGGCGGAGGCAGCCTCGACACCTCGACGACGTTGCGCGCCAATGCTGTTCACGACGGCGATGTGATCGTGTTGGCCGCGGTCGGGCTGCCCGCCCCGCACCGGGTGCCCCCGGAGCCGTGCCGGGTGGTCGCCCAGACCGGCCGTCAGGCGGACCCGGCGGTCGCGCCGTGGGCCGGATGTGCCGTCGGCATCGCCGTCGCGCTGGTCGGCGCGACGACACTGGTGTGGTCGGCGCGCGCGACGGCGGGCCCGGGACCTCTGTGGACCGCGACGGTGCTGTCTGCCGGCGCTGCGGCGGCAGCAGTCGCGCATCGTGCGGCACAGCCACTTTCGGTCGCCTTGCGGGTCAGTGCGGTCGTCTTCGCGGCCGCGACAGGGCTTCTCGCCGCGCCCGGCGCGAGCGAGGACGTCGGGGTGCTCCTGGGCGCATCGGCGGCCTTCGTGGTCGCGGTCGCGATGCTGCGCGCCGACACCGACGGTGCCGCGGTCGCATTGCTGAGCGCTCTCGCCTCGATGGCGGGCACGATCGCCGCAGTGGCGGCCGTCGGTGCGGCGATGCCGGTGCCACCGGGCACTGCCGGTGCGGCACTGACCGTGCTGTCTCTGGCGGCGTTGTCGGCAGCCCCGAGGCTGGCGGTCGCCGCCGCGGGCCTCGGCCCCTCACGAGGTGTCGTCGGCATCACCCGAGCAACGGCGGCCCACCGTCTGCTCACGGGGGTGACCGCAGGCCTGTCCTGTGCGGCGGTGCTCGGAGCCGTCGCAGCGGTGATCGCCGGTGAGGTGTCCGGCGTGCGGGCCGCCGCGTTCGCCGCCGACGTCGGCCTGCTCCTCCTGCTGCGCCGTCGCGGCCACGCCGATGCCGCTCGCGGGTGGGCGCTGGGCCTCGCCGGGCTCGTGGGCATGGCGGCGGGTCTCATCGCCATCACGAAGACCGTTCCGGCCCAATCCTTTTGGGTGTGTGCGGCCGCCGTGGTCGGGTGCGGCGTCGCACTGCACTGGCCCGAGACCACCGCGTCGGACATCCCGCTGGTCCGCCGCGGCGTGCAGGTGGCCGAATACGTCTCGCTGGCCGCCGTGGTGCCGCTGGCCGTCTGGGTGACGGGGTTGTTCGGCGTGGTGCGCGACCTGAGCCTGCCATGACCGTGCTGCGCCTGCTCGCGGTGACCGGCCTGGTCGTCGCCTTGACACCACCGGCTCCCGGCGCGGCGGCCATCGGGCCTCCCCCGGTGGACGCGTCCCTGCTTCCGCCGGCGGGACCGGCCGCTCCCCCGCGCCCGACCACCCGGTACGACGACTGCGCCGTGGCAGCACCGGTGCGACCGGGGGCCGGCAGAGCGGGTCAACTCGAGGGCATGGACCTCGACACCGTGTGGGACCTCACCCGGGGCGCCGGTCAGACCGTGGCGGTGATCGACACCGGGGTGGCCCGGCACCGCCGCCTCCCGCATCTGGTCGCCGGCGGGGACTTCGTGTCGACCCAGGACGGAACCTCGGATTGCGACGGGCACGGCACGACCGTCGCCGGGATCATCGCCGCGGCGCCCGATACGGCCGACCCCCAGGCTTTCAGCGGGATCGCACCCGACGTGTCGTTGCTGTCGATTCGTCAGTCCAGCAACAAGTTCCGTGCTGTCGACGATGTCACGGCGTCCGGGGCCGGCGACGTCGACACGCTCGCCGCGGCGGTGCGCACCGCCGCCGATCTCGGCGCCACCGTCGTCAACATCTCGTCGGTGGCGTGTCTGCCCGTCGGCGCCGGCCTCGACGATCGCGCGCTGGGCGCCGCGCTGGCGTACGCCGTGGACGTCAAGAACGTCGTCGTGGTGACGGCGGCGGGCAACGTCGGCAGCCCGGGCCAGTGTCCCCAGGACAATCCGCGCGACCTCGCCGCCGCGCGGGACGTGTCCGTCGTGGTGAGTCCCGCGTGGTACGACGACTACGTGCTGACCGTCGGCTCGGTGGCCGCCGACGGGTCGCCGTCGCCGTTCACCCTCGCCGGCCCCTGGGTCGACGTCGCGGCCACCGGCGAACACGTCGTGTCACTGGCACCGGCCGCCGACGGCCTCGTCGACACCTCACCGTCCGGCACGCCGCTGGCCGGCACGAGCTACGCGGCGCCCGTCGTCAGTGCGGTGGCGGCGCTGGTGCGTGCGTACTCGCCCGAGCTGACGGCCCGCCAGGTGATGCAGCGGATCACCGACACCGCCCACCATCCGCCCGCAGGGTGGGACCCGGTCGTCGGCCACGGTGTGGTGGACCCGCTGGCTGCGGTCACCGCCGAAACCTCGCGCGGCGCCGCGCGACACCCTCCGGCGCCGCCCGCCGCCGTGGGCCGGAGCCGCGCCGACCCGCAGATCACCGGTGAAGCGGCCGGGCCGGGTGCCGTGCTCTGCGTCGCGCTCACCGTCGGTGTCGCCGTCGTCTGCGCGGCCCTCGGGCGGTCACGGCGCCGCGGGGAATCCGTCGACGGCGAGTGACGCGGCGTCGCGATCCAGTTCCGGGCCCCGGGGAAGCAGCGCCAGCACCGGCCACGGCGCCGGTTCGGCGGGCCCGACCAAGCCCAGCAGCGTGCCGGTGTCCTGGTCGCGCACCCCGAACAGCACCCCCGATTCGTCGACCAGGAACAGCGATCCGGAGGTCTGCCCGTCACCGGTGAGACCGACCGACCGCACGAACGCGCTGTGTCCCGCGGGCACCGACACGGCATCGATGCCGGGTCCGGCGGCGTCGGCCCCGGCGAAGGGCAGTGCACGCGACGTCGCCGGGACGGCGTGCGGAGTGAACACCGCTGTGTGAGAACCTGTTTCGCCGGTACCCGGCCGCCAATGGGCGCACACGACGGCGGCGCGGTCGACGCCGCCACGGTCGGGATAGGTGGTGACGGGCAGGCTGTCGACGACGGGGAGCGCACCGACGACGTCGGGGGCGACCGACGGGATCTGCTGATCGACACGGGAATCCGTGTACCGGATCAGATCGGCGGCGACCTCCCCGATGCGCTGCACGCCGCCGCCGAGCACCACGAAGTAGTCCGAGCCGGCCGAGCCGGCCCGCGCCACGGCCACCACGGAGCCAACCGGATGATCGCGCAGACTGCGCGGTCCCGGTTCACCGGCGCCGGGGATGCGCGGCGGCTCGATGGCCGGTGCTTCGGGTATGACGCTCAGCAGCGCGGCCGACACCGGCTGGGCGGCGACTCCTTCCAGCCGCAGGGCGCGGACCACGGCGGGATGGCGTAGATCCACGCGCGCCCGCCAGCCGTCGTAGAGCAGGAACGTCGTCGCGGCGCTCGCACCCCGCGGAGTCACCAGGACGGTGCGAGCCTCGCGGGCGCCGGCGGGGGCGCCGGCGATGACGGTGGTCTCACCGGCGGCGTCGTCGCACACGGTCCAGTCGGCGTCGTCGGGGCCCAGGGGCGGCGGAATCTGTTCCGGCGCACCCGGGATGCCGAGCCGCGGTCCGCGGCGCACCCCCTGCAGGGCCCGTGCGGCGACGAGGCGAGGCTCGGCCGCCGAGCCGACGATCAACCGCGCCGAGGCGAGGTTGAAGACCGGATGCACGGTGTCGTCGATCCTGACGTACATGGCGCCCGTCTCCCGGACGACGACCACGGAGGCGTCACCGAGACCGCCCGCCGGCCGCAGGACGGCAAGCGCCGCGCACACCGCGACGGCGACCACCGCCAGCACTGCCCCCGAGATCAGCGAAAGCGACTGCGCGCGAAGGGGGTCGTCGACCATCCGGACGTCGCCGCGCACCAACGCGTGTTCCATCCGGCGCACCAGGAACCGGTACCCGCTGACCTGCAGGCGCGTCGTCGATTGCTCAGCCATCGCTCCCCCCGGGCCAGCCTAACGGCGCCGCGGGACCGGCCGGATCACTTGTTGGAGCGGCGCTCCCGGTACGCGGCGACGTGCTGGCGGTTGCCGCAGTTGCCGGTGTCGCAGAACTTGCCGGAGCGGTTGCGGGACAGATCGAGCAGCACGGCGTCGCAGTCGGGCGCGGCGCAGATCTTGAGCCTTCTCAGCTCGCCGGCGCGGATGAGGTCGGCCAGCGCCATCGCCATCTCGGCGCCCATCCGCTGCCACAGCGGGTCGTGGATCGACGCCAGGTGCAGGTGCCACTCCGGCATCTCGGGATGGCGCGTCAGCCACGGCGCTGCGCGGGTGTCCGACAGCAGCGCGTTGACCTGCCCGACGGTGCGCGCCTCGTCGTCGGCGGACTCCCAGATCCTGCCGAGCCGCGCACGCAACGTGTGCACCGACTCGAGTTCGGCCGCGTCGTGATCGCGCCTGCCGGTCCACCCGAAGTGGTCGAGGTACTCGTCGAGCGCCGCCAGGTTCCCGAGCTGCTCGCCGTCGACCCGATCGGTGTTGATCAGCACACTCGCGGCGCGCAGTGTGAGCTCGGTGTCATGACTGAAAAGCATTTGACTCGTGACTCCTCTCAGCTGTAGCGTCACGATCAAAGGTCATTTTACTCATGACACCCCTCGTCAGACTCTCACCCCGTGGAGGTGGACCATGGCTGCGCTCGCAACCACTCAGCGCGCCCGTGCGGACCACTTCCGCGTCGGATTGCTCTTCGCGATCGGGTCGGCCTTCGCGTTCGGATGCTCCGGCCCGTTCGGCAAGGCGCTGATGGGCGCCGGCTGGAGCCCCACGGCGGCCGTCTCGGCCCGGTTGGCCGGCGGCGCATTGGCGATGGCGGTGTTCGCCACCTTCGCGCGTCCCGGCTGGCTTTCCGAAGCGCGCCGTCACGCCCGGACCGTCGCGTTGTACGGCCTGGTACCGATCGCCGGAGCCCAGTTGTTCTACTACAACGCCGTCGCGCACCTGTCGGTCGGCGTCGCGCTTCTGCTCGAGTACACCTCGCCCCTGCTGGTCGTGGGCTGGCTGTGGGCGACCACGCGCAACCGGCCGACCAATCTGACGCTGGGCGGAGTGCTGCTCGCTGTGGCCGGCATCGTGCTGGTGCTCGGCATCGTCGGACCGCGCGGGCTCTCCGGTGTCGATCTCGACCTGGTCGGCGTCGGCTGGGGGCTGGCCGCCGGCGTCTGCGCGGCCTGTTATTTCCTGATGTCGGAGAAGGCCGGCGGCCACGTGCACGGCGCCGACGCCGAGGACGGGCTGCATCCGATCACGCTGGCCGCCGGGGGTCTGATCGTCGGCGCGGTGGCCGTGGCGATGCTGGGTGTGCTGGGCGTCATGCCGCTGAGGTTCACCGCCAACGACACCGTGGTGGCGGGGTGGACCACGTCCTGGGTGGTGCCGGTGATCGCGATTGCGCTGATCCCGACCGCGATCGCCTACACCCTCGGCATCGTCGGCATCGCGCGACTGCGGCCGCGCTTCGCATCGCTGGTCGGCCTGTCCGAGGTGCTGTTCGCGGTGCTGGCCGCGTGGATGTTGCTGGGCGAGGCCGTGACCGCGACGCAGGCGGTCGGCGGGGCGATCGTGCTCGCCGGGCTGGCCCTGGCCCGCCAGGGCGATCGCGGCCAGGAGCTCAGCCAGGCCAATACCGTCACGTGGCCGGACGCACCGGTCACCGATCTGACACCCGCTACGAGCGGCGAGCCATCATCTAGGTCGGCTAACATCGTCGCGTGAGAATCAGGGCTCTGGCCGCATCGTTGCTCGCCGCCGTCGCGGCGGTCGCACCCGCCGTCACCGCTCCGGCCGCCACCGCTGCGGGCTGTCCCGACATCGAGGTCGTCTTCGCCCGCGGCACCGACGAGCCGCCCGGACTCGGCAGAGTCGGTCGAGCGTTCGTCGACGCGCTGCAGAGCCGTGCCGGCAACCGGACCGTCGGCTCCTACGCCGTCGTTTACCCGGCGAGCTACGACTTCCTCGCTGCGGCCGCCGGCGCCAACGACGCCAGCGCTCACATCCAGTACATGATGAACACCTGCCCTGACACCCGGCTGGTGCTCGGCGGCTACTCGCAGGGCGCCGCCGTGATCGACGTGATCTCCGCGGTCCCGTTCCCGGCCGTCGGCTTCAACATGCCGTTGCCGCCCAACGCCCCCGACTTCGTGTCGGCTCTCGCGGTGTTCGGCAACCCGTCGGCGAAGCTGGGCATCCCGCTGACCGCCAGCCCGGTGTGGGGCGCGCGCTCGATCGACCTTTGCAACGCCGGTGACCCGGTCTGCTCCAGCGGCAACGACATCGCCGCTCACAGCAACTACGGTCGCACCGGCCTGACCGACCAGGCGGCGGCTTTCGTCGCCGGGCTCGCGTAGCGGTCGCGGTAGGTTACGGTGTCTTGTGCGTTGTGACCGTATGAGCCGCAGAATCCTCCCGGCCGTTGCTGCCGCGGTGATTCCCCTTGCCGCCTCCGTCGTTTCTCCCCTCCCCGCGGCGTCCGCTCAGCCCTGCCCGGACGTCGAAGTGGTGTTCGCCCGCGGAACCAGCGAGCCGCCCGGGATCGGCCGCGTCGGCCAGGCGCTCACCGACGCGCTGACGAGCCAGCTCGGCGGCCGCACGGTGTCCACCTACGGGGTGAACTACCCCGCCAGTTACGACTTCCTGAATGCCGCCGGCGGTGCCACCGACGCCGCGGGCCGCATCGCGACGATGGCCGCGCAGTGCCCCGACACCCGCATCGTGCTCGGCGGCTACTCGCAGGGTGCGGCGGTGGTCGACATGCTCGCCGGTGTGCCGCCGCTGGGCAACAAGATCGGGGACATCGGTTCGGCGCCGCCGCTGGCCGGTGGGCTCAACGGCAACGTCGCCGCGGTGGCCGTGTTCGGTAATCCGGCGACGAAGTTCGGCAATCCGATCTCGGCGGCGGGCACTTTCGCGGGCAAGTCGATCGACCTGTGCGCCGACGGGGACCCGATTTGCTCGGACGGGCGAAACCCGTTCGCGCACACGCACTACGAGACGTCTCAATTCATCCCCCAGGCCGCAGGATTCGTCGCCGGGCGCGTCTGAGCGGCTGTCGGAGTACACCTTTGGCGAGAATCCGGAACGCGACCGCCGATCGCCGGCAGTGGCTATGATCGGCGAGGTGACCGAGCAACTGCGCCTCCGGTGCCGGGCCCTTCTGTTGGCGATGGCAGTGATCGCGGCTGCGGGCGGGCTGATGGCGCCCGCGGTCGCCTCTGCTGCGCCGTGTCCTCAAGCGGAGCTGATCTTCGCCCGCGGCCGGCTGGAGCCTCCCGGCGCGGGACAGATCGGCAACGCCTTGATCAGCGCTCTGCGCAACAAGACCGGCAAGGACATCGACCTCTACGCGGTGAACTACCCCGCCGACACCCAGGTCGACGAGGGCGCCAACGACATGAGCCAGCGGATCCAGTACATGACCGCCAACTGCCCCGACACCCGGCTGGTGCTCGGCGGCTACTCACTGGGCGCCGCGGCCACCGATGTGGTGCTGGCCGTGCCGTTGTCGGCCTTCGGTTTCAAGAGCCCGCTGCCCGCCGGGGCGGATCAGCACATCGCCGCGGTCGCACTCTTCGGCAACGGCATCGCATGGGTCGGTCCGATCGCCAACTTCAATCCGCTGTACCGCGACCGCACCATCGAGCTGTGCCACGGCGACGATCCGATCTGCAACCCGACCGATCCCAACAACTGGCGAGACTACTGGCCCGATCACCTGGCGCCCGCCTACATCAAGGCCGGAATGGTGAACCAGGCCGCCGATTTCGTGGCCGGCCGGCTGTGACGACGACGGTCAGCCGATCTCGTCGGCGGTGCGCAGATCCCGCGTGACGACGTTGCGCGCCGCCAGTTCGTCGTCGGCCGGGTAGTCCACCCCCACCAGGGTCAACCCCCGCGCCGGCGCGGCGGCGAAGTCACTCGAGCGCCGGCTCGCCGACAGCAGCGACGCGCACCACGCCGGATCGCGCCGGAGCTCCCCGACGGCGAGCAGCGCACCGACCAGGGAGCGCACCATGTTCCAGCAGAACGCGTCGGCGCTGACATGGACCGCGATCCGGTCCCCGGCTCGCACGCACTCGAGCCGCTGCAGTTCGCGGATGGTCGTCGCGCCGGCCCGGTGCCGGCAGAACGCGGCGAAGTCGTGCAGTCCCAGCAGCTTCCGTCCCGCCGCGGCCATCGCGTCGACGTCGAGCGGCCGCGGCCACGCCGCGACGAACCGGGCGTCCTGCGGCTCCACGCCGTACGGGGCGGTCGACAACCGGTAGACGTAATGGCGGCGCAGCGCCGAGAACCGGGCGTCGAAACCCGGTGCGGCGCGGAGGATCTCGCGGACACGGACGTCCTCGGGCAGCATCCGGCCGAGCCGGCGCACCAATGGGCCGAACTCGGGCTCACCGGCGCGCGAGGTGCGCGGGTACGCATGGGACACCGCTTCGGCGGGGACGTCGACGTGGGCGACCTGCCCGGTCGCGTGCACCCCGGAGTCGGTCCGGCCCGCCGCGCGGGTCAGCACCGGCGTCCGGAATATCGTCGACAGCGCGTCATCGATGACCCCGGCCACTGTCCGCTGCCCCGCCTGCGTCGCCCAGCCGGCGAAATCGGTTCCGTCGTAGGCGATGTCGAGCCGCAGACGAACATGCCCGCCACCGTTGTCGATGGCGGGCATGATCACAGCGTTGTCGCTAGGACTTCGCGTCATCCTCGTCGGCCGCCTCGGCGTCGACCTCGGCCGGCTCGGCGATCGGGGTCTGCTCGACAGCCTCGACCTCGTCCGCGGACGCCTCGTCGGCGCTCGGGCCTTCGGTGGCCTCCGGCTCGACCGCGGCCTGCGGCGCCGCCGCAGCGGCTACCTTCTGAGCGCCCGCGCTGCGGCGCGCCCGGTCGGCCTCCGACGTCACGGTCTTCTCCCGCACCAGCTCGATGACCGCCATCGGGGCGTTGTCGCCCTTGCGGTTCTCGACCTTGATGATGCGGGTGTAGCCGCCGGCCCGGTCGGCGAAGAAGGGGCCGATCTCGGCGAACAGGATGTGCACGACGTCCTTGTCGCGGATCTTCTTCATCACCTCACGCCGGTTGTGCAGCGTGCCCTTCTTGGCGTGCGTGATGAGCTTCTCCGCGTACGGTCGCAGCGCCCTGGCCTTGGGCTCGGTCGTCTTGATCCGGCCGTGCTCGAACAGCGACGTGGCCAGGTTGGCCAGCAGCGCCTTCTGGTGCGAGGACGACCCGCCGAGGCGAGGGCCCTTGGTGGGCTTGGGCATTTTGCGACTATCTCCTCAATGGGGCCGGCCCCCGTATCAGGTAGGACCGGGACGGTTTCTCTGTTAGAGCTGTTCGGTTTCGGCGTAGTCCTGGTTGTCGTCCAGGTCGTAGCCGGCATCACTGTTCCAGGTGCCGGTGGCGACGTCGTAGCCGGCGACCTCGGACGGATCGAAGCTGGCCGGGCTGTCCTTGAGCGACAGACCGAGCTGGTGCAGCTTGATCTTCACCTCGTCGATCGACTTCTGGCCGAAGTTGCGGATGTCCAGCAGATCGGACTCCGTGCGGGCGACCAGCTCGCCGACGGTGTGCACACCCTCGCGCTTGAGGCAGTTGTACGACCGCACCGTCAGGTCCAGGTCGTCGATCGGCAGCGCGAAGGACGCGATGTGATCGGCTTCCGCCGGCGACGGGCCGATCTCGATGCCCTCGGCCTCGACGTTGAGTTCCCGTGCCAGACCGAACAACTCGACCAAGGTCTTACCGGCCGACGCCAGCGCGTCGCGCGGGGTGATCGAGTTCTTGGTCTCGACGTCGAGGATCAGCTTGTCGAAGTCGGTGCGCTGCTCGACACGGGTGGCCTCCACCTTGTAGGTCACCTTCAGCACGGGGCTGTAGATCGAATCGACCGGGATACGGCCGATCTCGGCACCCGAGGCCTTGTTCTGAACGGCGGGCACGTAGCCACGACCGCGCTCGACGACCAACTCGACCTCGAGCTTGCCCTTGTCGTTCAGCGTCGCGATGTGCATGTCGGGGTTGTGCACGGTGACACCTGCCGGCGGCACGATGTCGCCCGCGGTGACCTCACCCGGTCCCTGCTTGCGCAGGTACATGGTGACCGGCTCGTCCTCCTCCGAGGACACGACCAGGCCCTTGAGGTTCAGGATGATGTCGGTGACGTCTTCCTTCACACCCGGGACGGTGGTGAACTCGTGCAGCACACCGTCGATGCGGATGCTCGTGACCGCCGCGCCGGGAATCGACGACAGCAGCGTGCGCCGCAGTGAGTTGCCCAGCGTGTAACCGAAACCCGGCTCCAGCGGTTCGATGACGAACTGGGAGCGGTTCTCGGCGACGACTTCTTCGCTGAGGGTGGGACGCTGAGAAATCAGCATGGTGTTTCTTTTCTCCTTCTCGGCAACCGCTATTTGATGCCGTTAGGTGATTCGCGGTCCGGCTGGACCGAGAACGTGTGTTACTTCGAGTAGAGCTCGACGATCAGCTGCTCGGTGAGCGGGACGTCGATCTGGGCACGCTCGGGCAGCTGGTGCACGAGGATGCGCTGACGCTCGCCGATGACCTGCAGCCAGCCCGGGATCGGGCGATCCCCCGCGGTCTGACGCGCGACCTCGAACGGCAGCGTGTTGATCGACTTGTCCTTGACGTCGATGATGTCGTACTGCGACACCCGGTAGCTGGGGACGTCGACCTTCACGCCGTTGACGGTGAAGTGGCCGTGGCTGACCAGCTGACGCGCCATCCGGCGGGTGCGGGCCAGGCCAGCGCGGTACACGACGTTGTCCAGCCGGCTCTCGAGGATGCGCAGCAGGTTGTCACCGGTCTTGCCGGGAAGGCGGTTGGCCTCCTCGTAGTAGCGGCGGAACTGCTTCTCCATGACGCCGTAGGTGAAGCGGGCCTTCTGCTTCTCCTGCAGCTGGGTGCGGTACTCGCTCTCCTTGATCCGCGCGCGGCCGTGCTGGCCGGGCGGGTAGGGACGCTTCTCGAAGGACTGATCTCCACCGACGAGGTCGACGCCGAGACGGCGCGACTTGCGGGTGACGGGTCCGGTGTAACGAGCCATTGTTGATGTTCCTCCCTAGACCCGGCGCCGCTTGGGCGGACGGCAGCCGTTGTGCGGCTGCGGCGTGACGTCGGAGATGGCGCCGACCTCGAGGCCGGCGGCCTGCAGTGAACGAATCGCGGTCTCGCGGCCCGAGCCCGGGCCCTTGACGAACACGTCGACCTTCTTCACACCATGCTCCTGCGCCTTGCGCGCGGCGTTCTCGGCGGCGAGCTGCGCGGCGAACGGGGTGGACTTACGCGACCCCTTGAAGCCGACGTGGCCCGACGACGCCCAGGCGATGACGTTGCCCTGGGGGTCGGTGATCGACACGATCGTGTTGTTGAACGTGCTCTTGATGTGCGCGGCGCCGTGCGGGACGTTCTTCTTTTCCCGGCGGCGGGTGGTCTTGCCGCGCTTGGCGGCGCTCCCTGAGGCCTTCTTCTGTGGTGGCATGGTCGATTACCTGGCCTTCTTCTTGCCGGCGATGGTGCGCTTGGGGCCCTTGCGGGTGCGCGCGTTGGTCTTGGTCCGCTGGCCGCGCACCGGCAGACCGCGGCGGTGCCGCAGGCCCTGGTAGCAGCCGATCTCGATCTTGCGGCGGATGTCGGCCTGCACCTCGCGGCGCAGATCACCCTCCACCTTGAGGTTGCCCTCGATGTAGTCGCGCAGCTGCGTCACCTGATCGTCGGTGAGGTCCTTGGTGCGCTGATCCCGGCTGATGCCGGTGGCCTCCAGGATTTCCTGGGACCGGGTACGGCCGATGCCGTAGATGTAGGTCAACGCGATCTCCATGCGCTTGTCGCGCGGCAGATCGACGCCCATAAGTCGGGCCATGTGTGCCATTCCTCGTGTTCTGCGGAGGTCTGATCCCAGACCGTTCCCGGAGCTCGTGCCGGGGTCCGGCCTCCGTGCCGGACGTGTTCGAGAGCCGTATGCCCTCAGTGGTGCTGGGAGGTCTTCATTCAGTTGTCGGTGTTGCTCGCGGTGTCTAGCCCTGCCGCTGCTTGTGGCGCGGATCGGAGCAGATCACCATGACCCGCCCATGCCGGCGGATCACCCTGCATTTGTCGCAGATGGGCTTGACGCTCGGGTTCACCTTCACGGCTCGTTCGATCCTTCTGTCGCTTGAGAACTCTGGTGTCTTACTTGTAGCGGTACACGATGCGGCCGCGGGACAGGTCGTAGGGAGAGAGCTCCACCACGACGCGGTCCTCGGGGAGAATGCGGATGTAGTGCTGCCGCATCTTGCCGCTGATGTGGGCGAGGACCTTGTGTCCGTTCTCCAGCTCAATGCGAAACATCGCATTGGGCAGAGGCTCGACAACTCGACCCTCGACCTCGATGGCACCGTCTTTTTTGGCCATACTGTGTGACGATCCTTGCTTCCGTTACGTATCGGCTGTTGGCCCGTTCGGCGCAGCCTTCGTCCGACTTGGAAACGTGAGCCGGATCTGGGGAATTCCCGTGAATTCCTGGCAGTGGCACGCAGAAAGTCGGCGCGGAAGCCGCACCGTTGATCCATAGTACCCGCTCGACAGGCAGCCCCAAAATCGCCGAAAGCGCTGCCCAGAAGTGCTGTCAGGGCAACAGGTCACCGCGGGCGGGGACCTATGCCTCTGCCCTTGCCTCAGCAAAGATCGGATAGTCAGGCTGTGGAACGTTTGAGCGCCTTCGATGCCGGATTCCTTCAAGCCGAGGACGCCGACCGACACGTCAGCCTCGCCGTCGGAGCGGTGTCCGTGCTCGAGGGGCCGATGCCCGACTTCGCCGAACTCGTCGCGGGCATGGGTGAGCGGCTCCTGCGAATCCCGCGGTTCCGCCAGGTCGTCAGGCCACAGCCGTTCGACATCGGCGCCCCCGCGTGGGTCGACGACCCGGACTTCGACCTGTCCCACCACGTGCACTTCGCGGCGCTGCCCCACCCCGGCGACGACGAGGCGTTGTTCCGTTTCACCGCCGAGGCGATGGAGCCCCGGCTGGACCGGGAACGCCCACTGTGGCAGTGCTGGATCATCGAGGGCCTCGCTCACGACAGGTGGGCCATGCTGATGAAGGTGCACCACTCGATCGGCGACGGGATCGCGACCATGCACATCCTCGCCGGCCTGTGCGACGGCGCCGCGGAGGCGAACGGCGGCACCTACGTCGACGCGATCCGCGCCGCCCACGAGCCGGAGCCCCAGGGCTTCTCCCTGCCGAAGCCGACGCTGAACCCGGCGCGCTGGGCCGCGGCTGCCCGGGATATCGCCACCGCGGCCGTGAAGACCGTCGGCGTGACCGTCGAAGGCGCGCTGCAGATCGTCAACGGCCTCATCCGCTCGGGCGGCGGGTCACCCCTGCTCGGACCCGTCAGCACGATGCGGCGCTACAGCGCGGTGCACGTGCCGATGGCCAGCGTGGAAACGGTGTGCCAGGCATTCGACGTCACGATCAACGACGTCGCCCTCGCCGCGATCACCGACAGCTTCCGGGCCGCCCTGCTGCGGCGCGGTGAACAGCCCCGGCACGATTCGCTACGGACTCTGGTGCCGGTGTCGGTGCGGTCCAACGATGCGCTGGGCACGGCCGACAACCGGGTCTCGCTGATGCTGCCCTACCTGCCCGTCGACAAGGCCGACCGGGTGGAGCAGCTGCGGACCGTGCACCGGCGGCTCACCCGGGCCAAGGCCGGCGGGCAGCGGCGGGCCGGCAACGCCGCGGTGGCCGCCATCAAGCTGGTGCCCTATGCGCTGAGCTCCCGCACCGTGCGCACCCTGACCGGGCTGCCGCAACGCGGTGTCGTCACGCTGGCGACCAATGTTCCCGGTCCGCGGCAGCAGATGCAGATGATGGGTCGAACGGTCCTCCACATGTATCCGATTCCGCCGGTGGCCCTGCGGCTGCGCGCCGGCGTGGCGATCCTGAGTTACCACGACGAGCTCGTCTTCGGCATCACCACCGACTTCGACACCTTCCCCGACGTCGACGAACTGGCGTTCGGTATCAAGAAAGCGGTGGCGTGCCTGGTGTCGGCGGCCCGCCGCCCCGGCCCGGGCCGGTCGGGATTGACCCTGCTTCATCCGAGCGTCGCTTATCTGTGACGCCGGCACGCAACGGAAGGATGACGAATGTCCACTTCGCCGACGGAACCCACCTCTGCGCGGAACGCGCGAATCGTTGTCGGAGTTGATGATTCGCCGTCCTCACAGGGGGCGCTCGAGTGGGCCGCCCGCGAGGCGGAGTTGCGCAAGGCACCACTGGTCGTGCTGTATGCCGCCACCCTGCCGCTGGGGACCTGGCCCGTGGCGCCTGTCCCGACCGGCCTCATGGAATGGCAGCGACAGATCGGGCGCGACATCCTCGACGACGCCGTCGGCATCGTCAAGGACCTGACGCACGGATCGGTGGCGGTGTCGGCCGAGTTCGCCATCTCCACCGCTGCCGGCGCCCTCACCGAGGCATCGCGGGACGCCGCGCTGGTCGTCGTCGGGTCCCGCGGACGGGGGGCGCTCGCACGCACCGTGCTCGGAAGTTCCAGCACCGGTGTGGTCCACCACGCCCACTGCCCCGTGGCGGTCATCCACGACGGGGAACCTGTCCCGCGCCCCGACGCCCCGATCGTGCTGGGGTTCGACGGCTCGCCCTGCTCGCACGCCGCAGCGGGACTGGCGTTCGAGGAGGCGTCGCGCCGTGGCGCCGAACTCGTCGTGCTGCATGCGTGGTGGTCCCCGGGAGCCTACGACCTGCCCGGGTTCGACTGGGAGGAGATCGCTTCCGAGGTCGACCGCGAACTCGCCGCGCAGTTGTCGGACTGGCAGAAGCGCTACCCGGATGTCGCGGTCCGGCGGATCGTCGCGCCCGATCAGCCGGCACGCCGGTTGGTCGAGCAGGCCGAGTCGGCGCAACTGCTCATCGTCGGCAGCCACGGCCACGGTGCTGTCGCCAGCGCGCTGCTGGGTTCGGTCAGCGGCGCGGTCGTGCAGGCCGCGCGGGTGCCCGTCATCGTGGCCCGCACTCGATGACTGCTCCCTTTCCGATAGCACCCGACGCGCACCACGGCCTCTCCGTCCACGAAGTGGTGCTGCTGCTCGAAACCGACCCGAGCCGCGGTCTGTCCGATGCGGTGGCGCAAGAACGACTCGCCCGGTTCGGGCCCAACACGCTGCCGGCACCGACCGGCTCCGCGGTCCTGTCGACGATCCTGCGGCAGTTTCACCACCCACTCATCTACGTACTCCTGCTCGCCGCCGTGGTGACCGCCAGCCTGCATGAATTCGTCGACGCGGCAGTTATTTCCGGTGTCGTTCTGGTCAATGCCGTCGTTGGTTTCATCCAGGAGACCCGGGCCGAAGCCGCATTGGACAGCCTGCGCGCCATGGTGCGCACCGAGGCCACGGTCGTCCGGGGCGGGCACGCCAGGGTCCTCGAATCCGATGCGCTCGTGCCCGGTGACCTGGTCATGGTCGAGGCCGGCGACAAGGTGCCCGCGGACGTGCGCCTGCTCCGCGAGAGCGAGCTGCGAGTGGACGAGTCCGCGCTGACCGGCGAGTCGGCGCCGGTGGACAAGTGCGAGGTCGTGCTGCCTGAGGCGACGCCGGTGGCCGACCGCCGGAACATGGCCTACTCCGGCACGCTGGTGACCGCAGGCTCCGGGACCGGCGTCGTCGTCGCCACCGGATCGGAGACGGAGATCGGCGAGATTCACCGACTCGTCGGTGCCGCCGACGTCCTCGCGACGCCGTTGACCGCCAAGCTCGCCTGGTTCAGCAAGGTCCTCACGATCGCGATCCTGGGGCTGGCGGGTGCCACGTTCGCGCTGGGGTTGGCGCGCCGCCAGGACGCCGTCGAAACGTTCACCGCCGCCATCGCTCTCGCCGTCGGCGCGATCCCGGAGGGCCTGCCCGCCGCTGTCACGATCACTCTGGCCATCGGCGTGGCCCGAATGGCGAAGCGCCGTGCGGTCGTTCGACGTCTGCCCGCGGTGGAAACCCTCGGCAGCACCACCGTGATCTGCGCGGACAAGACCGGCACCCTGACCGAGAACCAGATGACCGTGCGCAGGATCTGGACTCCCGACCAGGCTGTGGAGGTCACCGGGTCCGGGTACGTGCCGGAGGGCGACCTGCTGGGGGCCGATGGTCAGCGCCTGTCGCCCGACGGCAACGCCGCACTGCGCTGGGCACTGCTGGCGGGTGCGGTGTGCAACGACGCGACGGTGCGCTTCGATGGCGAACGCTGGACGGCCACCGGTGATCCCACCGAAGCGGCGATGGTCGTCGTCGCCGCGAAGGCTGGCCTGGCGGCCGACGCCGACCACGGTTTCCGTCGTATCGCCCAGATTCCGTTCAGCTCGGAGCGGCAGTACATGGCCACGCTTCACACGACGCCCGAGCACCGGACCGTGGTGCTGGTCAAGGGCGCCGTGGAACGGGTGACCGAGATGTGCGACACCGCAATGGGAGCCGACGGTGCCCTGCGCCCGCTCGATCGCCGCGCAGTGACGGCCGCGGCCGATTGCCTGACCGCCGAGGGCTTGCGGGTGCTGGCGTGCGGAATGCGACCGGCAGAGGACTCCGCGAGGCTCAGCGAAGATCAGCTGGCCGGGGCGGTGACGCTGACCGGCCTGCAGGCGATGCTCGACCCGCCCCGCGCCGCGGCGTCCGCTGCCGTCGCTGCGTGTCGGTCGGCGGGGATCGCGGTGAAGATGATCACCGGAGACCACGCCGGCACGGCGACGGCGATCGCGCACAGCGTGGGGCTGCTCGAGGCGGCGTCCCGCGAAGGCGCGGTGCTCACCGGCGCCGACCTGGCCGCATTGCCGGACGACGACGTCCCCGCCACGGTGGAACGCGCCCGCGTCTTCGCCAGGGTGACGCCGGAGCAGAAGCTGCGGCTGGTGCAGGGGTTGCAGTTCATGGGGCACGTCGTCGCGATGACCGGTGACGGCGTCAACGACGCCCCGGCGTTGCGCCAGGCCAGCATCGGGGTCGCGATGGGCCGCAGCGGCACCGAGGTGGCCAAGGACGCGGCTGACGTCGTGCTCACCGACGACGACTTCGCCACCATCGAAGCCGCGGTGGAGGAGGGTCGCGGCGTCTTCGACAACCTGACGAAATTCATCGCGTGGACTCTGCCCACCAATGTGGGCGAGGGGCTGGTGATCCTGGTGGCGATCGGGCTGGGCGCAGTACTGCCGATCCTGCCCACCCAGATTCTGTGGATCAACATGACCACCGCGGTCGCGCTGGGCCTGACGTTGGCGTTCGAGCCGAAAGAAGCCGGGATCATGACGCGACCTCCGCGCGATCCCCGCGAGCCGCTGCTCACCAGATCTCTGGTCGGCAGGATCGCACTGGTGTCGAGCCTTCTGGTAGCCGGATCGTGGTGGCTGTTCGAATGGGAACTCGGCCACGGTGCAACGCTTCCCGAGGCCCGCACCGCAGCGCTGAACGTGTTCGTCGTCGTGGAGGGCTTCTACCTGTTCAGCTGCCGCTCACTGACGAGGTCGGCGTGGCGCATCGGCCTGTTCTCCAACACATGGCTCGTCGTCGGTGTCCTCGTGCAAGCGCTCGCCCAGATCCTCGTCACATATCTGCCCGCGATGAACAGCGTGTTTCAGACCGCCCCGCTGGATGCCGACGGCTGGGCGCGCATCTTCGCGATAGCCTTGGTGGTCATGTCGGTGGTGGCCGTCCAGAAGAGGCTTGGGCAGCGGAAGGCGTGCTGAGGCTGACCATGGACCTGGACCCGTTCCCCACCATCGCGGTTCTGTTGGCGGTCGCCACCGCCGCCGGGCTGCTCGCGAGCCGGTTGCGCCAGCCGTTGATCGTCGCGTTCATCGTGGTCGGCATCCTGGTGGGCCCGGTCGGCTTCGGCTGGGTGTCCGCCGACCATTCTCTGCAGCTGCTCGCGAAGCTCGGCCTGGCGATACTTCTGTTCCTGGTCGGGCTCCGACTTGATCTGCACATGATTCGCAGCACCGGTCCGGTAGCGCTGGCCACCGGGCTCGGGCAGGTCGTTTTCACCTCGGTGATCGGCTATTTCATCGCCCGGGCACTCGGCATGGGCAGCGTGACGGCACTCTATGTCGCGATGGCTGTGACCTTTTCGTCGACGATCATCGTGGTGAAGCTGTTGTCGGACAAGCGCGAACTCGACCAGCTGCATGGCCGGATCGCGCTCGGCTTCCTGATCGTCCAGGACATCGTGGTGATCGTGCTGATGATCGGGCTCACCGCGGTGGGTCAGGGAACGGGCGAAGGCTTCGCGACCGGGATTGCGGGGGTGGCGATCAAAGGGGCCGGACTGCTCGCGGGTGTCTGGCTGCTCATGCGGTTCGTCCTGCCGTGGCTGGTGGCGCAGGTCGCTCGATCACAGGAACTGCTCGTGGTGTTCGGGGTCTCCTATGCGGTGTCGCTGGCCGCGATCTGCGAATGGCTCGGCTTCAGCTCGGAGGTGGGCGCTTTCCTTGCCGGTATCTCGCTGGCCGGCATGCCGATTCGCGATGCGCTGGGAGCCCGGCTGGTCAGCTTGCGTGATTTCATGCTGCTGTTCTTCTTCCTCGATCTCGGCGCGGCGCTCCAGTTCACCGATGCCACCACGCAGATCACCGAAGCCGTGGTGCTCTCGCTGTTCGTCCTGGTCGCCAAGCCGTTCATCGTGACCGCGATCATGGCGGTGATGCGCTACCCCGTCCGGGTCGGTTTCCGCGTCGGCCTACCGGTCGCCCAGATTTCGGAGTTCTCCCTCATCCTGGCTGCTTTGGGCTCCAACCTCGGACACATCACCAACGCCACGGTCAGCCTCATCACCGTCGTCGGGTTGATCACGATCGGCGTGTCGACCTATCTGACCGTGTACGACGACCGGATCTATCGGTGGATGGAGCGGTGGCTCCGGGTACTCGAGCGCAAACAGAGCCGCCGGCCGCAGCCGGATCGCACGGGTCAGGACTTCGACGTCATCTTGTTCGGGCTGGGGCGGTTCGGAAGCCACCTCGCCGAGCGGCTGAGCCGAGCCGGTCACCGGGTGCTCGGTGTCGACTTCGACCCGCACGGGGTCAAGCTCCACCGGCGCAGTGGTGTCGCGGCCACCTACGGCAGCGCCGAGGACAGCGATCTCCTCGAGGCCCTACCGCTCGACCAGGCAAGGTACGTCATCAGCGCCATTCCCGAATTGTCGACCAATCTCACGCTGCTGCACGCTCTTCGGCAGCACGGTTTCGGTGGCACCATCGCGTTGACCGCCCACACCCGGCACGACGCCGAGCAGTTGCGCGCCACCGGGGTCGACATCGTCCTCGAGCCGTTCTCGGCGGCCGCGCACACCACGTCCGAAGCGCTGAATCGGCTCATCTCCGGTGAACACTGATCGCGGAGTCAAGCACCCGCGGGCCGCAGCCGCACCTCGGTGATGGCGTGTCGGTCGACCCCGAGGACGTCGATACCGAATCCGTCGACGTCGACATGGTCGCCCGGGGCGGTCGGGACGCGACCGAGCGCACACAGCACCAGTCCTGCGATCGTCGTGTAGTCCCCTTCCGGCGGATCGCCGATCTCCACGCCGAGGTCCGCCAGATCGTGAACGGGGAAGATGCCGGGCAGGATTCGGCTTCCGTCGGGACAGACCTTGACGGATCGCACGTCCTCGTCGGCTTCGTCGTAGATCTCGCCGACCATCTCCTCCAGCAGGTCCTCCAGCGTGACGATGCCGGCCACCCCGCTCCGTTCACCGATGACCAGAGCGAATTGCTCGTGTTCGGCCAGGAGCCGGTTGAGGGCCGCGGTGACACGCAGACTGTCGGGCAGGTTCAGCACCGGACGCGCCACCTCGGCCACGGTCCCGCTCACACCGAGCAGGTCCCGCAGGTGCACCACACCGATCGCGTCGTCCAACTCTCCCGCCGGGACCACGGGTGCCCGGGTGTGGCCCGAGTCCGCGAGCTCGGCGCGGGCGTGGGCGACCGGCAGGTCGGCGCGCAGCCGGAACACGGTGGTCCGCGGCACGACGACCTCACGCAGCGAACGCTCGTGGATCTCCAGTGCTCCGGAGATGATCCTCCGCTGTTCGGCGGAGAGCTCACCGTAGCCGGCGACCAGTTGGCGCAACTCGTCGAAGGTCAGCTCCTCGCGTTTGACCCGCGGATCACCACCCACCAGCCGGACGACCACGTCGGTGGCCGTTCCCAGCAACCAGACGACCGGCGCGGCCATCGTCGACAGCACCTTCAGTGGCGACGCGACCAGTAGCGCCCAGCGACGTGCGTACTGCATCGCGAGGCGTTTCGGGGCGAGTTCGCCGATCACCATGGTCGACGCGGTGACGATCACGGTGACCACCGCGATGCTCACGACCTGCGCTGCGCCACCGAGGAATCCGAGCACGACCATCAACGGCGAGGCCAGTGTGACCGCCGCGGTGGCCGAGGCCAGGAAGCCGGCCAGCGTGATACCGAGCTGGATCGTCGCCAGGAACCGGTTGGGCTCGCGCGCCAGCCGGACGACGAGCTGATCCCGGCGGCCACCGCGGCGTTCCAGCTCCCGCAGCTGACCCTCGCGTAACGAGATGAAGGCCGCCTCACTGCCGGACAGCAGGCCGTTGATCGAGATCAGGACGACCACCAGCGCGAAGGCGACCCGGTGGTCAGTCACCGATCGCTACCGGCCAGATCAACCTCGCGGCGCCGACCGCCGTCGGTGGGGAGCGGTTGCAGGGGAACCACCCACTCGACGACCGCGCCGGCCCCCGGGTTCACATCCCCGATCGTCGCCTCCCCGCCGAACTGTTCGGCACGGCTGGCGATGTTACGTCGGCCATGGCCCAGCACGTCCGCGTCGGTGACTCCGATCCCGTTGTCTCGCACGATGACTCGCAGCTCCGAAGCTGTCACCACGACGTTCACCCAGGCGGCGGTGCCCTGCGCGTGCCTGGCGACGTTGCTCAGGGATTCCCGCACCACGGCCAGCACCGCCGCGTGCAGGTCCGGACGGATCGGCGCCTCGTCGACCGGCCCTTCGAACTGCAGCGTCGGGGTGAAACCGAGAGCCGCCACGCTGCTTTCCACCACGTCGATGATGGCCGCACGCATCCGCGTCGACCGCCCGGGCGGAGCGATCGCGTGGTGGAGGTTGAAGATCACCTCCCGCAGGTCCCGGATGATGGCGTCCGTCTCGTCGATGAACGGTTCGAGGTCGGGGTTGCGGCGCGCCGAGGCCGACGTCAGACCCAGCCCCAGGCCGAACACCCGCTGGATGACCCGGTCGTGGAGATCGGCGGCGATGCGGGCCTGCTCGTCGCGTAGTTCGCTGTCGACCAGCCGATCGGTGCTGGCGCGCAGGCTTTCTCGCATCTGTTCGACGGCGTCGCCGATCTCGGCGGTCTCACGCGGCCCCGTCGCCGTGATGGGGTGGTCGTAGTCGCCGTCGGCCACCCTCTGGACCTGCTCGACCATGGCGTTCACCGGCCGGGTGAGCAACCGGTCCACCACGACCACGGCGACGACCAGGGTCGCCAGGAGGATCGCCGCACCGACCGCCTGAACGATCGCAGCCGTCTTCTGCACCGACTGGATGCGCGACAACTGCGCGTCGTTCTGCCCGTCGACATAGGCGGCCAGTTCCCGCAACCTGCTGCGCAGCGTGTCGAACAACCGCTTTCCCTGCAGCGCCATGCCCTCCTGCTGATCCGCCGGAAGGGGCCCGCGGCCGCGGGCGGCGATCTGCGGATCCGCCGCCTGCGAGCGCCATGCGCCGGCGGCGTCGGCGGCACCGTCGAGCAGACGGGTGGCTTCCGGATCCCCGGCCAGCTTGGCGTGCAGGTCGGTGAGCAACTGGTCGGCGGTGGCCGTACCGGCGTTGTACGGGTCCAGCGACACCGGGTTGCCGGTGAGCAGGAAGCCGCGCTCGCCCGTCTCCTGGTCGGTGAAGGCGCGGCGCAGCGCCTCGACGTCGGCACGGATGGGCACCACATGGCCGCTCAACTCGTCGACGGCGCGGGCGACCTTGATCTGGCCGAGGATCGACACCGCCGAGACGACGACGAAGATCACCGTCATGACGCCCAGACACGCCCACGCTAGTTGCCTCAGCGAAAGTCGCGTCAGGATGCTGCTGTCGGTCATAGGGGTGCAATCACTCATCGCCGGTAGGTGTCCTCGTCGACCCTGGTCGTTGCCCGGCCGAGCGACAAGGGGTCCAAAGGCCCCAACATGTGCGACGAACGACTCCGGATGCCGCCGGCGCCGCGGTCCTAGGCTCCGGTGAATCGGATACGCACACCCCGGGGGGATCGACGATGAAGACAACCCAACCGGCGGGACGCGGGGTGGTCGTGGGCGTCGACGCCTCTGCGTCCTCGGCCGCGGCCATCGCCTGGGCAGCCGCAGAGGCCGAATCCCGCAATCTCCCTTTACATGTGGTGTACGTCGTGCCGCCGATCGTTGTCCCGTCGACGGCCTGGCCGGAGTTGCCTTTCCCAGTGAATTACGCACGGTACGAGGAGGATCGGGCACGCAGGATCGTCGTGGACGCCGCCAAGCTGGCAGCCGACGCGGTGTCCTCGGACCGGGCCGCCCAGACCAGCACCGAGGTGGTCGGCGGGCCGATCGTGGCGACGCTGGTCGAGATGTCGAAGGGCGCCGAGATGATGGTCGTCGGCTGCCTCGGCGAGAACTCCGTCACCCGGGCGCTTCTGGGCTCGGTCAGCTCGGGTCTGACCCATCACGCGCACTGCCCGGTCGCGGTCGTCCACGCCGAGCGCGTGCCGTCTCCGACGGCACCGGTGGTGGTGGGGATCGACGGGTCCCCGGCATCGGAGTCCGCCACCGCGATCGCCTTCGACCAGGCTTCGCGACGCGGGGTGGATCTCGTCGCACTGCACGCGTGGAGTGACACCGGGCTGGAGTTCTCCCGTCGAGCATGGGCGCCGAACGAGTGGGAGACCATCGAGGAGCGCGAGAAAGAGGTTCTCGCCGAACGACTTTCGGGGTGGCGGGAGCGCTATCCGGATGTGGCCGTGCGCAAGGTCGTCGTGTGCGACCGGCCTGCGCCGCAGTTGCTCGAGCAGGCGGACACCGCGCAGCTGATCGTGGTGGGCAGTCGCGGGCGGGGCGGGTTCGCGAGCATGCTGCTGGGCTCGGTCAGCACCGCGGTCGTGCAGTCCGCGCAGATCCCCGTGATCGTGGCGCGGCCGGCATGAGCCCGGTGCAGACGTTCGACCTGGCCGCGCTGCTCGAAGCGTTCGCCGACATCGAACACGGCGTGGTGACCGCGGTGCACTGCGGGCAGGGCTGCGCGCTGATCACCCCGGATGACGGGACACCCGGTGTCGTGGCCGATTTCAACGAGCTCGCCTGGGCGGGCCCGCGGGTTCTGCACCGCGGCGACCGGGTGAGCTACCGGATCGGCGGTACCCCGCGACAGGCGATGTCAGTCCACGTCATCGTCTGACACGGCGTCATCGTCTGACACGGCGTGAAGCGCCGGGGCTCACTTCCGTCCCGGTGCGACCCACCCCGACTGCTCGGTCAGATTCCGGTTCACGATCCCCACCGCGGCCGTCAGATGCCTGTCCGTCTGATCGAGGTTGGACACGAACTCTGCGTCGTAGTTGTTCGGCGAATGCTGCAGCACCGCCAGACACTCGTGTGCGGCATTGTGCGCGTCCTGCGCGGCGGCGTTCAGTTCGGCAGTCAAATCCGGGTCGGGAGCGGGGACGTGCGCCGCCACGTCGACCGCCGCGGCGTCGTGCATCCGCTGGCAGGCCGCTGCGAGAACCGGCCCGTTGAGACTCTGCAGCGCCTTGCGCGAGTCGTCGACGGCGCTCTGCAATTCGGTGACGTGTGGATACGCGCTCTGCCACCAGGCTTGCAGCGCCACGCGATCCGCGGGTCCGAGCCCTTCCTGCACCGCGGGCCGGCTCGCCATCGTGACGGCGATGATGGTGGCGACGATGAGGACGGCGAGGACGACGACCGCGGACACCACCGCGGGATAGGAGCGGAACCACCGCCGACGGCGCTGATGGTGCGCAGCGTCGATCGGGGCGCCACACACCGGGCAGACCTGTGCACCGACCTCCGGGGTCTCGGTCATGTCGGGCGCACCACGATCACCGGTATCTCGACCGACTGCGCGACCGCCGAGCTGACCGATCCGAGCAGCATGCCGGCGAAACCGCCGCGACCGTGGCTGCCCACCACGATCAGCTGCGCGGTGCGCGATTCGTCGATCAGCCATCTGGCCGGCTTGTCGAACTCGACGCGGCGCCGGACGGCGACGCCGGGGAACTGTTCCTGCCAGCCCGCGAGTCGCTCGGCCAGCAGCTCGCCGGCCTCCTGTTCCCGGCTGCGCCAGTCCACCCCGGTCAGCGGCAGCAGACCGACGTCGCACCAGGCATGCACCGCAACGAGATCCACGCCGCGCCTCTCGGCCTCCTCGAAGGCCACCGCGGTGGCGGCCTCCGGCGCCGGAGAGCCGTCGATGCCGAGCAGGACAGGGCCGTCCGCGTCGGGCAGCCGGCCGTGCCGGCTGTGCACGACGGTGACGGGGCAGTGCGCGTGGTGGATCAGCCCGGTGCTGACCGACCCCATGAGGAGACGGCCCACGCCGGACAGGCCGCGGTCGCCCACCACCACCATGCGCGCGTCCTTGGATGCGTCGATGAGCGTCTTGAGCGCCGGAGCGTGCGCGACCTCGGTGCGCACCTCGGGAATCTCGCCGCGAATTGTGCAGGCCGCCACCGTATCCCGTGCCGACGCGAGGATGTCTTCGGCGTTCTCGCGTTCACATTCGGCGATGGTCTGCTCCAGGGGCACCCTGGACCAGGTCGCGGCCGTGGGCGTGACGACGTCCATCAGCGTGACCGGCAGCCCGAACAGCCGCGCCTCCTCGGCGGCCCAGCGCGCCGCAGTGTAGGACTGCTGCGACCCGTCGACGCCCACCAGAATCCCGTAGCGCGTCGGGGTGTTCGGCGTTCGGCTGCCGCTCACTTCGACAGACGACCGGACAGATAGGTGGTCGCGACGATCATCACCGCGATGATGACGGCGATGAGCACAGCGGCCGTCGGCCAGTCCATGGTGCCTCCCGGGTCTTCGTCTCGACCGATTCGCTGTCCACGCTATGACCGCGCGCAGGCAGCGCATTAGGGCCCTTGGTCCTGCAATGCGGTGCTGGTTGTCAGCTTGCTGTGCGCCCGGGGCGGCGCCGCGTGACCGTCAGGCGCTCACGTGCGCATCGGCCCACGCGTTGTAGCCGCCGGCGAGGTCGGACACGTCGTCGAAGCCTTCGGCGCGCAGCAGCGACGCGGCCACGCTCGACCGCCAGCCTCCTGCGCAGTGGACGACGACGGGCCGGTCGGTCGGAACCCGCCCGATCTGGGCCCGCAGCTGGGCCAGCGGCACGTGGATGGCGCCCGGAATACTGCCCGATTCGAGTTCGCCCGGATTGCGGATGTCGAGCACCGCGACGGCGCCGTCGGCCATCAGCCGGTCCAGTTCGGCGACGGTGACGCGGGGTGCCGAGCGGACGAGATCGGACAACTCCGCCGGGAAGCGGCCGTCGCGGTCGACTGTCAGGTAACCGATCACGTTGTCCGAGCCGACTCGGGCGAGCCGTAACGCCGCGTCCTGCTCCTCACCCGGATAGGCGATCAGCGCGATCGGCTCGCCGATCTCGGCGACCATCCCGCCCGTCTCGGCGAAACGCCCGTCGAATCCGACGTTGACCGAGCCCCGCAGGTGCCCGGCGGCGAAGTCGTCGACGCTGCGCGCGTCGACCACGCGGACCCCGTCGCGCAGCGCCTGACGAATCTGCCCGGCGGACAACGGCTCAACGGAACGGTTCTGCACCAACAGCGGGTGCACGCGCTTGTTCATCGCCGCGTCGACGGAGAAGTAGGAAGGTGCAGCGGGCTGACCGTGGGTGACGAGCTCGACGAACGCATCCTCGGACATCGGTTGCACGGAGGGGTTGGTCCGGCGCTGCTCGCCGATCGTGGACGTCAGCTCGGTCGACAGGTTCTTCCCGCACGACGATCCGGCGCCGTGGGCCGGCATCACGACGACGCTGTCGGGCAACCGCAGCAGCTTGTCGTGGATCGAGTGATACATCGCCCGGGCCAGATCGCTGGTCGAGCTGTCTCCGATGTTGACCAGGTCGGGCCGGCCGACATCCCCGATGAACAGCGAGTCACCGGTCAAGACCGCGGTCGGGACCGCACCCGGGTGCTCGCGCACCACCACACTGATCGATTCCCACGTGTGCCCGGGTGTCGAGAGGATCTCCAGGTCGACCTCGCCGAGGCTGAGGTGCTGACCGTCCGCGAGGCGGCGGATCGGGTAGTCCGTCTCGGCGGCCTCGCCGAAGCCGATCCACGCCCCGGTCGCGTCGACGAGCTCCAGGTGCCCGGACACGAAATCGGCGTGGAAGTGGGTGTTGATGACGCCCTCGATGGTCAGCCCGTGCGTGCGGGCGTCCGCCAGGTATTCGGTGATGTCGCGTCGGGGATCCACCACCACCGCGCGGCCCGTGCTCTCGTCGCCGATCAGATACGACGCGTGCGAGAGGCACTCGATGTAGTACTGCTCCAGGATCATTCCTCTGTCTCCGTTCTCGAGCGGGCGACCGTGACGACTGACTTGACGATACCCCTGCGGGTATGCATCATGGAGCGAAGTATATACCCCCTGGGGTACCTCTCGAAAGGATTCACCGTGACTGCACAGATGCCCGCGACCATCGCCTCGGCCGACCTGCGACGTGTGCTCGACTCAGCATCGGCGCCGCGCGTGCTGGACGTCAGGACCCCTGGCGAGTTCGAGACCGTGCACATGCCCGGCTCGTACAACGTGCCACTCGACATGTTGCGGGAGCACCGCGAGGAGATCCTCGCCCATGTCGACGAGGACGTGGTGCTGGTGTGCCGCTCGGGCCAGCGCGCCGCGCAGGCCGAGGAGCTGCTGCGACGGGCGGGCCTGCCGAACGTGCACATCCTCGAGGGCGGCATCACGGCGTGGCAGTCCGAAGGCCTGCCGGTGAAGCGCGGCAGCCAGCGGTGGGACCTGGAACGTCAGGTCCGGCTCGTCGCGGGCCTGATCGTGGCGCTCGCCATCCTGGTCAGCATCGTCGTTCCGGGCGTCAAGTGGGTGGCGTTCGCGATCGGCGCGGGACTCACCTTCGCCGCGGTGACCAACACCTGCGCCATGGGCATGCTGCTCGCGAAGTTGCCCTACAACCGGGGCGCATCGTGCGACCTGCAGACGGTCGTGTCACAGCTGGTGGAACGGCCATGATCGCGCTCACCGTGGCGTTGGCCGTCCTCGTCGGTGTGTCGCTCGGACTGCTCGGCGGCGGCGGCTCCATCCTGACCGTCCCGTTGCTGGCCTACGTGGCCGGCATGGACGTCAAGCACGCCATCGCCACCTCTCTCCTGGTCGTGGGCGCCACCAGTGCCGTGGGCGCGATCTCGCATGCGCGGGCCGGCCGCGTGCAGTGGCGTACGGGCTTGGTGTTCGGGGCGGCCGGGATGGTCGGCGCGTACGGCGGCGGACTGCTGGGGCGCTTCCTTCCCGACACGGTCCTGATGATCACCTTCGCCGCGATCATGATCGCCACCGCGCTCGCGATGCTGCGGGGGCGTAAGGACAGTGCCTCGACCGCCCGCTCGCTACCCGTGGCCAAGGCGCTCCCCCTCGGTATCGCCGTCGGCCTGATCACCGGCATCGTCGGCGCCGGGGGCGGCTTCCTCATCGTTCCGGCGCTCGCGCTGCTCGGCGGCCTGCCCATGCCGATCGCGGTCGGCACGTCGCTGGTGGTCATCGCACTCAATTCCCTGGCGGGGCTCGCCGGCCATCTGTCGAGCGCCTCGATGGACTGGCGGCTCGCCGCCCTGATCACCGCAGCCGCGGTGGCCGGCGCGTTGATCGGCTCGAGGCTGACCTCGGTGGTCGATCCCAACGCGTTGCGCAAGGGGTTCGGCGTGTTCGTGCTGGCGATGTCGGTCGTCGTGCTCTGGCAGGAGGCCGGCGCGGCAGTGGGCGCGGTGGCCGCGGGCGCGATGGTCGCGTTCCTGTCGTTCCGAGCCGCCTGCGCACGGATCTCGCGCTGTCCGCTGAAGGGGGTCCTCGGCGTCACCCGGGCGGCGCCGGCGCGGTGAATCACCGATGAATACCCCCGAGGGTACTATGGGGTGCACAGAGAAGAAGGAGGTTCCGACCGTGGTCGGAGACGAAGATGCCATTGCTGCAGTGCTGAATCGCCTGCGGCGCGCCCAGGGCCAGTTGGCGGGCGTGATCTCGATGATCGAACAGGGGCGTGACTGCAAGGACGTGGTCACCCAATTGGCGGCGGTGTCCCGGGCGCTCGACCGGGCCGGCTTCAAGATCGTTGCCACCGGCCTGCGGGAGTGTGTCACCGGCGACGCCGCCGGTGACGAGCGGCCGATGACCGAAGCCGAACTGGAGAAGCTCTTCCTCGCACTCGCCTGACCACGATGGGACACGCCATGGGATTCGCACTGTCGACCGCTCTGCACACCTCGTTCGACGACGCCGTCGCCCGCACCCGGGAAGCGCTCGCCGGACAGGGATTCGGAGTCCTGACCGAGATCGACATGCAAGCTACGCTGAAGGCCAAGCTCGGCGAGGACATGGAGAAGTACGTGATCCTCGGAGCGTGCAATCCGCCGCTGGCACACCGCGCGGTGGACATCGATCGCCAGATCGGGCTGCTGTTGCCGTGCAACGTCGTGGTCCGCGCGGATCGCGACGACGCCGACACTGTGGTGGTCGAGGCGATGGACCCGCAGGTCCTGGTCGACGTGACAGACGAGGACGCGATGCGGCCCGTCGCCGACGAGGTGGCGACCAAGCTGCGCGCGGCGCTCGACTCGCTCTAACGAGGTTCGCCGAGGCCGAGCGCCGGGCCCCACCGCGCCTCGACCTCCTCGCGGTGCGCGAAGTCGGTCGGCACCCCGCTGGCCAGCGCGACAAGCGCACGACTGAGCGCGCTCAGCCCGATCCCGCTCTGCAGGGCCGCATCGGCGATCTCGGTGAACGCGGCGCGTGGCGAGCAGTGCCGTCGGCCGATGAGCACGCCGACGGCGGTGTCCAGCGGAGTCCGGGCCGACGCCTCCTCGATGCGCGGTCGCGCCGGAAGCGAATGCGACGTCGTCTGCGTCACCACGATTCAGCCTCCTGCCGGCCCGGCGTCGTCCCTGTCGGTCCCCTGCCATCCCGGCGGCCAGGCCGGAGGCCGTCCGCATGGCGCCGAATGGTTCGTCCGCCGCCGATCGGCGACGGTGGCCAGGCGTTCGTTGGACGCGCGCAACGCCCATGCGGTGACCGGATGACGAAGCAGCACCCATGCGACGCGTCCGAGGCGAGTTTCCATACAGGCGACGCTAAGGCTCTGCGGCGCAACCGATCAAAGGGCCTTGGTCGGAGGATCGAGGGCACTTGGTCCCCTCGACGTCTCATGGACGCTCCCTGCTGCGCTCCCGCGCGGTCGGTGCGCACCTGTCAAGGCCGCAGTAGCGCACGGACGTCGGGCGGCAGGTGGCCCATCGCCTTGTCGAGGTGACTGGCCGGCAGGAAGTGCGTCACCGCGTTGGTGACCGCTGCAGAAGCCTTGCCGACGTCGCGCTTGTCGAGGGTGGCGTCGTGGGCCAGGCGCACCGCGAAACCCTCCGCGTCGTATTTGATCGGGACCGCACTCGGGTCCCAGCCGGCGTAGAAGACGCCCCGGATCAGGTCGGGCAGCTGTGCGGCGAAGTGCGCGGCGGCCTCCACGGTGAGCCGATCCCGGAAGACGTGCAGCCACGCCCGCAGCACTCCGTACGCGAATTCGCGGTCCCCGGTGTCGAATTGCCTGGCGACCTCGTTGACCCAACTGTGCGCCACCTGCGTGGCGTGGTCGATCGCCGAGGCTTTCGTTGTGGTGGACATGACTCTCTCCTGGTTCTCACGGTCGGTGCGGGTCGCCGGTCGCAGCGAGTCTGCGGACGTCGATCAGTCGTGCGACGTCGCTCGGGGTGATGATGCCGACCACCCGGCCGGCGTCGGTGACGAGGACACGACCGCCGGTGTGCCGGTCGAGGCGTTCCATCACGGTGGTGATGGGTTCTGCCGCATCAGCTTTCGGTACCCGGTCCAGTGGGGTCGCGGCCTGGCTCAGCGGAGTGGTCGCGCGTTGTCCGGCGGGGACGGCGCGCACGTGCGCCAAGGTGACGAGCCCGGTGATCGATCCGTCGTCGCCGGTGACCGGATAGGCCGAATGCCGGTCGGCGAGCAGGTAGTCGTGGATGAATCGCTCGACGGAGATGAAGCCCGGGGCGGTGTGCAGCGGCCGGGTCATCACGTCGGCGGCCGATATGCCGCCGAGGGTCTCCCGAGTCTCGATCGCCACCCGCTCGGCGTGGGCGGCCGTCAGCAGGAACCACCCGATGAAGGCCATCCACGCTCCGCCGATCACCGACCCGGCGAACAGTTCGAACAGACCCCAGGCGATCAGGACGTAGGCGACCACACTGCCCGCCCGCGCCGCGCTGATCGCCGCCCGTACCGGGTCACCGTGGCGGTGCCACAGATAGGCGCGCAGAATGCGTCCGCCGTCGAGCGGTGCCCCGGGCAAGAGGTTGAACACCGCCAGAATGGCGTTGACGACGGCCAGCCACGTCACCACCGCCGTCGCCAGCGGGGACCACCCCGATGCATCCAGCGCGGCGGCGACCGCGCCGAAGACGGCCGCCAGGGACAGGCTCAGCGCCGGACCCGCAGCCGCCATCCGGAACTCGACTCCCGGAGTCCTGGCCTCACCGGCAAGCCGCGCCACCCCGCCGAACAACCACAGGGTGACACCGGAGACCGGGATGCCGGCCCTGCGCGCGACGACGGCATGGGCGAGCTCATGCGCGAGGAGGGCACCGGCCAGACACGCGGCCCCGCATCCACCGGCGACCCAGTAGAGCCAGCGGGGATATCCGGGCGCGGTGACGGGCAGGGTGCCGGCCAGGCTCCACGCGAACAGCCAGACGATGACCACCACGCTCCAGTGGATGCGGACCGGGAGTCCCATCAGCTTGCCGACGGCGACACTGTCGTTCACGCGGATCACCCGTCTTCTGTGCGCTTTTCCACATAGTCGACGACATCGTCGAGCGTGCGCAGCGACGCGTAGTCGGCCTCGGGGATGTCGACGCCGAACCTCCGGTGGATGCCCCGCAGGAAGTTCAGCCAGTCCATCGAGTCCAGATCCACCTGCTCGCGCAGCAGCACGTCGTCCCGGATGTCGGCGATCTCCACCTCGGGCGCGATCGAGGTCAGCACCGCCAGGACCGTCTCTCGGGTACCACCGTCAGCCGTCGCGGTCATGTCAGTCCTCCAGGAGTTGCGGGTCGGTCAGCAGTTCGTTGACGGCAGAGAGGAACAGTCCGCCACGGTGGCCGTCGCTGGCGCGGTGATCGCCGGACAGGGTCGCCTGCACGGTCGGCACGACGCGGATGCCGCTGTCGATCACGCAGACCCGGTCGGCCGGTTTACCGAAACCGACGATCGCCACCTGCTGCGGGTAGATGACTCCGAACACCGCGTCCACTCCTTGGTCGCCCATGTTGGTGACCGTGATGGTGGGGTCGGACATCTCCGAGCTGCGCAGTGAGCCGGCGCGGGCACGTGCCACCAGATCGGTGAGGTCGGCCATCAGTTCGTCGAGTCCGCGCTTGGGGACGTCGTGGATGGCCGGCGCCACCAGCCCGCCTCCACGCAGGGAGATGGCGACACCGACGTGCACGCCCTCCGCGGGCTCGAAGCCGTCCTGCCGCCAGAACCCGTTGAACTCCGCATAACGTTGCGCGGCAAGCGCTACCGCCTTGATCTGCAGGACGGCCGGCAATACCCGCTCGGTGACCGAGCGGGTGGAGTTCCGCTCGGCCAGCCAGGACAGCGCCGTGTGCATCATGATCTCGTGCGCGAGGTAGTAGTGCGGGATCTCGCGCTTGGACCGGCTCATCGCGGCGGCGATCGACTTCCGCATCTCCGCGGCGCGCTCGGCGGGGGTGCGGCTCGTCGCGGCGGGTTTCGCGATCGCCTCCGGCGCCGGCCTCGTGACCGCCGGTTCCGGCACCGTGACGGCGGGAGGGGTCGGCGTCGTGACCGCCGGTTGCCCCGTCGCCGCGTGCTCGACGTCGCTCAACGTCACCGCCCCCTGCGGACCGGTGCCGGTGACGGCGTCGAGGTCCACACCGGACGATGCGGCCAGGCGGCGCGCGGCCGGAGACACCCAGCGGCGGTGGCCCGGAGCCGCCGGCGCTGCGAAAGCCGGCGCTGGGACGGCCGGGGCCGGAGGGGCCGAGACGGTCGGAGCCACGGCAGCAGGTGCGACCGCCACCGGAGCCGGTGCCGCGACGGGCTGCGGGGCCGGCGGAGCGGCGGTGACCTCTTCGCCGGATTCGGCCAGCATCGCCAGGGGCGTCCCCACCGAGACCGTCTGGCCGACCGGGACCAGCAGCTCCGCGACGACGCCGTCGTGCCAGCATTCGATTTCCACTGCGGCTTTGGTGGTTTCGACGACCGCGACGATCTGCCCGCGGGTCACGGTGTCGCCCGGCTTGACGAGCCACTCGTTCAGCGTGCCCTCGTCCATGTCGGAGCCGAGCGCCGGCATCGTGAACTCGATCATGACTGCACACCGACCAGGTTCTTCACCGCCGCGACGATCGTGTCGCGCTGCGGCAGTGCCGCCTCCTCGAGGTGTTTGGCATACGGTATCGGCACCTCGGCGGTGCACACTCGGCCCACCGGGGCGTCGAGGTCGAAGAACGCGTTCTCGACGATCTGTGCGCTGACCTCGGCGGCCAGACTGCCGGTGCGCCAGCCTTCGTCGACGATGACCGCGCGGTGCGTCTTGCGGACCGACTCGATGAACGCACGCGTGTCCAGCGGCCGCAGCGTCCTCAGATCGATGACCTCGCAGTCGATACCGGCCAGGGACAACTCGTCTGCCGCGTCGAGCACCTTCGGCAGGCTGCCGCCGTAGGTGATCACCGTGACGTCGTTTCCGGGGCGCCGGATCGCCGCGCGCGAGATGTCCACCGCCGCAAGCTCTTCGGTATCGGACGCGGTGTTGTAGAGCCCGACGTGCTCGAAGACCACCACTGGATCGGGGTCCGCCAGTGCGGTGATCAGCATGCCGTAGGCGTCCTGCACCGTCGCCGGCGCGACGACCTTGATACCCGGGATGTGGGCGAACCAGCACTCCAGGCTGTGCGAGTGCTGGGCGGCCAGCTGCCTACCCGCCCCGGTCGCCATCCTGACCACCAGCGGCACCGAGAACTGCCCTCCGGACATATGCCTCAGCGCGGCAGCGGTGTTGACGATCTGATCGAGCGCCAGCAGGCTGAAGTTGACCGTCATGATCTCGACGATCGGGCGCAGCCCGCCGAGCGCTGCGCCGATGCCCACGCCGACGAAGCCGAGTTCGGACAGCGGTGTGTCACGCACGCGGTTCGGCCCGAACTCGGCGAGCAGCCCCTTGGAGGCGGCGTAGGTGCCGCCGTAGGCGCCCACGTCCTCACCCATCAGCAGAACCCGCGGATCGGCGGCCATGGCGTCACGGATCGAGTCGTGGATCGCCGTGCGGTATGTCGTCTTGGTCATCGCAGGGCTCCCACCGCGGCAGGGGTCATGACGTCACGGGTGAGATCCTCGACGGGCTCGAACGTCCCGGCCTCGGCGTAGGCGACGGCGTCGGCCAATTCCTCCTCGGCCGCCCGCCGGAGCGCCGCGACGTCGTCGTCGGAGAGCACACCGGCCTCGAGGCAGCGCTCGGTGAAGGTACGTATCGGGTCACGTTCCTTCCAATGCTCGACTTCCTCTTTGCTGCGGTACAACTCGGGATCGAACATCGAATGCGGGCGGAACCGGTACGTGCGGAACTCGAGGAAGAACGGGCCGCCTCCGCTGCGCACGTGATACGCCCCCTCCTCGGCCGCGGCCCGGCAGGCCAGCACGTCCATGCCGTCGACCGCCAACGCCGGTATGCGGTAGGACGCCGCCTTCTCGGTCATGTCCGTTTCGGCCTGCTCGTGCGCGATCTCGGTGCCCATCGCGTAGAGGTTGTTCTCGCAGCAGAACAGCACCGGCACCTGCCAGAGCCCGGCGAGGTTCAGTGACTCGTGGAAGGCTCCCTCGGCCACCGCACCCTCGCCGAAGTAGCAGGCGGTCACCCGTGACCGGCCCAGCTGCGCGTCGGCCAGCGCCAGCCCCACCGCCAGCGGCAGGCCGCCGCCGACGATCGCTTGGCCGCCGTAGAAGCGGGTCCGTGCGTCGAACAGGTGCATCGAGCCGCCCCGCCCGCGCGAACAGCCTTCCTGCTTCCCGTACATCTCGGCGAGGATGTTGGCCATCGGGACGCCCCGCAGCAGCGCGTGCGCGTGGTCGCGATACGTCGCCACCACGGCGTCGTCGGGTTCGAGCATCCGCAGTGACCCGGCGGCCACCGCCTCCTCGCCGACGTACAGGTGCAGGAACCCCCGGATCTTGGACGCGCTGTAGAGCTCGGCGCACTTCTCCTCCATCAGGCGCACCCGCACCATGTCCGACAGCAGGCTCCGTGCGGTCTCCTCGTCGATCACAGTGTCACCGTCTCGACGGTCGAGGTGTCGCCTTCGGGCAGGCCGAGTTCCCGCGCCTTGAGCAGCCTGCGCATGATCTTCCCGCTGCGCGTGTGCGGCAGGCTGTCGACGATCTCGATCGACTTCGGCGCCACAGCCGCGCCGAGCCGCTTGCGCGCGTGGCCCAGCAGTTCCAGCTCGAGGTCTTCGTTGGCGGAGTATCCGTCCTTGAGCGTCACGAACGCCTTGACCACCTCGCCGACGGTGGGATCGGGCATCCCGATGACGGCCGCCTCGGCGACCGCGGGGTGGTCGGTGAGCGCGTTCTCCACCTCGAACGGCCCGATCAGATGGCCGGCGGACTTGATGACGTCGTCGGCCCGGCCGACGAACCAGAAGTACCCGTCGGCGTCCCGCTTGGCGAGGTCCCCGCTGAGGTACCAGCCGTCGGCGAAACTGCGCTGGTAGCGCTCCTCCTGGTTCAGGTAACCACGGAACATGGACGGCCAGCCCGGCCGCAGGGCGAGCTCACCTTCGACGTCGGGCTTCTCGACGACCTCCACCGAACCGTCGTCGCGGCGGTGCACCACGCCCGCCCGGACCCCGGGCAGCGGTCTGCCCATCGAGCCCGGTTTGATGTCGAACGCGGGGGTGTTGGCGACCATGATGCCGCCGGTCTCGGTCTGCCACCAGTTGTCGTGGATCGGCAGGCCCAGCACCCGTTTGCCCCACCACACCGCCTCCGCGTTGAGCGGCTCTCCGACACTGGCGATGAACCGCAGCTTCGGGAACTGGAACTGGGCGGCGAGCTCCGGGCCCGCCTTGATCAGCATGCGGATCGCGGTCGGGGCGGTGTACCACACCGAGACACCTTGGGTCTGCAGGATCTGATACCAGCGCTGCGCGTCGAACTCCGCCCTGTCGACGATCGACGTGACACCGTGCAGCAGCGGCGCGATCACGCCGTAGGACATCCCGGTCACCCAGCCGGGGTCGGCGGTGCACCAGTAGATGTCGTCGGGATGCAGGTCCAGCGCGTAGCGCCCGGTGATGTAGTGCATCTGCACCGCGCCGTGCACGTGCAGCGCACCCTTCGGGGTCCCGGTGGTGCCGCTGGTGAAGTGCAGCAGCGCCGGGTCGTCGGCGGTGGTGGGCTCGATCGGCGCGTCGTCGGAGGAGGCGTCCATCCAGCGCCAGAACTTCAGCGTCGCGGGTTCGGCGTCCGGCGCGGTGGTGTCGTCCACGACGATCACGTGCCGCAGCGACGGCAGCCGGTCGCGGACCTTGGCGATCTTCTTGTCGTACATCGCTTTCGTGGTGACCAGCACGTCGGCCTCGCCGATCGACATCCGGGTGGCGATCGGCTCCGGCCCGAAGGCACTGAACAGCGGCGAGACGACGCTGCCGTTGCGCAGGGCGCCCAGGATCGTGATGTACAGCTCGGGGCAGCGGCCCAGCAGCGTGAAGACGCGGTCGCCCTTGTCGACGCCGAGCGCCCGCAACACGTTGGTGAAGCGCCTGGCGAGTCCGCCGAGCTCCGCGTAGGTCAGGTCGCGGGTGGACAGCGCGCCGTCGGTGGCCGTGTCGGACACGAACCGCAACGCGGTGCGGGCCCCCTGCGGCCCGTCACAGTGGCGATCCGCGGCGGCGTAGGCGATGTTGCAGCCGTGCTCCCCCCCGCCCGTGTTCATTCCCGCGCAGACGTCCGGAACGTCCGCCCAGTCGAACCCGGCGCACGTCGCGTCGTAGTCGGTGAAGTTGGGCGCGACCCGCCAGTCCTCCGCCGTCTTGTGGATGACCGTCATCGCGCATCCTCGGCCTCGACCGGAGGGCCGCCGAAGCAGGCGGCGGAGTGGATGCGCGACATGACCCGGTCCAGGAGAGCGCCGTAGGTCGACCCGTTGTCGCGGATCTCGCGGTATCCGTGATGACGCAGGAACACGTCGAGTCGGCGGTCGAGCGGCCACATCGCGTAGGCATCCCCCGTGAATTCGGACCGCAGGAACTGCCAGGCGAGGTCGTCGAGTTTGCCCTCCGTCCGGTCCATGTTGTCGGTCGGCACCATAGGGCCACTCCTTTCGGCTTCGATCGACCCCATCGTTTTCCACGCAGGTGGGCGGCAATAGAGACGAAAGTCACCACAAAGTCCTCTGCCTGCCTCTCGTCACATCCCGCCACAACAGGTGGCTTAAGTCCTCCCCGGCGGTGACCTCTCGGCCCTGTCCGCGGCACGCGCGCTCGTCGAGCATCGGGGCATGCCGAACACCAAGACCAGCCCGGTCCGGGATGCTGTGCGCACGTTCAACAAGCACGTCCTGAACCCGGCGATGATGCTGCTCGCAGGGCGCAAACACTGGTATGCGGCCGTGATGCGCCACACCGGGCGGCGCTCCGGAGCCGCGTACGCCACCCCGGTCGTCGCCGAGCGCGTCGCCGACGGCTTCCTGGTTCCGCTGCCCTACGGCACCGGCGTCGACTGGCTGCGCAACGTGCTCGCCGCGGGCAAGGCCACGATCACCGTCGGCGGTCAGTCGTACGACGTGGTCGACCCGCGCGTCATCGACGCGCGAAGCGCTGCCCCGCAACTCTCACCGCGCCGCAAACGCGCCTTCGAGCGCTTCGGCGTGGACCACTTCGTCACGTTCTCCCCAGCCGTCCGACCCAGTGAGGAACATCGTGGAAACTGAACGCTTCCGCCGGCTCGCCGGCGCGCCAGGACCCTTCGTGTCGCTCTACATCGACGACACCCGCGACACCCACGACGCCGAGAAGCAGGCCGCCGCCCGGTGGTCCGCGATCCGCAGGCACCTCGAGGACAGCGAGGTCGCCGAGCACGTCATCGGTGCCGTCGAGCGCGCCGTCCTGCACAGCCGGCCCGCGGTGGGACGCCAGGGGCGGGCCGTGATCGCCGGCAGCGAAGGGGTGCTGATCAACGAACTGCTCGGCAGCCCGCCCGCGATCACCGTGCTGCGGGTCTCCGACTACCCGTACTTCCTTCCTCTGCTCGAATTGGGGACGTCGCGCCCGGCCTACGTGTTCGCCGCGGCCGATCTGCTCGGCGCCGACCTGACCATGCACCGCGGCGGGATCGTCGTCCACGAGACCGTCGAGGGCGAGGGCTACCCCGTGCACAAGCCCGTCACCGCCGGGTGGAACGGCTACGGCGATCTGCAGCACACCACCGAGGAAGCGGTCCGCATGAACGCCCGCGCCATCGCCGACCGCATCACCGACATGGTCGACCGGTGCAACGCCGAGCTGGTGTTCCTGTGCGGCGAGGTCCGCTCACGCTCGGATGTCCTGCTGGAGATGCCGCAACGCATCGCCGAGTGCGTCGTCTCGCTTCCCGCCCGCGCTCAGGGCGGCCGGCCCACCGAACGGGAGATGGCCGATCTGATCGACGAAGAGTTCGAACGCCGCCGGCACGACGCCACCAGCGTCATCATGGCCCGGTTCGAGGCGGAGGACGGACGAGGCTCCGGGCTCGCCGTCGCGGGGCTTCGCGCCGTCTGTGCGGCACTGCGCGACGGCGCCGTCGCCACCCTCATCGTCGGTGACCTCGGCGGCACCACCGTCGTGTCCGGGCCCGGCCCGACCGCCGTGGCGCCCGACGCCGACACGCTCTCGGAGTGGGGAGAGGCGCCGTACCGGGTGGCACTGGCCGACGAAGCACTGCCGTTCGCGGCCGTCGCCGGCGACGCGGCGGTGGTCCGGCCGTTCGGCGACGTGACCTTCGACGATGGCGTCGCAGCACTGCTGCGGTATCCCCAGGCCGGTTCGGCCCGGCCGGAGGGCCTGGCCTCGGGGAGCGCTCAGTCCTGAGCTCGGTCCTGAGAAGTGCTGAGCCGTCAGCGTTTCCGCGCGATGATCACCGGCGCGCGGGCGGCCTGCGCGACGGCGGCGCCCACCGAGCCCAGCACCATGCCGGTGAAGCCGCCGCGGCCGTGGCTGCCGACCACGACCAGTTGCGCGTGCTCGGCCTGCTCCAGCAGGTTGCCGACCGGGTCGTGGAACCGGACGACCCTGGTGACGGGCACCTCGGGGAAACGATCCAGCCATCCGGCGAGGCAGTCGGCCAGCGTCCGGTCGGCGGCGCGCCGCAACCCGGCCGGCCCCATCACGTCGACGGGCAGGAGATCCGCGTCGCTCCAGACGTGCACCGCGACTAGGGGCGCACCCCGCCACGACGCCTCGTTGAAGGCGATCGCCGTCGCCGATTCGGAGGTGCGGGAGCCGTCGATTCCGACGACGACCGGCAACTGGGCCGACTCCGGTGTCTCGGAGAACTCCTCGTGCACGACGGCGACCGGGCAGTGGGCATGAGAGATAAGCCCGGTGCTGACCGATCCGAGCAGACGACGGTGCCTGCCGGTTCGCCCGTGGCAGCCCACCACGAGCATCTGCGCTTCGTCGGACCGGCCGGCCAGTGTCGGCACCGCTCCCCCGTGCGCCGTTTCGCACGAGACCTCCAGCGACTCGTCGGCGCCGGCTTCTCGGGCCGCGGCCACCGCGTCGGTGATCGCGTTGCGCGCCTCGTTCTCCTGGATCTCGAGCACCTCGTCGGGCACCCGGCCGCCGGGCCACGCCAGCGTCGACACCGGAAACACCAAGGACGACACGACGTGCACGATGTGGAGGCCGGCGTGGCGCATCGCCGCCTCACGGGCCGCCCACCGCACCGCCACCAGGGAGCAGGTAGACCCGTCGGTGCCGACGACGACTCCACGGGGCTTGATGTCCTCGGGCATTTCGGGGCTCCTCTCGAGTCGACCGACGGAGGTCCCTCGACGGTAGGAAACCTTCGCCGGCCGGGCATCGGCCGAATGTCGTGATCTCGAAGGTCCAACGGCCCTAGATGCGCCCGCACCCCAGGCGAAGTATCGACCACGTCAGGGGGTACGCCCCGCGACCCGATACGAGGTGAGGAGACACCATGACCACCGCGATGACCACGGCACGCGAAATCATGCACACCGGAGTGACATGTGTCGGCGAGCACGAGACCTTGACCACGGCGGCACGCCACATGGCCGAACTCGGCGTGGGCGCGCTACCCATCTGCGGCGACGACGACCGGCTCCACGGCATGATCACCGACCGCGACATCGTCGTCAAATGCCTTGCCGGCGGCCATGATCCCGACACCACGACCGCAGGTGAGCTGGCTCAGGGCACCACCTACCACGTCGACGCGGATGCGGGCATCCAGGAGATGCTCACCGTCATGGAGGAGCATCAGGTCCGGCGGCTCCCGGTGATCGACGATCATCGGCTCGTCGGCATCGTCAGCGAAGCCGACATCGCCCGGCACCTGCCCGAACACGCCATCGTGCAATTCGTCAAAGCGATCTGCTCGCAGCAGGCGATCACCAGTCACTGACCCGTCTCCGAAACGAATCACCGATGAGCACACCGAATTACGCCACGGGTCCCGCAGCGGGCGAATACAGCGTCGAGAAGGAGAACCAGCTCGAGGCCGAGGACACGCTCATCGACCGCGGGGTCGCCGACGTGCTCGACGAAGGCTACTCACCTCCCGAGCAGCCGTACGGACCCGGCGCCTTCGGGCCCGGGGAGTCCATGGATCAGCTTCTCTCCGAGGAGGAGCCGGACCCGGCGTCGCGGCTGAACGTCCTGTTCGACGAGGCCGATCAGCTCCGCGGCGATGAAGCCGAGCAGGACGCCGAATTCCCGCAGCACCGAGAGGTCGGACGCACGCGGGCAGGCCGACTGGTCGCGCCCGACCTCGGGTTCGGCGAGGACGACGAGGCGGAACTGGTGGCCGACGATGTCGGGATCAGCGGAGGCGCCGCCTCCGCTGAGGAAGCCGCGATGCACGTCATCGAGGACGAGTGACACGGAGGTGCGCCGTGCAGTTGTTTCATGACCGGGCCGAAGCCGGGCGCCGGCTCGCCGAGCGCCTGGAACGATTCCGGGACAGCGATGTCGTGGTGCTGGGCCTGCCGCGCGGCGGGGTACCGGTGGCGTTCGAGGTCGCGAGATCGTTGCGCGCGCCGCTCGATGTCCTGGTGGTGCGCAGACTGGCCCCGTCGTTCGAGCCCGAGGTCGCCTATGGTGCGATCGCCGAGGACGACGTCCGGATCGTCAACGACGCCGAACTCGAGCAGATGGCGCTCGGCGAAGCCACCGCCGCCGAGATCGAGGCCGTCCAGCGAGCCGAATTGGCGAGGGAGGTGGCGCTGTATCGACGCGGCCGGGAACGGATTCCGCTGGCCGGCCGTGTCGCGTTGATCGTCGACTACGGGTTGACCAGTGAGGCGTCTGCCCGGGCGGCGTGCGAGGCCGCTCGCGCCCAGGGTGCGACGCGGATCGTGCTGGCGGCCCCGGTGGGGTCGCGCCACGTCGTCGACGCGATGAATTACTGCGCCGACGACGTGGTGTACCTGGAGACCCCGAAGTTCTACTTCTATGCCGCCGTCGGGCAGGGCTATCACAGGTTCCGGCAGACCTCCGACGACGAGGTCGTCGCACTGCTCGACGCCGCCCGCGACGGCATCGCCCCGGCGAGCGCAGCAGACGCGCCGGCGGCAGACCCGCGGGACGAGGAGGTCCGGGTGACGGCCGGGGCGGTCGAGGTCGCGGGGCGCCTGACCATCCCGGAGAATCCGGAGGGCATCGTCGTCTTCGCGCACGGCAGCGGGAGCAGCCGCCACAGTCCGCGCAACCGGTACGTCGCCGACGTGCTCAACGAGGCCGGCTTGGCCACACTGCTGTTCGACCTGCTCACCCCCGCCGAAGAAGGTAACCGTGCCAACGTCTTCGACATCGAGTTGCTGGCCCGGCGACTGGTCGACGTCACGGCCTGGCTGTCCACCCGCCCCGACACCGCGTCGCTGCCGATCGGCTACTTCGGCGCCAGCACCGGGGCAGGCGCGGCACTGACCGCCGCGGCCGACACCCGGGTCGAGGTCGGCGCGGTGGTCTCCCGTGGGGGCCGGCCCGACCTCGCGGGCAGGCACCTCTACGACGTCTACGCACCGACGCTGCTGATCGTCGGCGGCCGCGACGAGGTCGTGCTGGAACTCAACCGGCGGGCGCAAGCCGCCATCCCCGGACAGTGCAATCTCACGATCGTACCCGGCGCGACCCACCTGTTCGAGGAGCCCGGCACGCTGGAAGCCGTTGCCGCGCTGGCACGGGACTGGTTCCTCAACCATCTCAGCCGCACACCGGCTGACGTGTGAGGTACTGCGAGCCATGCGTCTGTGGATCCAGCTCAGAGACCGGGACACCGACGAGGAGTTCTCCGACGGTGCCACGTATGAAGTGCTCGACAGCGGTGTCTTGAAGGTGGTGAGCGGCAGCGACATCCACCTGTACAGCCCGGGGTTCTGGGAAGAGGTGACGGTCGACACCGCTGCACCCGAACGGGACTCGGGACCACTCAGCCCGCGTGAGCGCGATGCGCGCTGGCAGTGAACGGGGTCAGTTCGCGGGGCTGATCATCCCGTAGTGGCCGTCGTAGCGGTGGTAGAGCACGCTCGCCCGGCCCTGCGCGGCGTCGATGTAGAACAGGAACGGCAGACCGAGCAGACCGAGACGTTCGGTGGCCCCCTGCTCGGAAAGACACGGTGCCGGTTGCCCACTGACGGTGACCGCGCCGGTGAACGGTGCGAGCTGGCCTGCCAGCTCGGGCGCGACGAGGGCCACGCGGTAGCCGGTGGGTCCGCCTCGATACACCACGGCCGCAGTGCCCGAACCCTTCTCGGTGAACAGGTGGAAGTCGTAGTCGAGCAGGTCCATCTCGGTGACGGCCTCGTCGACCGAGCACGGAGCCATGGCGAAGGACTTGCGCCGGACGATCCGGCGTTCGTCGGCCGGGCGCGGAAAGTAGCTGAGCCGCTTGGCCGGTTCGGACTCGTGCCGCCACTCGTGCGGTTCGGGAGCGGGCTGACCGCCCCGCTGGGCCTCCCAGTGTGCGGCCACCCGTTCGAGGCGCCGGGTCAGCTTCGCCTCGAGCCGGTCGATCGCCTCGCGTGCGGTGTCGCCGTACGCCTGGGCCCGCACCGGCCTGCCCTCGACGTCGAGGTTCGCCTGGGCGAGCACGGGCCGCTCCACGGCCGGGTCGCGGTGGCTTGTCAGCCGGACGCGCGCGTGCAGCACCGGCCGGTGGGTGAGCCGGCCCAGTCCCCCGATCCTGGTCCTTGCGTAGTCGGCCGCGTCGGCGCTCTCGCCGTGGGTGATCACGTCGACGTCGAACACGTCGGGCAGGTCGGTTCTGTTCCGCATACTCCATTGCTACGCTGCACAACTCGCGCTGGTTAGGGCCGAAGGTCACCCCCGCGGGCGCCTCAGAACTCGCACGACCGGCCGACGCACCCGCCGCTGTAGGCGACGTCGGCCTGCGCCAGTTCGGGCTGCGGCGCGGCATAGGAGAGCACCTGCCCCTCTCGGCTGCCGTAGCGATACACCGTGATGCCCTTGACCTTCGCCTTCCACGCCGCCAGATAGATGTCGCGAACATCGTCGACGGACGCCGTTGCGGGCAGGTTGACCGTCTTCGACACCGCCGCGTCGACATGGCGTTGCACGGCGGCCTGCATGCGCAGGTGCCACCGCGGGGAGATCTCCGCCGCGGTCGGGAACGCCGCGCGCACATCGTCGGGCAGCTGCCCCGGGTAGGACCGCACCCCACCGCACTGGGCGATCTCGGCGATCAGGTCGTCCCGGTAGAGCCCCCGGTCCCGGGCCAGCCTGTCGAAGCACGGATTGACCTCGAGCAGATGTCTCCCGACGATCGACCGGGTGAACGCGATGGCGAACATCGGCTCGATTCCCGCAGTGGTACCGGCGATCAGCGAGATCGTGCCCGTCGGCGCCACGGAGGTCAGCTGCGCGTTGCGATGCGGACCGAGTGCCGCTATCCGGCTGCCGGCGAAGGCCGGGAACACCCCGCGGTCCTCCGCGAGACACCTCGACGTCCGGTGGGCCGCCTGCTGGACCCGGCGCATGATCTGGCCGGCCAGCCTGACGGCTTCGTCACTGTCGTAAGGGATTCCGAGGACGGCCAGCAGCTCGGCCAGTCCCATCACCCCGAGCCCGACCTTGCGGGTCGCCCGCGTGGCCTCGGCGAGTTCGGGGAACGGATAGCGGCTGACGTCGATGACGTCGTCGAGGAAGCGCACCGCCACGGCGACGGTGTCGGCGAGCCGATCCCAGTCGACGCCGCGGGCGGTGACCATGCGGGCCAGATTGATCGAGCCGAGATTGCACGACTCATAGGGCAGCAGCGGCACCTCTCCGCACGGGTTCGTGGCCTCGATGCGGCCGCGGCGTGGCACGGGATTGGCCCGGTTGACCGTGTCGAGGAAGACCAGCCCCGGATCACCGCAGGCGTGGGCGGCCTCGCAGACGGCGTCGAACAGCTCGGCGGCCGGAACGCGGCCGACGGTACGCCCGGTCCGCGGGTTGATCAGGGGCTGCTCGCCCCCACGCTCGACGGCCCGCAGGAACGCGTCGGTGACGCCGACCGACAGATTGAAATGCGACAGCTCCGAGGGGCTGTCGCTTTTGGCGGTGACGAAGTCGACGATGTCGGGGTGCGAGACGTTGAGCACCCCCATGCAGGCACCGCGACGGCGCCCGCCCATCGACACGACCCCGGCGGCGGCGTCGAACAACCGCAGGAAGGACATCGGACCACTGGCGGTGCCGCCGGTGGCGACGATCCGGTCACCGGCCGGCCGGATGTGGCTGAACGAGAATCCGGTTCCGCCGCCCGCTCGCTGGATGTCGGCGGCGTGGCCCAGCGTGGCGAAGATCGCGTGCAGCGAGTCCTCCAGCGGCAGCACGAAACATCCTGCGAGCAAACCGATCTCGGTTCCGGCATTCATCAAGGTCGGCGAATTGGGCAGAAACTCGAGGCGGCGCATCGAGGTGGCGAACCGCTCGGCCCACTCGGCCGCCGAACCCCGCCGGTAGCCATCCTCGGCGGCCGCCACGAAGCGCGCCGCCCGGTCCATCATCTCGCCGGTGGACTCCACCGGCCTGCCCGCGTCGTCACGCCGCAGGTACCGCTCGCGCAGCACCGTCACCGCCGCCAGGCTGAGCTTCAGCTCGTCACGCACACCCAGCAGCATCTTGGCGGTACGCAGTTCGGCGTGCCGCTGGCGGTAGACGATGTACGCACGGGCGACGTCGTCGAGGCCGGCCTCCCCCAACCGCGCTTCGACGAAGTCCTGGATCCGCTCGACGTCGGCGACGTCGGGTCCGAGCGCGTCGGCGACGGCCCGCGCCACGGTCGCCGGCATGTCGGGGTCCTCGCAGCCGACCTCGCGCGCGGCCCGGCTCACCGCGTTCTCGATCCGCCCGATGTCGAACGGCACGCAGGTCCCGTCGCGGCGCCGGACGTGCGTCGGCCAGTGCTTCACCGCCCCCGGCATCGTCACCTGACCGTGCGCTCGGCTACGACCCGAATCGATGGTGCGCCCGTTCCTCGGCGGCATGCTGCTCGTCGGCGGTGACGATGACGGCGTCCGAGCCGGGGAACACGGTCGATTCGTGGTCGCTGTCGAGCCAGCGAACCACATACGGCGGCGACCCGTCCCGGGAGTGCACCTCGGTGATCACTCCCCGGTGATCGGGCCGATCGATGGTCGTGCCCTTGACCACCAGCCAGTCACCCACGTTGGCCTTCATGCGCTTCCCCTTCCTCAACCGTCAATCCTGGCCACACCGGCGGGATGGCGCAGAAGGGCATCTGGCCATCGCCGTGGGGGCCGAAAGTCCTCGAAACAGGGACCAAAGAAACTGCGCAATAGCGCATTTCGACCATGGTGACGCGCCCGGCGGGGTGGTGTGATCGATGCACCGGACTTGACCGAGGAGCCGACGATGAAGACCATGGGCTGCCTGCTCGGACGCACCAACCACCAGCCGCCGACGTTCGTGCTCACCGACCGCCTGCACCGCGAACGCATGGTCCGGGTGAGCGCCGACGAGGTCGCCGGCACGGTGTCGAACTGGCTGGCCCAGCTCGGCGCGATCAGCCCGCTGGTCGAGGACTTCGGGCGCACTCTGCGCGAGGGCGACTGGGCGGCAGCGCACGCGATCGCCGATACGTTGAGTGTCGACGTCACCGTGTCGGCGTGAACCGATGAGGGCGTGACCGCACGGCTCAGCCGACGCGGTGCAGATCCGCGCTGGCCCGCGCCGCCGACGCCTCGGCCTGCCACTGCCCCTCCGCACGCCGCTTGACACCCAACAGCATTCCCCGGGTGATCAACGCCCGGGCGGGGCCCGCCAGTTCGGCCAGCACCACTTCTCCGGGGCTGCGCAGCGCCAGGCGCGACCGGATCAGCAGCCGGCACCGATCGTCCCAGTGCGGGATGACGTGGAAGGACCACACCACGTCCCACGGCAGCGAGGACAACCGGCCGCGCAGCACGATCGAGGTGTCGTCGACGATGCGCGCCACCTCGAGCTCGACCCCGTCGGCCAGGCCCAGCCAGCCTCTGGGCACCAGCCTGACGGTGTCGCCCACTTCGAGCTGCTGCCACTCCGGGTGCAGCCGGTCGGCGTTGCGGTACCGCAATCCCACCGCGTTCTCGAGCTTTTCGAAGCTGTACAGGCCGCCGCGGTCCTGCCCCATCTGGACCAGCCACGGCCAGACCTTCGCGGCCGGTGCGTCGATCCAGACGCCCTCCGTCGCCGAGAGGATCGGCGCCTTGACGAGTTCGTCACCCGGCAGGCGACCACCCGACTCGGCCTTGGTCGTGCCCCAGTCGCGGAAGTAGCGCCGTGCCGCGTAGAGCGCCGCGGCCACCGTCAGCGTTTTGACGAGTCTGTTCACCATGCCTCGAGCGTGGCGGTTTGCGCGCCCGGCCACTAGGGCCAGTGGTCCCGTTCCCGGGGGCGCGGCCCGACGAACGGCCCGTGCGGCGGGGACTTCGGTCCCTAGCGGCTGCCGGTCGCCCGGTGATCGGATGCGGGAGTACACATACTCATCTCAAGGAGAGCGATCATGAGCGATGTCGCTGTGCAGCAGCATCATCGGCCGTCCTGGCCCGACTTCTCGGAGTTCTTCTCGGGGTTCCCGAACTGGTCGAATCTGCGGCCGATGTTCGGCGGCCACCCGATCAAGGTCGAGGACGACATCAGCGAGGGGGTGTACGAACTGCACGCCGAGATCCCGGGCATCGATCCGAAGAAGGACGTCGACGTCACCGTTCGTGACGGTGTCCTGACGATCAAGGCCGAACGCAGCGAGAAGAAGGAGTCCCACGGGCGCTCCGAGTTCACCTACGGATCCTTCACCCGGTCGGTGACGCTGCCCGCGGGCGCCGACGAGGACGCCATCAAGGCCAGCTACGACAAGGGCATCCTGACCGTCTCGGTACCCCTCAAGGAGTCCGAGGTCCCGGCCAAGCGCGTCGACGTCGAGGCCGGCTGACCCGTCATGGGAAGGCAACGGCCGCTTGTGGCGGACCTGATGGCCGCGGTGGGCATCGCGGCGGTGTACCGCGCCCACGTGCGGCCGTGGATGTACACCTGGGGCGCGCGCACCGAGGAGATCGCCGCCTCGTTGCCGGGTGACGAGCTCGTCGTGGCCGACACCCCGCAGACCACCCGTGCGGTGACGATCGACGCCCCGCGGCAGGACGTCTGGCCGTGGCTGGCCCAGATCGGGGAGGACCGGGGAGGGTTCTACAGCTACTCGCTGCTCGAGCGGGCGGTGGGCGCCGACGTGCGCAACGCCGACGTGGTGCATCCGGAGTGGCAGCGCGTCGAGGTCGGTGACACGGTCTGGCTCGCCAGACGGTACGGTCCCGGCGCGCGCCAGATCGTGGCCGCCGTCGCGCCGAAGTCTCACCTCGTGCTCGTGTCGCCGGAGGATTACCAGCGGCTGCAGCGCGGCGAGAAGGCCCGGGGCTGTTGGGCTTTCGTCCTCCGTCGGGAAGTCGGCTGGACGCGGCTGATCGTGCGCGGCCGCGGCGGCCCGGTCGGGCACTTCTGGTTCGACATCCCGCACTTCGTCATGGAACGCAAGATGATGCGCGGCATCTCGAAACGGGCGCAACGGATGCGGCGGGCCGAGACCGTCGCGGCCATCGAACACCTCTCCCCCGACGTGCGGGGGCGCGCCGCGCAGAAGCAGGCTGAGCCGGTCTGAGCCGATTTGATCAGCCGTGTACCACGAGCACCGGCCGGTGCGAGCGGTGCACGGTCGCGACGGCGACGCTTCCGAGCAGGATCTCACGGGCCGCCGCTTGTCCGCGGGACCCGACCACGACGACGGCGGCGTCGTGGTCGTCCGCACAGGCGGCCAGCGTGTCGGCGATACCGCGGTCGCGCGGCGCGCCGAAGCGGCTCGCCCGCTCGAGCGTCACCATGTCCAGACCCTGCGCGCACGGACCGGCCTCGACCTTTTCGCCGTCGCCGGCGACCGCGGCCAGCAACAGCCGGCGCTCGGGGAACACGTGGCGGGCCTTCTCGACCGCGGACTCGGCGCCGTCGGACCCGTCGTAACCCACCACCACGGGGCCGGAAGACAGCGCGTCGAACTCGTCGGCCAGCAGCGGGCTCGGAATCACCAGCACGGGCACCGTCGCGTAGTGGACCGCCATGTCGGAGACGCTGCCGATGGCGGCCTCGGTTCCGCCGAGCCCCCGCGCCCCGATGATCATCACGTCGGCCGCCAGCTTCTCCGCCAGCTGCGCCAGCCGCAGTCCGTCTGATCCGATCGCACGTTTGACCAGCGGCTCGGCGTCCCACTCGGCGGCTTTACCGAGCGCGACCCCGGCGCGCACGATCGTGTCGGCCTCGCGGCGTCCCTCGCGCTCGATCAGTTCCACCAGCTCGTCGGCGGTGCGGGCCGTCTCGCGCAGCCTTCTGCGCAGCCGTTTGCCGGCGAACGGAGGCATCCAGATGTAGGTGATCCACGCGTGGGCGCCGGGAAACAGCGCCGCCCCGGCATCGATGGCCGCGCCTGCCGCCGGCGATCCGTCGTACCCCACGAGGACGTTCGTCGGCATAGCCCTCCCCCGTAGCTCTCTGACGAAGCGCGGCCATCGATCCCGTCACGCAAGACCATAGGGCCGCCGCCCAGCCGGCAAAAGGGTCCTAAGGCCCTAGAAGGCGACCCCGATTTCCGCTGGACACGGGGCGCATACTTGTTCCGATGACTGGACCTGTGCCCCAGCCCCGAAAACCCGTGATCCTCACCGTCGACGACGACCCCGCGGTCTCGCGCGCCGTGGCCCGCGACCTGCGCCGGCACTACGGCGAGAAGTACCGCATCGTCCGCGCGGAGTCGGGACTCGACGCGCTGGAGACCCTCAACGAACTCAAGCTGCGCGGCGAGACCGTGGCGGTGTTCGTCGCCGACTACCGGATGCCGCAGATGAGCGGCATCGAGTTCCTCGAAGCGGCGATGGACATCTTCCCGATGGCGCGGCGCGTGCTGCTCACCGCGTACGCCGACACGCACGCCGCGATCGACGCGATCAACGTCGTCGACCTCGACCACTACCTACTCAAACCGTGGGACCCGCCGGAGGAGAAGCTCTACCCGGTGATCGACGCGCTGCTCGAGGCGTGGCGGGCCACCGGCGACCGCGCGATCCCCCACACCAAGATCATCGGCCACCCCTGGAACGCACGCTCCTCCGAGGTGCGCGAGTTCCTCGCCCGAAATCGCCTGTACTACACGTGGTTCCGCTCCGACGAGCCCAGGGGTGCCGCCCTGCTGGAGGCCGCGGGGCAGGACGGGTTGACGCTGCCCGTGGTGATCACCGAACAGGGTGAGACGTTGATCGACCCGACCGACGCCGAGCTCGCGGCGACGCTGGGGCTGACGACGACGCCCTCGGACGACTTCTACGACCTGGTCGTCATCGGCGGCGGACCCGCCGGGCTGGCCGCCGCGGTCTACGGCGCCTCCGAGGGCCTCAAGACGGTGCTCATCGAACGCACCGCGACCGGCGGGCAGGCCGGCCAGAGTTCGCGGATCGAGAACTATCTCGGGTTCCCCGACGGGCTGTCGGGCGCGCAGCTGGCCGATCGCGCGCGCAGGCAGGCCGAGAAGTTCTCCGCCGAGCTGATCACCGCCGCCGAGGTGACCCGCCTCGAGGTCGACGGCATCGCCCGCACGGTGCATCTGTCCGACGGGCGCACGATCGGCACCCGGGCGGTCGTCCTCGCGATGGGCGTGGAGTACCGGCAACTGGCGGCCGAGGGGTGCTCGACGCTGACCGGTGCGGGCGTCTACTACGGCGCGACGGCGTCGGTGGCGTCGGACTGCGACGACGACGAGGTGTACGTCATCGGCGGCGCCAACTCCGCCGGCCAGGCCGCGATGTATCTGGCGCGCACCGCGAAGTCGGTGACGATCGTGAGCAGGCGCACGCTCGAGGACTCGATGTCGTACTACCTGATCCAGCAGATCAGGGCCCAGGACAACATCACCGAGATGCCGCACACCGTCGTGCACGCCGTGAAGGGCGACGGCCACCTCGAAGGCATCTGCCTGGAGAACACCGAGACCGGTGATCGCCACGAGGCCGACTGCGGGCGGATGTTCATCTTCATCGGCGCCGAACCCCGCACCGAATGGCTCGACGGTGTGGTGGTCCGCGACGACCACGGGTTCATCGTCGCCGGCCCGGACCTGCGCGACATCAGCGGGTGGACGCTGGACCGGCCGCCGCATCACCTGGAGTCCAGCGTGCCCGGCGTGTTCGTCGCCGGTGACGTGCGCGCCGAGTCGGCGAAGCGGGTGGCCGCGGCCGTCGGCGAAGGGTCCATGGCCGTGATGCTCGTGCACCGGTACCTGGCCGAGACGTGACCGCGGCGGAATCCAGCGCCGACCACTGATGTTGCACGACGCAGCCGAAGGAAGGGACGGGAACAAGATGACGATCGGCGAGGCGTGCCTGCCCGATGAGTTGCGCTCGTTGTTCCTGTTCGAGGCGCTGACCGACGAGCAGCTGCAGACGCTGTGCGAGAACGGCCACATCGCCACCTTCGAGCCAGGCCCGATCTGCACCGAAGGCGACCCCGCGACCTGCTTCTACGTGCTCATCGACGGCGAGCTGGTGATGTCCAAGCGCTCGGGCGGCGTCGACATCGAAACCAACCGCACCTCTCAGCGCGGGGTGTACTGCGGAGCCTGGTCGGCCTACATCCCCGGCGAGGAGCACGTCTACCAGGCGTCGGTCCGCGTCACCCGGCCGTCGCGGTTCTTCGTCCTGGACGCGTCGGCGTTCGCCGAGTTCATGCAGAAAGAGTTCCCGATGGCGGTGCACCTGCTCGAGGGGCACATGGTCGGCGGGCTGCGGCAGCGCCAGATCATCGGCCAGCGCGAGAAGCTGCTGGCGCTGGGCCAGCTGTCCGCCGGACTGACCCATCAGCTCAACAACCCCGCGGGCGCGACCGCCCGCGCGGTCGCGGACCTGCGCGAGGGGGTCGGCAAGATGCGGCACAAGCTCGCGATGCTCGCCGACGGCAAGTTCACCCCGGCCGCGCTGAAGGTTCTGATCAGCATCCAGGACGAGGTGGCCGAGCAGGTGGCCAAGTCCAAGTCGCAGGAGCTCTCCGCGCTGGAGACCTCCGACCGGGAGGACCAGATCGGCGACTGGCTCGAAGAGCACGGGATCGCCGGCGCGTGGGACTACGCCCCGACGTTCGTGGAGGCGGGCCTCGACGTCGACTGGCTCGAACGCGTCGAGGCGTCGATCGACGACGTCGACTGCTCGGCGACGCTGCCGGGCGCGATCGGCTGGCTGAAGTACACGATCGACAACGAGCTGTTGATGAACCAGATCGCCGAGGCGAGCAAGCGGATCTCCGCGCTGCTGGCCGGGGCCAAGCAGTACTCGCAGATGGACCGCGCCGAATACCAGAGCGCCAACGTCCACGAACTGCTGTTCAGCACGATCAAGACGATCTTCGGCGACAAGGTCGGCAAGGAGAAGCCGGTGAAGCTGGTGTGGGAGAAGGACACCACGCTGCCCGAATTGCTCTGCTATCCCGGCGACCTCAACCAGGTGTGGACGAACATCATCGACAACGCCATCCAGGCGATGAACGGTCAGGGCACTCTGACGATCCGGACCCTGCGGGAGAGCGAGACCACGGTCCGCGTCGAGATCTGCGACGACGGGCCCGGTGTTCCCGAGGACATCGTCGAACGGATCTTCACGCCGTTCTTCACGACCAAGCCGTTCGGCGAAGGCACCGGCCTGGGCCTGGACCTCGCCTGGCGGATCGTCGTCGAGAAGCACCACGGCAACCTGTCGGTGCAGTCGAAGCCCGGCGACACGAAGTTCATCGTCTGCCTGCCGCTACACGCGCCGGCGCCGGAAGCCCCCGCACAGTGACCGACGCGAAGCCCGATCTGGGCAGATTCGGATCGTTCGGCCGCGGGGTGACCCCTGCGCAGGCCGCGGAGATCGAGGCGCTGGGCTACGGCGCCGTCTGGGTCGGCGGCTCGCCGCCGGCGGCGCTGGACTGGGTCGAACCCCTTCTCGACGCCACGACGACGTTGCAGGTCGCCACCGGCATCGTGAACATCTGGACGGCCGCTCCCGGCGAGGTCGCCGAGTCGTTCCACCGCATCGAGGCAGCGCACCCCGGGCGCTTCCTGCTGGGCATCGGGGTCGGGCACCGCGAGGCGCACAAGGAGTACCGCAAGCCGATCGACGCGCTCACCGACTACCTCGACAAGCTCGACGAACACGGCGTGCCGCGGCAGCGGCGGGTCATCGCGGCGCTGGGGCCCAAGGTGCTGCAGTTGTCGGCGCGGCGCAGCGCCGGTGCGCACCCGTATCTGACCACTCCCGAGCACACCGCCCGCGCCCGCGAGCTGATCGGCCCCGAGGCGTTCCTGGCGCCGGAGCACAAGGTGGTGCTGACGACAGATCCTGAGCGCGCCCGCGAGGTCGGACGCGAGGCCCTCGCGGTCTATCTCGGCCTGGCGAACTACGTGAACAACTGGAAACGGCTCGGATTCTCCGATGTGGATGTCACCAAACCGGGTAGTGACCGTCTGGTGGATGCCGTCGTCGCGTACGGCACCCCCGACCAGATCGCCGCGCGGTTGACCGAACACCTGGAAGCGGGCGCCGACCACGTGCCCGTTCAGGTGCTCACCCGCCCTGACAAGCTGGTGGGAGCGCTCACCGAACTGGCCGGGCCGCTGGGACTGAACTGAACGCAACCGAAGGGAACTCGATGAGTGAATCTGAAGGCCCGTCGCTGAAGCCCGCGCAGGGACGCTTCGGCGTCTGGACCGGCTCGCCGGTCACACCGGAGCAGGCGTCGGACATCGAGAAGCTCGGTTACGGCACGGTGTGGGTGGGTGCGTCGCCGGCGGCCGACCTCGCCTTCGTCGAGCCGATTCTGGAGAACACCGAGACGCTGCAGGTGGCCACCGGCATCGTCAACATCTGGACCGCCCCGGCCGCAGAGGTCGCCGAGTCGTTCCACCGCATCGAGAAGGCCTTCCCGGGCCGGTTCCTGCTCGGTGTCGGCGTCGGCCACCCCGAACACACGCAGCAGTACACCAAGCCCTACCAGGCGCTCGTCGACTACCTCGACGCGCTGGACGCGGCGAAGGTGCCGACCAGCCGGATGGTCGTCGCCGCGCTGGGCCCGAAGGTGCTGCAGCTCGCCGCGCAGCGCAGCGCCGGCGCGCACCCCTATCTGACCACTCCGGTGCACACCGGCCAGGCGCGCGAACTGCTCGGCCCGACAGTGTTTCTCGCGCCCGAACACAAGGTGGTGCTGACCAACGACCCCGAGCGGGCGCGCGAGGTCGGCCGCGAGACCGTCGACTTCTACCTGGGGTTGTCGAACTACGTCAACAACTGGAAGCGGCTGGGTTTCACCGACGAGGACCTCGAACGCCCCGGCAGTGACCGGTTCATCGACGCCGTGGTGGCCTATGGGTCGCCCGAGCAGATCGCGGCGCGACTGACCGAGCACCTGCAGGCCGGCGCCGACCATGTCGCCATCCAGGTGCTCGGGGGCCCGGACGAACTGCTGTCCACCCTCGAGGAGCTGGCCGGGCCGCTCGGCACGACCGGCTGACACTGCGCGCTAGGGTCGGTGGTCATGCGATTGCTGGTCACCGGCGGCGCCGGCTTCATCGGCGCCAATTTCGTGCACGCGACGGTGCGTGAGCGCCCCGAGGTACGGGTCACCGTGCTGGACTCGCTCACCTACGCCGGCAGCCGCGAGTCGCTGACGCCGGTGGAAGACGACGTCCGGTTGGTGCAGGCCGACATCACCGACACCGACGTCGTCGACGCGCTCGTCTCCGAAGCCGACGCCGTGGTGCACTTCGCCGCAGAAACGCACGTCGACAACGCGCTGGCCGACCCGGAGCCGTTCGTCCGCTCCAACGTCCTGGGCACATTCACGGTGCTGGAAGCCGTGCGCCGCAACGGGATTCGCCTCCACCACGTGTCCACCGACGAGGTGTACGGCGACCTGGCGCTCGACGACCCTTCGCGGTTCACCGAGGCGACCCCGTACAACCCGTCGAGTCCGTACTCGTCGACGAAGGCGGCGGCCGACATGCTGGTGCGGGCGTGGGTGCGGTCCTATCGGGTGGCGGCGACGATCTCGAACTGCTCCAACAACTACGGCCCGTATCAGCACGTCGAGAAGTTCATCCCGCGCCAGATCACCAACGTGCTGACCGGGCGTCGGCCGAAGCTCTACGGCGCCGGGGCCAATGTGCGCGACTGGATCCATGTCGACGACCACAACCGGGCGGTGTGGCGGATCCTGCTCGACGGGCAGGCCGGCCGCACGTACCTCATCGGCGCGGACGGCGAACGCGACAACCTGTCGGTGCTGCGCAGCATCCTGCGGCTGATGGGCCGCTCCCCCGACGATTTCGACCACGTCATCGACCGGGCCGGCCACGACCTGCGCTACGCGATCGACTCGTCGCTGCTGCGCGAGGAACTGGGCTGGCGACCCGAGCACACCGACTTCGAAGCGGGCCTGCGCGACACGATCGACTGGTACCGCGACAACGAGTCCTGGTGGCGGCCTCTGAAAGACGCCGTTGAGGCGCGCTACGCGGAGCGCGAGCGATGAACGTCCGCGAGTTGGGGGTGCCGGGCGCCTGGGAGATAACCCCACGGATGCACCCGGACTCGCGGGGGCTGTTCTTCGAGTGGTTCACCGAGTCGGGGTTCGCCGAGTTCGCCGGCCACCGATTCCGGCTCGCCCAGGCGAACTGTTCGGTGTCCTCGGCCGGCGTGCTGCGGGGACTGCATTTCGCGCAGCTGCCGCCGAGCCAGGCGAAGTACGTCACGTGCGTGACCGGGGCGGTCTTCGATGTGGTGGTCGACATCCGCGTCGGCTCGCCGACGTTCGGGCGGTGGGACGCCGTGACGCTCGACAGCAGCAGCCGCCGCACGGTGTATCTGTCGGAGGGTCTGGCCCACGGATTCGTTGCGCTGGAGGACGATTCGACGGTGATGTACCTGTGCAGCGAGGGCTACTCCCCGACGCGGGAACATACGATCAACGCGCTCGATCCCGCGTTGGGAATCACGTGGCCAGTCGCTGACGTGCACCTGTCGGATCGCGACCGCGCGGCCCCCAGCCTGGCCGAAGCTCGAGCCGAGGGGCTCCTGCCCACGTGGGAAGACGCGCAGGCCTTCGCGGAGCAGCTCCGACGCCGCTCGGAAGGCTAGTTCTCGCTCGGTGGTGGTGGGGGTTGGAAGGGTTCGTACCACCACCAGTCGGCGCGTTCGCCGGTGGGTCCTTTGTACGGTGCCACCGCGGGTGGCGGTGTGGTCGGGGTGCGGGCCAGCGATGCGCTGCTCAGGGCGCGGCCGGCGCCGTCGGTGACGACGAGCTGGTCGGCGGGTCCGGTGATGGTGATCAGACCGCGGTGGTGGGCCCGATGGTGGTACGGGCAGACGAGGACGAGGTTGGACATCTCGGTGGGGCCGCCGTCTTCCCAGTGCCGGATGTGGTGGGCGTGCAGTCCGCGGGTGGCCCCGCACCCGGGCACGGCGCAGGTGCGGTCGCGGTGTTCGAGGGCGCGGCGCAGCCGCCGGCTGACCGTGCGGGTGGTGCGGCCCGCGCCGATCGGCCGGCCGTGGCGTTCGAACCACACCTCGCAGGTGGCGTCGCAGGTCAGGTATCGGCGGTCGGCGGCGGGGAGCAGCGGCCCCAGGTGCAGGGCGGCCACCGCCTTGTCGAGGTCGAGGTGCGCGACCACGGTGGTGTGCTGCCCGTGCGGGCGGCGCGCGGCCTCGGCGTCCCAGCCGGCTTCGACCAGCGCCATGAAGGCATCCGCGCTGGTCGGCATGGGTGGCCGATTCGGTGATGGGTCGCCACTGGTCTCCGCATCGCGCTTCCAGTCGGTGATCAGCGCGTCCTGGTGCGAGGCCAGCGCGGCCTCGAACTTCGCGGCCTCCAGTGCAGGCAGGGTGATCCGCCAGGTGGTGCACTCGCCGTCGGTGGACTTGCTGATCGACGGTTGCGGCGCCGGCGCAGGCTCCGGCTCAACCTCAGGCTCGGGCCTGGGTTCGGGTTTCGGCTTGGGAGCGAGCTTGAGGGCGAACCGCAGCTGGGTCACGGTGGCCGAGGCGGCCAACTCGGCGTAGTGCTCGTCGGAGCCGTCGGCGGCCCGTTTGGCGATCGCGCCGACCTGGTCGAGGGAGAGCCGGCCCTCGCGGAGAGCTTCGGTGCAGCGGGGGAACTGCTCGGACCGGTGCGCCACGGTGGCGATCACCTGCGCGTTGGCCGGTGACATCCCGGCCTTCCACGCGACCAACCCCGCCACCGACCGCGCACCGGCGGCCGCCCACAGCTCGTCGCGGTCGATCTCGGCCACGATCTCCACGACGCGACCGTCGATCGCATTGCGCTGGCCGGTCAGCTCGGCCAACTCCCCGAACAACACCTCGAGACGCTCGCAGTGAGCCAAAGATGTTGCGGGCGAGGACATGCCACCATTCTGGCAGAGAGGTCCGACAAATCAGGTCCGACAGATCCGCCCCCCGGCAACGCACCCTTGCCAGCAGCCGCTGCAATTACTAGGATATCCAACTATCTACGCGCGGAAGGGCTCATCATGACCACACGGATCCCCCACTTCATCGACGGCAAGCGCAGCGAGCTGGCCTCCACTCGCACGGCCGACGTGATGAATCCGAGTACCGGCGAGGTACAGGCCCAGGTGCTGCTGGCCAGTAAGGCCGACGTCGACACCGCGGTCGCCTCTGCCGTCGAAGCACAGAAGGAGTGGGCGGCCTACAACCCGCAGCGCCGCGCCCGGGTGATGATGAAGTTCATCGAGCTCGTCAACGCCAACGTCGAAGAGCTGGCGGAGCTGCTGTCCAAGGAGCACGGCAAGACCGTCCCCGACTCGAAGGGCGACATCCAGCGCGGCATCGAGGTCATCGAGTTCGCGATCGGCATCCCCCACCTGCTCAAGGGTGAGTTCACCGAAGGCGCCGGCACCGGCATCGACGTCTACTCGATCCGCCAGCCGCTCGGCGTGGTCGCCGGCATCACGCCGTTCAACTTCCCGGCGATGATCCCGCTGTGGAAGGCCGGCCCCGCGCTCGCATGCGGAAACGCGTTCATTCTCAAGCCTTCCGAACGCGACCCGTCGGTGCCGCTGCGGTTGGCCGAGCTGTTCCTCGAGGCCGGCCTGCCCGCCGGCGTCTTCCAGGTCGTGCAGGGTGACAAGGAGGCGGTCGACGCCATCCTGGCCCACCCGGACATCCAGGCCGTCGGCTTCGTCGGCAGCTCGGACATCGCGCAGTACATCTACGCCAACGCCGCCGCCACCGGCAAGCGCTCCCAGTGCTTCGGCGGCGCCAAGAACCACATGATCGTGATGCCCGACGCCGATCTCGACCAGGCCGTCGACGCGCTCATCGGTGCGGGCTACGGCAGCGCGGGCGAACGCTGCATGGCGATCAGCGTCGCGGTACCCGTCGGCGAAGAGACGGCGAACCGGTTGCGCAACAGGCTGGTCGAGCGGATCAACCAGCTGCGCGTCGGACACAGCCTGGACCCCAAGGCCGACTACGGCCCGCTGGTGACCAGCGCGGCACTCGAGCGCGTGCGCAACTACATCGGTCAGGGCGTCGACGCGGGCGCCGAACTTGTGGTCGACGGCCGCGAACGCGCCACCGACGAGCTGACCTTCGACGACCAGAGCCTGGAGAACGGCTACTTCATCGGCCCCACCCTGTTCGACCATGTCACCACCGACATGTCGATCTACACCGACGAGATCTTCGGGCCCGTGCTGTGCATCGTGCGCGCGCACGATTACGAGGAGGCACTGAGCCTGCCGACCAAGCACGAGTACGGCAACGGTGTGGCGATCTTCACCCGCGACGGCGACGCCGCCCGTGACTTCGTGTCGCGCGTACAGGTCGGCATGGTCGGAGTGAACGTGCCGATCCCGGTGCCGGTTTCCTACCACACCTTCGGCGGCTGGAAGCGGTCCGGCTTCGGTGACCTCAACCAGCACGGCCCGCACTCGGTCCTGTTCTACACGAAGACCAAGACCGTGACCGAGCGGTGGCCGTCGGGCATCAAGGACGGCGCCGAGTTCGTCATCCCGACGATGAAATAGCAGCGAGCCGACGAGCGCTTGCGCGAGGAGCATTACACGTGGACTATTTCGGGCTGGACGACGACGAGCGCGTCATCGCCGAGACGGCGGCCGCATTCGCCGAGAAGCGTTTGGCGCCACATGCTCTGGAGTGGGACGAGACGCACCACTTTCCCGTCGACGTGCTGCGCGAAGCGGCGGAGCTGGGCATGGCCGCGATCTACTGCCGCGACGACGTCGGCGGTAGCGGCCTGCGCCGTATCGACGCCGTGCGGATCTTCGAGATGCTGGCGACGGCCGACCCGACCGTCGCGGCGTTCCTGTCGATCCACAACATGTGCGCCTGGATGGTCGACAGCTTCGGCACCGAAGAGCAGCGCAAGACGTGGGTGCCGCGGCTGGCGTCGATGGACGCCGTCGCCAGCTACTGCCTGACCGAGCCCGGCGCAGGATCGGATGCAAGCGCGTTGCGCACCAAGGCCGTTCGCTCAGGCGGCGACTTCGTCATCGACGGGGTCAAGCAGTTCATCTCCGGCGCCGGATCCTCGGACGTCTACGTGGTGATGGCGCGCACCGGAGCCGAAGGGCCCAGGGGCATCTCGGCATTCGTGGTGCCCAAGGACACGCCGGGGCTGAGCTTCGGGACCGACGAGCAGAAGATGGGGTGGAACGCCCAGCCCACCAAGCAGGTCATCTTCGAGGGCGCGCGCGTGCCGGCCGAGGCGATGCTCGGCGGCACCGACGGCGAGGGCGCGGGATTCGGCATCGCGATGAAGGGCCTCAACGGCGGCCGCATCAACATCGCGGCGTGCTCCCTCGGCGGCGCCCAGGCGGCCTACGACAAGGCCGCCCGCTACCTCGCCGACCGGCAGGCGTTCGGCGGACCGCTGCTCGACGAGCCGACCATCCGCTTCACGCTGGCCGACATGGCCACCGCGCTGGAGACGTCGCGCGTGCTGTTGTGGCGCGCCGCAACAGCTCTCGACGACGACCACCCCGCGAAGGTGGAGTTGTGCGCGATGGCCAAACGCTACGTCACCGACGCCTGTTTCGACGTGGCGGATCAGGCGCTGCAACTGCACGGCGGCTACGGATACCTTCGGGAGTACGGGCTGGAGAAGATCGTCCGCGATCTGCGCGTGCACCGGATCTTGGAAGGCACCAACGAAATCATGCGGGTGGTGATCGGGCGTGCGGCCGCAGCCAACGCCCGTAACTCGTGAAGGGGAGATGACCGGGAGATGACTATGACGACGATCGCGTTCCTCGGGCTCGGCAACATGGGCGGCCCGATGGCGGCGAACCTGGTCACCGCCGGGCATACCGTGCACGGGTTCGACCCCGTGCCCGCGCTTCAGGAGGCGGCCGCCGCCAAGGGCGCGCAGATCTTCGACACGGGCGCGGCCGCGGTGGCCGACGCCGACGTGATCATCACCTCGCTGCCCAACGGTGACATCGTCAAAGCCTGTTACGCGGAAGTGCTGCCGGCGGCGAAACCCGGTGCGCTGCTGATCGACACGTCGACCATCTCCGTCGACGACGCGCGCACGATCCATGCCCAGGCGGTCGAGAAGGGACTCGCACAGATCGACGCACCGGTCTCCGGTGGCATCAAGGGCGCCACCGCTGGAACGCTGGCCTTCATGGTCGGAGGCGAGGACGAGGCGGTCGAGCGGGCCCGGCCGGTGCTGGAGCCGATGGCGGGCAAGATCATCCACTGCGGCGCCTCGGGTGCCGGCCAGGCCGCCAAGCTCTGCAACAACATGGTGCTCGCGGTGCAGCAGATCGCGATCGGCGAGGCGTTCGTGCTGGCCGAGAAACTCGGCCTGCCGGCTCAGTCACTCTTCGACGTGATCACCGGCGCCACCGGCAACTGCTGGGCGGTACACACGAATTGCCCGGTGCCCGGCCCGGTTCCGACGTCACCGGCGAACAACGACTTCAAGCCCGGCTTCGCGACCGCGCTGATGAACAAGGACCTCGGGCTGGCGATGGCCGCGGTGAACTCCACGGGCTCGTCGGCGCCGCTGGGCACGCACGCCGCCGAGATCTACCAGAAGTTCGCCGAAGACAACGCCGCCAAGGACTTCAGCGCCGTCATCGAGATGCTGCGCGGCTAAGCCGCGGGGGCCTGCCACCTGTCGTGGACCCGCTGGCAGTCGGCCACCCGCAACGGGGCGCCGACGCCCTCTCCCTCGACGAGCACCGTCGCCACCCCGGCGGCCGCGGCCATCCGCTGATTGGTCCGCGATCCGGCGAATGCCAGGCAGTCGCGGGCCTGCGCGCCGAGTTCGGTCAGGGCGACCCGGTACGCGTCGCCGTCGGACGCCTCGTCGGCGGTGACGATGGTGCTGACGACGCCCTCGCCGATGAGTTGGCGCACCAGCGGCTCGACCCACGCGTGGCTTCCGCTGCTGACGACGCCGACGGCGATGCCCGCTCCGTACGCCTCGGCGATCAGCTCGACCATGCCGGGCCGCGGCGCGATGTCGGCGTCGAGGATCGTCTCCGCGAGGATCATCTCCTTGGTCGCGCAGATCTCGTCGACGAGCAGCTCGGCGAGCACGTCGCATTCCGTGCAAACGCCGCGCTTGCGCAACTCCGCGGCCACCCGGCGGCGTTCGTCGGTCAGCGCCTGCAGCTGGCGGTACCGCTCGGCGGACCAGGAGATGTCGAGGCCGAGCGCTGCGAACGCGGCGTTGAACGCCAGCCGATGACCGTTGCCTTCGACGTCGGCGATCGCGTCGAGGTCGAAGATCACCGCACGTAACTGCTGCATTCTCGCGTCGCTGGGGTGCGGCCAGTCCCACCAGAACCGACCGGCACGCCATGCTTTCTGCTGTATGGGCTGCACGAGAGAAATGGTGTCGCATGTCACAGCGCGTGCGCCTCCCCCATTAGGGGGATTCGGCGCGCCAAGTTGGGGGGAGGCGGCCGGGCACGCCTCTAAGGTTGGGGGCATGGGCACAGCTCCGCCGGTGCGGATCGTCCTGGTAGACGACCACGAGATGGTCATCGAGGGCCTCAAGGCGATGCTCGCCGCGTTCAGCAGCCGGGTCACGGTCGTGGGGCAGGCCGTCGGCGCGGACCGGGTGCTCAGCGTGGTGAGCGAGCTCGATCCCGACATCGTGCTCTGTGACGTCCGGATGCAGGGGTCCAGCGGCCTAGACGTGTGCCAGCAGCTGCGCCAGCGCGAACCGGACCGGAAGGTGGTCATGCTGTCGGTCTACGACGACGAGCAGTACCTGTTCCAGGCGCTGCGCGTCGGGGCCTCGGGTTATCTGCTCAAGAGCATCAGCAGCGAGGAGCTGGTACGCCAGCTCGAGTTCGTGCACGGCGGTTCGACCGCGATCGATCCCGGCATGGCGGCCAGGGCGGTGGACACCGCGGCCCGGCTGCAGCGCGACGAGTTCTGGCCGGGTGCCCGGCAGGGCCTCACGCAGCGGGAGAGCGAGATCCTGGCGTTGGTGGTCAACGGCCTGTCCAACCGGGCCATCGCCGCCAAGCTGGTGATCGGCGACGAGACCGTCAAGACGCACCTGAGCTCCATCTACCGCAAGCTCGGTGTCAGTGATCGCACCGGGGCGGTCGCGACCGCGCTGCGCGAAGGCATCTACCAGTGAGCGCTGCGCAGCGACCGCTGCTGACCGCCGACCGCGAGCTCGCGCTGCTGCGCGAGCTGATCCGCGCCGCCTCCAGCGGTCCCGGCGTCGAGCCGCTGGCGGCCGCGGCGGCCCGCATCATCACCGCGGCGACCGACAGCGACGTGTGTTTCGTGCACGTGCTCGACGACACCGAGCGGTCGCTGACGCTCGCAGGTGCGACACCGCCGTTCGACGCCGAGGTCGGCAAGATCAGACTGCCTCTCGGGCAGGGTATTTCGGGCTGGGTGGCCAGTCATCGCGAACCGGTCGTGATCCGGCGGGACAAGGAGTCCGATCCGCGCTATCTGCCGTTCCAGACGCTGCGCGGCCGCGACTTCACCTCGATGGTGTCCGTCCCGATGGAGACGGACCCGGGCGGCCTGGTCGGGGTGCTCAACGTGCACACGGTGGCCGAGCGCGATTTCAGCGACCGCGACGTCGAGATGTTGCTGGTGATCGGCCGGCTGATCGCCGGCGCCATGCACCAGGCCCGCCTGCACCGGCAACTGGTGGCCCGCGAGCGCGCTCACGAGAACTTCGTCGAGCAGGTGATCGAGGCCCAGGAGCTCGAGCGGCGCCGGCTGGCCGGCGACATCCACGACGGCATCTCGCAGCGCCTGGTCACGCTGTCCTACCGGCTCGACGCCGCGGCGCAGGCCGCGCAGAACCCCGACGACCGCGCGGGCCTGACCGAGCAGCTCGACCGCGCGCGGGAGCTGGCCCAGCTGACGCTGCAGGAGGCCAGGGCGGCAATCAGCGGACTGCGCCCGCCGGTGCTCGACGACCTCGGGCTCTCCGGCGGCCTCGCGAGCCTCGCCCGCTCGATCCCCCAGGTCGCCATCGACACCGACCTCGACGACACCCGGCTGCCCGACCACATCGAGCTCGCGCTGTATCGCATCGCCCAGGAGTGTCTGCAGAACGTCGTCAAGCACGCCGAGGCCACCCGCGCCAGGTTGACCTTCGCGCTGGAGCACGGTGACACCGGGAGCGTCGCCCGACTCGAAATCGCCGACGACGGCGTCGGATTCGACACGCTGGAGCATCCGCTCGGCGGCGACGAGATGGGCGGCTACGGCCTGCTGTCGATGGCCGAGCGCGCCGAGATCGTCGGCGGCAGACTCAACATCCGCAGCCGGCCGGGCGTCGGAACGGCGGTCACCGCGACCATCCCGGTGCCTTCGTCGTCGAACCGAGAGAAGTCGTCGAACCGCTAGAAGTCGCCCGCGCTGCGGCGCAGCGTCTGGATCGACTCGGCCAGCCTGCGCGATTCGGTGGCGGACATGCCGATGTCGGCGAAGACGTCCTTGTTCAGCGTCACCGTCGCGTCCTCGACCGTCGAGCGGCCCAGCTCGGTGATGCGCACCAGCGTGGTGCGCCCGTCCGTCGGGTGCGGCAGCCTCTCGACGAGGCCGTCGGACTCGAGCCGCCGGATCGCGTGCGTGACGCTCGTGACGTGTACCTGCAGCCGGTCGGACGCCGTGGTGATGGGCAGTGCGCCGGTGCGGCTGAACGCCAGCAGCCGCAGCAACTCGAAGCGGGAGAAGCTCAGATCGTAGGGGCGCAGCGCCGCCTCCACACGGGCCAGCAGGATCTGATGGGCGCGCATCACCGAGGTCACCGCGACCATGCCGTCGGCGACATCACCCCATCCCGAGCGCTCCCAGTTGTCGCGCGCGACGGCGATCGGGTCGCGCCGCTGGTGTTCTGAGGGCACGTCTCTTCATACCCCATGGCCGCGCCGATGGTCCGCAGCACCGCCCGCGTCGACGTGCGGGAACCGACCGTGATCCGGACCCCGCCGTCGCTGTAGTGCCGCACCTGAGGCCCGGTGCCGTCGAACACCTCCGGCCACGGCACGTCCGCGCCGGGGAGGTAGACGAAGTTGGCGTGCGCATCAGTGCACCGCAGGCCCATCGCCCGCATGCGCATCCGCAGATACCGACGCTCGGCGGTGACCTGCCGAATGCGTTGCTGCAGTTCGCTTTCCGCGGCATAGGACGCCGCAACGCCGATCAGCGCGCCCAGCGGGACGGCGAACGGCAACTGCATGGTCCACAGCATCCGGCCCAGATCCGGAGCGCAGAAGCCGTAGCCGACCCGCAGGCCCGCCAGTCCGTACGCCTTGGAGAAGGTGCGGACCACGACGACGTTGCCGAACCGCTTCACCAGTGCGGTCGCCGGGATCCGGTGCTGCGGTGCCAGGAACTCGACATAGGCCTCGTCCAGCAGCACGACCGTGTCCCCGGGGAGCCGGCTCAGGAACCGTTCCAGGTCCTCGGCGGGCTCCACGGTCCCGGTCGGATTGTGTGGCCGGCACACGACGACCACCCGCGCGCAGGCCGCGGCGTCGGCCATGGCCTCCAGGTCGTGACGCCCGTGCGCGTCGAGCGGGACCGTCACCGTCGTCAGCCGGGCCATCCGGGCGAAGATCGGATAGCCGTCGAAGGTGGGCGCGGCCATCACGATCGCGTCGCCGGGGCTGGTCACGGCGTGGAGTACCTGCATCAGCACGCTGGTCGCCCCGACGCCGACCACCACCTGGTCGGCGTGGACACCCAACCGGTGGGCGATGAGCGATCGCAGCCTCTGCGGCAGGAACTCCGGATACCGGTTCAGCGAGTCCAGCGACGCGCACAGCGCCGAGCGGACCGCGGGCAGCGGCGGCAACGGATATTCGTTGAGCGACAGGGCCATCGGGTCGACCGCCTCCGGACTCGCGGTGATCGCGTCGATCAGTGCGTCACGCACGGCCGCCATCAGTTCCGACCGCCCCACCGCACCGCGGCCGCACCCGCGAAGTCGCCCGCGTGCGCGAACGCCGCCATCAGCACGAGGTCGCCGGCTTTGAGCCTGCCGTCGGTGGCCGCGCGGTCCAGGTTGACGGGAATGCCTGCCGCGAAGAGGTTTCCGCACTCGTCGAACGTGTCGACATGACGTTCGGCGGGCAGTTCGAGCGCCTCGCGCCAATTGCGCAGGAAGACGCGGTTGGGCTGGTTGGTCACGAACAGATCGATGTCCTTGCTCTGCACGCCGATTCGGTCGCACACCGCATAGCTCACCTCCGGCACCTGGCGGTTGCCGCGTGCCAGCACCTTGGTGATCTTGGACTCGGTGAACCCGATACACCCCTCCCCGGGGCCGGCCTCCCACCACTTGCGCGGTGGATCGATGGCGATGGTCATGTCGCCGGCGTACTCGCCGTAGGTGCGGCATTCCACGTCGAGGATCGGCGAGCACTCCGAGCGCGTCACCAACCCGATCGCGGCGCCGTCGCCGGGGACCGCGGCCTGCGCCCTCCGGCGGATGGTGGGTTGCTCGAAGATCTGGCCCGCCGCGTTCTGCACGACCGCGATCAGCGCCGAGGTGCCGTTGCCGGTGCCGAGCAAGGTGCGGGCCAGTTGCAGGCCGAGCACGAACGCCGCGCAGCCCCCGTTGTGCAGGTCGATCACCCAGTTCGGCTTCATTCCGAGCCGGTGCGCCATCGCCCCGCCCGCGCCGTAGAACGGCATGTCGGGCAGCTGCGTGTGCGTGATCAGGACGTCGGCTCCGCTGACGGCGTCGCGGCCGTGACGGGCGATCAGCCCGGCGGCGGCCTGCTCCACCATGTCGACGGCGGTCGTTTCGGGAGCGACGTGGTGGCGGAACCGGGGTGCTTTGAACATCACGCTGTCGCGCAGATCGTCGGTCTCGGCGAGCCGCGTGTAGTAGTCGGCCCCGATCGGCTCCCCCGGCAGGTGGACCGAGACGTCGAGCAGGCTCACCGGCAGTGCGGAAGTCACCGTCGCCTCACCTCATCCAGTCCGGAGTGACGGGTAACCCGTTGCGGTGGCGGTACTCCGCGATCGCCTTGAGGTTCTTCAACTCCAACAGATGACCGGGCCCGAACATGTCCCAGAAGTCGCCGACCCAGACCGGCCTGCCGGCCGGGGCCGTCTCCGGGTAGGGGTTGCGGTCGTAGAACGGGTGATGACAATTCGTCCACAGCACCACCGATCCCGGCCTGTCGAGGACCACCCGCGCGTCGACGATGCGCATCAGGTAGATCATCCACAGGTGGTCGCCCTGATCCCAGGCGCAGTGGTAGTCGACGGTCATCGCGTCGCGGTCGGCGACGGTGCGGGTGTAGATCGCGCTGCCGGGGCCCGCCGGCCCGGCGCCGAGCCGGTCGTGCGCCAACCACAGTTCGGGCACGTCGGTCGGGGTGAAGCCGCGCAGGCTGTAGGTCCACTCCTCGAGACAGCGGGTGTCGGCCATGTAGTCGAACAATTCTTCCGGCGGACAGTCGATGTAGTCGCTGACCGTGCAGTACGTCCCGAACACCTCGTCGTGCGGGTACACCGACCGCATCATCTCGAGGACGACCGGCATCGCCATTTCCTTGGGTGACGTTTCGATGCGGATGAGTCCGTCGACGTCATCGAGTGCTGAGAGTGTCATGGGAGTCCTCCTGGGTGAGAAAGGGTGCGAACGGGGGCATCTCGTCGGGTGAGCAGTCGACGGCGACGACGCTGGGGCCGTCCCGGTTCAGCGCGGTCCGCAGGGCGGCGGGCAACGCGTCGACGTCCGCCACGTCGACGGCGGGCAGGCCGGGGAACATCGCGGCCAGACCGGCGCTCAGCCGGCTGGGCCCGAACCGGTTGTAGCTGTAGTGGTTTCCGTAGAACAGCTGTTCGCGGGTGACGCACATGGCGTGCGCGTGGTTGTCGAACAGCAGGAAGGTGATCGGCAGGCGGTACTGCACGGCGGTGTGGATCTCCATCCCGTGCATGTAGAACGCGCCGTCGCCCGCGATGACGACGGTGCGCCGGGCGCGGTGAAACGCCGTTCCGATGCCGGCGCCGAAGCTGTAGCCCATGCCGCCCATGCCGAGAGCGACGAGGAAGCGACCGTCACCCCGGGCCGGCAGCTGGTGGATGGCCGCCGCGCCGATGTTGCCGGCGTCGACGACGATGTCCGCGTCGCCGGGCAGCGCGGTGTCGATCGCGGCCATGGCGTCGCGATAGCGAACACCCGGACCAAGGTGCGGTCGAGGCTGTAACCGGCTGTGCGGCAGCGCTTCTGCGTGCCGGCCGGGGACGCCGCACACCGCCCGGGCGAGCGCGGGCAGCGCGATGCGCAGATCCGGGGCGCTGACGTGGACGCACGGCAGGTACGGCGGTGCGGACCCGATGGAGAACAGCGGTACCGCCGCCAGCGCGTCGTCGAGGCCGGCGCGCGCCGTGACGGGCAGCCGAGTGCCCACCAGCAGGCACGCCGCGCCGCGGCCGACGGACTCGGCGACGCCGGGGTGCCCCATCACACCGGTCACCGGCGCAGACGGCCCGGCGACGTCCTTGGCATCCGGCACGGTGGCCACCGGCGCGCCGAGCGCGTCGGCCAGCATGGCCAATTCGGTACGCGCGTCGTCTCTGGCCACCTGTTCCCCGGCGATGACTGTGACCCGGCCGGCGGCGCCCCGCAACCCGTCCGCCAGCCGACGGAGGTCGAAAGATACTGCAGTGGGACCGGATTCGGCCAGGTGGTGTTCGGCCGGGTCGGCCGAGTCGAGCTGTGCCTGCTGGACGTCTTTCGGCAGCAGCAGCACCGCCGGGCCGCCCCGGGCAGCGGCGGCCAGCGCGTCGCGAATCGCGCCGGCAACGTCTGCGGCCCTGACCACCCTGCGGCAGTACAGCGACACCGTCGAGAACAGCGCCGCTGCGTCCAGCGCGCCCCCGCAGCCGCTGGTGTCCTGGAAGGACCCCCTGCCGTCGGAAGCGGTCGGCGGCTGACCGATGAGCGCGAGCACCGGCACCCGACTGGCCAGCGACTCCCCCAGACCCGGCACGGTGTTCAGGCAGCCACCGCCGGAGGTCGCGGCCACCACGCCGAGCGCGGCTCCGCTGCGGCTGTAGCCGTCGGCCATCGCGGCCGCCGAGAACTCGTGCTTGGCCAGCACCGCGGTGATGTCGTCGCGGAAATACGCTGCGTCGTAGAGATCTTCGATGTTGGCGCCGTCGACACCGAAGACGTGCCGGACGCCGCGTGCGGCGAGGACGCCGACGATGTGGTCGACCACGCGGCGCCCGTTGACCATGTCCTACCCGCTTTCCCCGGTTCTCGAGAGGACACGAACTCGGTCCCCGTCGGGTTCACCGCGGAGGCGGAATCAGACCTTCCTCTCCAACAGCACTGTGCCGTCGGGCGCCGAGACCAACTGCACGGCGGCGATCTGGTCGAGGTTCATCGGAGTCGTTCCGCTGGGCAGCGCCGTCGCGCCGGCCACGCCGAGCCAGGTGGCGATCTCCGAACGACTGCCGTCGCGGCCGATCACCACCATGCCCAGGTTCTGCGGCGGTGTGTCCTGCTGACCCCACTCGCCGTACGAGCAGGCCATGTCGATCCGGGTGCCCCAGCCGTAACCGGTCATCGCGATGCTGGCGTTGATCGGCGTCTCGGTGACCTTGGTCATGTCGAGCATCTGTGCGCTCGCCTGCGGTCCGGGCCCGGTGTGCAGTCCCATGGTCTCGGGCCGGATGGCGATCACCAGTCCGACGGCCAGCAGCGCCGCGGCCACGGCGACCGCCGCCGACGTCACCCACCGGGTACGCCGCCGGCGCCAGCGCACCTTCGCCAGCACGGACTGCAGCACCTCGGGGCGCAGCGGCGGGTCGGGCTGTGCGTGTTCGAGCGCGCTCACCTCGTCGAGGTCGAGCAGCGCCAGCAGCCCCGGCATCCCGCTGAGCTCGCCCACCGCCGAGCGGCACCGCCCGCACCGCGCCAGATGGTCTTCGTACTCCCGGCGCTCGTCGCCCGGCAGGGCGCCCAGCACGTAGGCGGCGTCCCAGGTCAGGTACCGGTCTTCCTCGATCATCGAGTCACCCCCATCTCCTGCAGGCCGAGTCGTAGGGCGCGCACGGCGTAATGCAACCGGGATTTCACGGTTCCTTCCGGGATCTGCAGGTCAGCTGCGATCTGAGCGGTGGTCCAGCCCTGGTAGTAAGCCCTGCGGACCACTGCGAGGTGTTCCTCGGACAGCTGGCTCAGCGCGGTGCCGAGCAGGATGCGGTCCAGGGCGGTGTTGACGTCGTCCTCCGGCGCCGCCCGGTCGGCGACCGTCTCGGGATCGGCGACACCGGTCTCCTTGCGGTACCGGGCGCTCCGGCGTTCGTCGATGATCATGTTGCGCGCCACGGTGAACAGCCACGCGCGAGCGGACCGGTTCACGTCGTCGGTGACGTCGGGATGGCGCCACGCCTTGAGCAGCGTCTCCTGCACGACGTCCTCGGCGCGGGCCCGGTCGCCGGTCAGCCGCAGCGCGTATCGCCACAGCGCCGCTGCGTGCTCGTCGTAGAGCACTCGCATCATGGCGGATTCTGGGTCATCCATGCCCACCTCCGTCAATGACACGACGTCGGCGCGGATGGCGTTCACCCGTGGGGCGTCAGAGGGTGAGAATCCTCGGCCCGTCGTCGGTCACGGCGACGGTGTGCTCCCAGTGTGCCGCACGCGAGCCGTCCGCGGTCACAACTGTCCATTCGTCTTCCAGCACGAGCGTCTTCGTCGTGCCGAGGGTCAGCATGGGTTCGATGGCGAGTACCGAGCCGGGTGCCAGGTAGGGGCCGCGCCCCGCGGCGCCCTCGTTGGGCAGGAACGGGTCCATGTGCATCTGCCGGCCGATACCGTGCCCGCCGTAGCCGGCGACGATCCCGAATCTGCGGTCGTACCGCTGTTCGGCGGCGCGGGTGCCCAGCTCGATGGCGTGCGAGACGTCGGTCAGCCGGTTGCCCGGCACCATCGCCGCGATGCCCGCCTCCATCGAGTCCCGGGTCGCGGCCGAGAGCGCCTCGTCGGCGGGGATCACCTGGCCGACGCCGAAGGTGACCGCCGAGTCACCGTGCCAGCCGTCGAGGATCGCGCCGCAGTCGATGGACACCAGGTCTCCGGCGGCCAGCAGTTCGCCGCCCGACGGGATCCCGTGCACGACGCGCTCGTTCACCGACGAACAGATGGTCGCGGGGTATCCGTGATACCCGAGGAAGGACGGCACCCCGCCGCCGTCGCGGATCACCGCCTCGGCGACCGCGTCGAGTTCGCCGGTGGACACTCCGGGCGCCGCCGCGGCCTGCACCGCGCGCAGCGCCTTGGCCACCAGCGCGCCCGCGGCAGCCATCGCGTCGAGCTCCCCCTCGCTGCGTTGGGGAACCACTTTGCGGCCGCGCAGGCCCGGTAGGGAGACCATCGGTGGCTAGCGGCCCAGCGCCTTCAGCGCCCGGGCGAACACCTCGTCGAGCTCGCCGACCGCGTCGACGGTGGTGAGCGAGTCACTGTAGTAGTCCAGCAGCGGCGCGGTCTCGTCGCGGTAGACCTTGAAGCGGTTGCGGATGACCTCTTCGGTGTCGTCGGCACGGCCGCGGCCCTGCAGGCGCGACACGAGCTCCTCCTCGGGCACCTTGAACTCGAGCACCGCATCCAGCGACAGGTTCCGCTTGTCGAGCATCGCGTCGAGGGCCTTCGCCTGCTCGACCGAGCGCGGGAAGCCGTCGAGGATGAACCCCGCCTTGGCGTCCTCGTCGTCGAGCCGGTCGTCGACCAGGGCGTTGGTGAGCGTGGCCGGGACGAGGTCGCCGCCGTCGAGGTACTTCTTGGCCTCCAGCCCGAGCTCGGTGCCGTTGCTGATGTTGGACCGGAACAGGTCCCCGGTCGAGACGTGCGGAACCCCGAGCTTGTCGGCCAGCTTCTGAGCCTGTGTCCCCTTGCCCGCGCCGGGCGGTCCCAACAACACGATTCTCAACTTAAGAACCCTCTCTCACTTCAAAAAACCCTCGTAATTGCGCTGCATGAGCTGGCTTTCGATCTGCTTCACGGTGTCGAGGCCGACGCCGATCATGATCAGCACCGCGGTGCCGCCGAACGGCAGGTTCTGCACCGATCCGGTGTTGCCGATCTCGAGGAACAGGTTCGGCAGGACGGCGATGATACCCAGGTAGATCGAGCCCGGCAGGGTGATCCGCGACAGCACGAACCTCAAGTAGTCGGCCGTCGGCTTGCCCGGCCGGATGCCCGGGATGAAGCCGCCGTACTTCTTCATCTCGTCGGCGCGTTCGTCGGGGTTGAAGGTGATCGAGACGTAGAAGTACGTGAAGAACACGATCAGGCCGAAGTAGATCACGATGTAGACCGGATCGGCGGGGTTGGTCAGGTAGTTGGCGACGAACGACTGCCACCAGCCGTTCTTCGGGTTGTCGCTGGCGCTCTGGATCAGCTGGGTGATCAGGTGCGGGATGTAGATCAGCGACGACGCGAAGATGACCGGGATGACGCCGGCCTGGTTGACCTTCAGCGGCAGGTAGGTCGACGTGCCGCCGTACATGCGCCGCCCGACCATGCGCTTGGCGTACTGGACGGGGATGCGGCGCTGGCCCTGTTCGACGAAGACCACGCCGACGATGATGAGCAGCGCTGCCAGGCAGACCAGGGCGAACACCATGCCGCCGCGGCTGTCCAGGATCGTCTTGCCCTCGACCGGGATGCGTGCCGCGATGCCGGCGAAGATCAGCAGCGACATGCCGTTGCCGATACCGCGCTCGGTGACCAGCTCGCCCATCCACATCACCAGCGCCGCGCCGGCCGTCATGACCAGCACGATGACGATCAGCGTGAAGATGTTCAGGCCCTGCCCCTGGCCCTCGATGATGTCGAGGGTGCAGCCCTGAAGCAGCCCGCCGTTGGCGGCCAGGGCCACGATGCTGGTGCCCTGCAGAATGGCCAGCGCGATCGCCAGATAACGCGTGTACTGCGTCATCTTGTTCTGGCCGGCCTGGCCCTCCTTGCGCAGTTGCTCGAACCGCGGGATGACCACGGTGAGCAGCTGCACGATGATGCTGGCGGTGATGTAGGGCATCACGCCGACGGCGAACACCGTCAGCTGCAGCAGCGCGCCGCCGGAGAACAGGTTGATCAGCGAGTAGATCTGCGCGGAGTCGCCGCCACTGACCTGATTGATGCACTGCTGCACGTTGGGGTAGTTCACCCCGGGCGACGGGATCGAGGCACCGACCCGGTACAGGATCACGATGGCCAGCGTGAAGAGGATCTTTCGCCTCAGGTCGGCAGTCCGCAGTGATGAGATGAAAGCCGAGAGCACTCTTTCCTCCTGCACGGCCACCGGTGTCGATCGCGGCGTGCTCATGTGGCTGGCGTGACCAGCGGCGGTTAAGTCTGGTGCGCGACGGCCCCGGCAGGCATCGAGCCTGCGCAAGTCACGCGGTCGCAGTCTACGAGACTAACAGTTGCAGCCTGGTTGGCCCGAATCCGAGAGGCCTCCAGCAGGCACAAGCTGGTGTTCAGATTCGAAGCGTACAGTCGAACCGGGCTTGTTAACTCACCTAACTAACACTGAGAACATGCAAGGGGTCGCACAATGGCACGAACCGACAACGACACCTGGGACCTCGCTTCCAGCGTGGGCGCGACGGCGACGATGGTCGCGGCGGCGCGCGCCGTCGCCTCGCGGGCGGAGGAGCCCGTCATCGACGATCCGTTCGCCGAGCCCCTCGTGCGCGCGGTCGGCGTCGACTTCTTCACCAAGCTCGCCAGCGGCGAGCTCACCCCTGCCGATCTCGACGTCCGCGACGGCGACTCCGGCGGCCAGTCGCCCGTCGGGATGACACGGTTCGCCGACGGCATGGCGGCACGGACCAAGTTCTTCGACGACTTCTTCGCCGGCGCCGTCGAGGCGGGCATCAGGCAGGCCGTCATCCTGGCCTCCGGCCTGGACGCCCGCGGCTACCGGCTCGCGTGGCCGGGCGACATGGTGCTGTTCGAGATCGACCAGCCCGAGGTGCTCGCGTTCAAGACCACCACGCTGGGCGACCTCGGCGCGCAGCCCTCCACCGACCTGCGCACCGTCGCCATCGACCTGCGCCAGGACTGGCCGGCCGCGCTGATCGAGGCCGGCTTCGACACCTCCCGTCCCACCGCGTGGATCGCCGAGGGCCTGTTCGGCTACCTGCCGCCCGAGGCGCAGGACCGGCTACTCGACCAGATCAGGGAGCTCAGCCCCGCGGGCAGCCGGCTGGCCGTCGAGAGCGTCCCGTCGCACCACGACGCCGACTCCGACGAGCTGCGCGAGCGCATGAAGGAGTCCACCGACCTGTGGCGCAGCCACGGCTTCGACCTGGACTTCTCCGAGCTGGTCTTCCTCGGCGATCGCGCCGACGTCACCCAGTACCTGGGCGAGCGCGGGTGGACCGTCGACGCCGCGCCGACCAACGACCTCCTGGTCCGCTACGGGATGGCGCCGCTCGACAGCGACGAAGGGTTCGCCGAGGTCGTCTACGTCACGGCCACGCGGTAGGACACCACGATGGCGCGTACGGACGCCGACAGCTGGGACCTGTCGTCGAGCGTGGGAGCCACCGCGACGATGGTGGCCGCCGCCCGGGCGCTGGCCTCCCGCGAACCGGACCCTTTGATCGATGACCCCTACGCCGCCTCTCTGGTGCGGGCGGTGGGCATCGAGTACTTCACCAAGCTCGTCGACGGCGAGCTGCCCGCGGACGAGGCCGCAGCGACGGGAATCCGGCTGCTGACCGACGCGATGGCGGTGCGCACCCGGTTCTTCGACGATTTCTTCCGCGACGCCGGCGCCGCAGGCGTCCGGCAGGCCGTGATCCTGGCGGCGGGGCTGGATTCGCGGGCCTACCGCCTGCCCTGGCCGCCCGGGACCGTCGTCTACGAGGTCGACCAGCAGGCGGTGATCGAAGCGAAGACGGCCGCGATGGAGCAGCTGGGCGCGACACCGACCGCTGACCGTCGCGCGGTGGCCGTCGACCTGCGCGACGACTGGCCCCGCGCGCTGCGCGACGGCGGCTTCGATCCGTCGGCCCCGTCGGCGTGGAGCGTCGAGGGCCTGCTGATGTACCTGCCGCCGGACGCGCAGGACCGGCTGTTCGACAACATCACCGAGCTGTCGTGCCCCGGCAGTCGGGTGGCCACGGAGTTCCACGGCGGCGACTTCGGCGGCGCCCTCGCCGAACGCGCCAAGGAGATCACCTCCGAGCTGGACTTCTCGCAGCTCTTCTACCCCGGCGAGCGCAACCACGCGGTCGACTACCTCGCCGAGCACGGCTGGCAGGTCACCACGCGCGAACGCCCGCAACTGTTCGCCGATTACGGCAGGCAGTTCCCGACCGACTCGGCACTGGCGCCGCTGCGCGGCTCGGTGGCGATCACAGCGACCCGCGACGAGGAGGCTTCACATGGCACGCACTGAGGGCGACACCTGGGATTTGGCCACCAGCGTCGGGGCCACCGCGACGTCGGTCGCGGCGTCACGGGCTCTTGCCAGTCGCGGGACCGACGCGTTGATCGACGACCCGTACGCTGCGCTGCTCGTCGAGGCGGTCGGCGTCGACCACTTCGTCCGGGTCGCCAACGGTGAGATCGACTTCGACGGCGGCTCCGACGGTGAGCCGCTCTTCGGCGAACGTCAGATGCGGGAGCAGATCGCGGTCCGGACCCGGTATTTCGACGACTTCTTCACCGCGGCCGGCGCAGCGGGTGTCCGGCAGGCGGTGATTCTGGCCTCGGGGTTGGACACCCGCGCCTACCGGTTGCGCTGGCCCGCCGGCACGGTGGTGTACGAGATCGACCAGCCCGCCGTCGTCGAGTTCAAGACCCGCGTCCTCGCCGACGCCGGCGCGGCGCCGTCGGCCGATCGCAGGGCCGTCGCCATCGACCTGCGTGACGACTGGCCGAAAGCCCTGCGCGAGAGCGGGTTCGACAGCTCCCAGCCGACGGCGTGGATCGCCGAGGGCTTGCTGATCTACCTGCCCCCCGAGGCGCAGGACCGGTTGCTGGACAACGTCACCGCGCTCTCGGCGCCGGGCAGCCGGCTGGCCACCGAGCACATGGATCCCAAGGCGCTGACCGGCGACTGGGCCGACAAGCTCAGCGAGCGGGCCCGCCGGTACGGCAGCGACATCAACCTCACCGAGCTGTTCTACACGGGCCCGCGCAGCGCCGCCGGCGATCACCTGCGGGAGCTGGGATGGCAGGTGAGCGTGGTGCGGAGCTCGGAAGCGTTCGTGGCCAACGGCTTCGAGCCGCCGACCGAGAACCTGATCGCCATGGTCGGCGACTCGGGGTACCTGTCGGCGCAGCTGGGTGCGGAGTAGCCCGATGCCGCGCAGCAGTGGCGACACGTGGGACCTGGCCTCCAGCGTGGGGGCCACCGCGACGATGGTGGCCTCGGCCAGGGCGCTGGCCAGCAGGCAACCGGACGGCCTGATCGACGACCCGTACGCCGAGCCGCTGGTGAGAGCGGTCGGACTGGAGTTCTTCACCAGGATGCTCGACGGAGACCTCGATCTCGCGCAATTCCCGGACGCCTCCCCCGCGCGCGTGCAGATGATGATCGACTCGATGGCGGCACGCACCCGGTTCTTCGACGACTGCTGCATGGCGTCGGCGTCCGCCGGGATCCGCCAGGTCGTGATCCTGGCCTCGGGATTGGACTCGCGGGCCTACCGGCTGGACTGGCCGGCGGGGACGACCGTGTTCGAACTCGACCAGCCGCAGGTCATCGAATTCAAGACCCGCACCCTGGAAGGACTCGGGCCGCGCCCGTCCGCCACGCGCCGCACCGTGCCGATCGACCTGCGGGAGGACTGGCCGAAAGCCTTGCGGGACGCCGAGTTCGACGCTGACCGGCCCACTGCGTGGCTGGCGGAAGGGCTGCTGATCTACCTGCCGCCGGAGGCGCAGGACCTGCTGTTCGACCGCATCACCGCGCTGTCGGCGCCGGGCAGCACGATCGCCACCGAGTACGCGCCGGGCATCATGGACTTCGACGCCGAGAAGGCCCGTGCGATGTCGGCGCCGCTGCGACAGCAGGGCCTCGACATCGACATGTCCTCGCTGGTGTATGCGGGCGAACGCAGCCACGTGATGGAGTACCTGCGCGAGTCGGGCTGGCAGGTGACCGGCGTGCCGCGCGACGAGTTGTTCACCCGCTTGCGCCTCACGCGGCCCGCCGACGTCGAGAGCCACGATCCGCTCGGCGAGATCGTCTACGTCAGCGCCGCTCTCGGCGAACGTCAGTAGCGGTGTTCCCCCAGCCACAGCACGTTCACTCCGTTCAGTGACCGCTGGGTCTGCTCCAGCACCCCGGCGACCGAGCGGAACGCCAAGGCGCTCAACGCCTCCGGCAGTGATGCCGCCGCGGGCTGCGACGACGGCTTGGGCCGCAGCACATCCCGCAGCGACGAGCCCGGCAGGTTCACGACGTTGACCTTCGCGTCGGCGTCGATGCCGGCGAGCACCTTGGCGCGCCGGATCGCCGTCCGCAATCCGCCGAGTTCGTCGACCAGCCCGCGCTCGAGAGCATCGGCACCCGTCCACACGCGGCCGCGGGCCACCTGCTCGACGGCGTCCACGGTCATCGTGCGGCCGTCGGCGACCCGCTGCACGAAATCGGTGTAGAACAGGTCGGCCTCCGCTTCGACGTGGGCGCGCTGCTCGTCGGTGAACGGCGTGTTGATCGACCAGGCATCGGCATTGGCGTTGGTGCGCACGGTGTCCGACCCCACCCCGAGCCGCTCCTTGAGCTCGCGGGCCACCAGTTTGCCCGTCACCACCCCGATCGAGCCGGTGATCGTCGCCGCGTTGGCGACGATCGCATCGGCGGCCATCGACACGTAGTAGCCACCCGACGCCGCGACCGCACCCATCGACGCGACGATGGGCTTGCCCTGCTCACGGATCCGGACCACCTCGCGCCACATGGTCTCCGAGCCGGTGACCGAGCCGCCGGGGCTGTCGACGCGCAGCACGATCGCGGCCACGTCCTCGTCGGCGGCGGCCTGACGCAGCGCCGCGGCGATGGTGTCGCCGCCGGCGCTGGAGGTGCCCAGCGGTGACAACTGGCGGCCGCCGCGGCCGCTGACGATGGGTCCGGCGACGGTGACCACCGCGATGGTTTGAGTGCCCTTGCGGCCGGGGATCGCCGGGGTCGGGACGTGCCGGTCGGCGCGCGCGTAGCGCGACAGGTACAGCCGCGGCGGGGCGTCCTTGCCGTCGGCGTCGCCGGCGTCCGGCGAAATGCCCTTCGCGCCGGTCTTTTCGGCGATGCGGGCGTACGCCTCGTCCCGGAAGCCGATGCGGTCGATCAGGCCTCCGCTGACCGCGTCGTCGCGCAGCAGCGGCGCGCGGTCGGCCAGGCCGTCGAGCGCGGCGGCGTCGATACCGCGGGACGCGGCCACCGCCTCCCACACCTGCGCGCGCAGGCTGTCGACGAGCGCTGTGTCGGCCTCGCGGTGCGCGTCGGTGTAACTGTCCTGTGTGAAAAGGTTTGCGGCGGACTTGTATTCACCGCGCGCGACGAATTGCGCCTCGACGCCGAGCTTGTCCAGCGCGTGCCGCAGGAAAAGGGCACTGGTGGCGAAGCCGACGAGCCCGACGGTGCCGGACGGTTGCATCCACACCTCGCCGAACGCCGAGGCCAGGTAGTAGGACAGGGTGCCCGGGTACGTCTCGGCCCAGGCCAGTGAGGGCTTCTCGGCGGTGAAGGCCGAGATCGCCTCGCGCAGCTCCTGCACCGGCCCGGGCGGCGCCGCGTCGAGCTGCACCCGCGCGATCAGGCCCGCGACCCGGGGATCCTCGGCGGCGCGGTGGATGGCGGCCACGGTCTCGCGCAACACCAGCGGACGGCCGGACCCGTTGATGAAGGCGAGCGGGTCGAAGCCCGCGGTCTCGGGCGGTGCACTCTGCAGGTCGAGTTCGAGAATGCATCCGTGGGGCACGCCCTGATGACGCGCGGTGTCGACCTTGCGGGCCAACTGGCGGACTTCGTCGAACCCGGGCACACCGGACAGGAGGGAGAACATCCCTCGAGCGTACCGACGACGCCGCAGTCGCTAACGACCGACGAACCGGCCGTGCTGCGGGCAGTAGACCGCCACCGAGGCTTTCACCAGTCCCCCGGCCTGTTCCCGCTTCATGCCCGTGTTCTCCAGCGTGGTCACCACGCCCCGCACCGCCGGCACCGGGTTGACCGCGTTGGCCTTCAGCGCCGCGGTGAGCATGTCGCAGACGCGGTGGCCGACCGCGGGCACATCGGTGTTCGGCGCCAGCGGGATACCGAGCGCGGTGACCGCTGCGGTGAACTTCTCGTCAGGGGTGGTGTCGGCGTGCGCGTAGGCAGCGCTGCCGAACACGCTCAGGCCGGCGGCGACCATCGCGACGGCGACGGTGCGGCGGGTGCGGGTCATGGCTACTCCTGAAAAGTCGTCACGCGCAGTCTAATCGGGAACAGCAAGAAACCCCCGCCGTGGCGAGGGTCCTTGTCTGTCAACAACTTACGGTGAGCTACAGCTCCGTGGCACTGCCGCCGGCAGCGGTGATCGCCTCGCGCGCACTGGCACTGAACTTGTGCGCGGTGACGTCCACCTTGGCGGTGAGCTTTCCGTCGCCGAGGACCTTGACCAGAACGTTCTTGCGCACCAGGCCCTTGGCCACCAGATCGTCGACACCGACGGTGCCGCCCTCCGGGAAGGCCTTGTCGATGTCGCCGAGGTTCACCACGGCGTACTCGGTGCGGAAGCGGTTCTTGAAGCCCTTGAGCTTCGGCAGCCGCATGTGGATCGGCATCTGGCCACCCTCGAACGTCGCGGGGACGTTCTTGCGGGCCTTGGTGCCCTTGGTGCCGCGGCCTGCGGTCTTGCCCTTCGAGCCCTCACCGCGGCCGACGCGGGTCTTGGCCGTCTTCTCGCCCGGGGCCGGGCGCAGATCGTGAAGCTTGATCGGAGCCATGCGTGTTAAACCTCCTCGACCGTGACGAGGTGATGCACGGTCTTGATGAGTCCGCGGGTCTGCGGGTTGTCCTCACGGACCACGGACTGGCGGATCTTGCGCAGCCCGAGCGTCCGCAGCGTCTCCCGCTGCTTCCAGCGCGCACCGATGGTGCTGCGCACCTGGGTGATCTTGAGCTCTGCCATCGTTATGCCGTTCCTTCTCGTGCCGCACTGGCAGCGACGGCCTCCGCCTCACGGCGGGCCTTGAGCATGCCTGCGGGCGCCACATCCTCGATCGGCAGCCCGCGACGGGCCGCGACCTCTTCGGGACGCTGCAGCAGCTTCAGCGCGGCGACGGTGGCGTGCACCACGTTGATCGCGTTGTCGCTGCCCAGCGACTTGGCCAGCACGTCGTGCACGCCGGCGCATTCCAGCACCGCACGGCACGCGCCGCCGGCGATGACACCGGTACCGGGGCTGGCGGGGCGCAGCATGACCACACCCGCGGCCGCCTCACCCTGGACGGGGTGCGTCACCGTGCCACCGATCAGCGGCACCCGGAAGAAGTTCTTGCGGGCTTCTTCGACGCCCTTGGCGATCGCGGCGGGGACCTCTTTGGCCTTGCCGTAGCCGACACCGACCATGCCCTTGCCGTCGCCGACGATCACCAGCGCGGTGAAGCTGAACCGGCGACCACCCTTGACCACCTTGGAGACGCGGTTGATCGTCACCACGCGCTCGAGGTAGTTGCTCTTCTCCCGGTCGTCACGGCCACCGCGACCACCCCGGTCGTCCCGGCGACCCCGGCCGCCGCGATCGTCGCGGCCACCGCGATTGTCCTGCGCCGAACCGGCGCCAGCCTGCTCGGCCATCATGCAGTCCTCTCAGAGATGTTGAAGATCATCAGAATTTCAGCCCGCCTTCGCGTGCGGCGTCGGCCAGGGCCGCGATCCGTCCGCCGTAGGTGTACCCACCGCGGTCGAACACGACCTCCTCGATGCCGGCGGCCTTGGCGCGCTCCGCGATCAGCTGACCGACGCGGGTGCTGGCGGCCTTCTTGTCGCCGTCGACGGCACGCACATCGGCCTCGATCGAGGACGCCGCGGCCAGCGTGACGCCCTGCAGATCGTCGACGAGCTGCACGTGGATGTGCCGCGAGGAGCGGTTGACCACCAGGCGCGGACGCTCGGCGGTGCCGGCGACCTTCTTGCGGAGCCGGGCGTGCCGGCGCAGCCGGGAGGTACGCCGCGCCTCGGAGATGTTCTTGCCGACCGGCGTGTGAACCTTGTTGGCTTCGGTGTTCTTGGTAGCAGTAGCCATCTCTTACTTACCCGTCTTTCCGACCTTGCGACGGATCTGCTCGCCTTCGTAGCGGATGCCCTTGCCCTTGTAGGGATCGCTCTTACGAAGGCGGCGGATGTTCGCCGCGACCTGGCCGACCGCCTGCTTGTCGATACCGGAGATCGAGAACTTGGTGGGCGTCTCGACCGCGAACGTGACGCCCTCCGGAGCGGTGATCAACACCGGGTGGCTGTAGCCGAGGGCGAACTCGAGGTCGGAGCCCTTGGCCACCACGCGGTAACCCACGCCGAAGATCTCCATCTTGGTGGTGTAGCCCTGCGTCACGCCGGTCACCAGGTTGGCGATCAGCGTGCGCGACAGCCCGTGCAACGAACGGTTGCGCCGCTCGTCGTTGGGCCGGGTGACCACGATGGCGCCGTCGTCGTCGCGGGACACGGTGATCGGCTCGGCCACGTCAAGGGTGAGTGTGCCCTTGGGGCCCTTGACCGACAGGTTCTGCCCGTCGATCGTCACGTCGACGCCGGAGGGAATCACAACCGGCTGCTTTCCAATACGAGACATTGTCTAAAACCCCCTCACCACACGTATGCGAGGACTTCGCCGCCGACACCCTCACGGGAAGCCTGACGGTCGGTCCGCAAGCCGGACGACGTGGAAATGATGGCCACACCCAGGCCGCCGAGAACCCGGGGCAGGTTGGTGGACTTGGCGTACACCCGCAGACCGGGCTTGCTCACCCGGCGCAGGCCGGCGATGCTTCGCTCCCGGCTCGGGCCGTACTTGAGCTGCACCACGAGGGACTTGCCCACCCGGGCATCCTCGGTCCGGTAGTCGCTGATGTAACCCTCGGACTTCAGGATCGCGGCGATGTTGGCCTTGATCTTGCTGTGCGGCAGGGTCACTTCGTCGTGGTACGCCGAATTGGCGTTGCGCAGACGTGTGAGGAAGTCTGCGATCGGATCCGTCATGGTCATGACAGCCGGTTCACCTTTCTCGCGGCGGTTCCCGGTCGGGGCCTACCGCAACTGTGTTGTCGTGGTTGTCTGGCTTACCAGCTGGACTTCTGCACGCCGGGCAGCTCGCCCGCGTGCGCCATCTCGCGCAGGCAGATGCGGCAGAGGCCGAACTTGCGGAACACCGAGTGCGGGCGTCCGCACCGGTTGCAGCGCGTGTAGCCCCGCACCTTGAACTTCGGCTTCTTGTTGGCCTTGTTGACCAGAGCCTTCTTTGCCATGTGCTCAGTTCTCCTTGAACGGGAAGCCCAGCGCCCGCAGCAGCGCCCGTCCCTCATCGTCGGTCGTCGCCGAGGTGACGACGGTGATGTCCATGCCGCGGGGGCGGTCGATGCTGTCCACGTCGATCTCGTGGAACACCGACTGCTCGGTCAGGCCGAAGGTGTAGTTGCCGGTGCCGTCGAACTGCTTGGCCGACAGGCCGCGGAAGTCGCGGATACGGGGCAGCGAGATCGAGATCAGCCGGTCGAGGAACTCCCACATCCGGTCGCCGCGCAGGGTGACCCGGGCGCCGATCGGCATGCCCTCGCGGAGCTTGAACTGCGCGATCGACTTACGGGCGCGCCGGATCTCGGGCTTCTGGCCGGTGATCAGCGCGAGGTCGTTGACCGCACCGTTGATCAGCTTGGCGTCGCGGGCGGCGTCGCCGACACCCATGTTCACGACGACCTTGACCACACCCGGGATCTGCATCACGTTGGCGTAGCCGAATTCCTTCTGCAGGGCGTCGCGGATCTCTTCGCGGTAGCGCTGCTTCAGGCGGGGAAGGGCCTTCACGCTGCTTTCGGTAGTAGTCATCGGTTAGACGTCCTTGCCGTTGGTCTTGGCGATACGGACCTTCTTGCCGGTCTCGTCATCGATGCGGTAACCGACGCGGGTCGGCTTGCCGTCGGAATCGAGCAGCATCACGTTGGACACCGCGATCGGGGCCTCCTGCGTGACGATGCCGCCCGAGGACGCGCCGCGCTCAGTGCGCGACTCGGGGGTGTGCTTCTTGATCCGGTTGACGCCCTCGACGAGGACCTTGTTGCGGTCGGGGTAGGCCACCAGGACCTTGCCCTTGGCGCCCTTGTCCTTGCCGGAGATCACCAGCACGGTGTCGCCCTTGCGGACCTTCATCTACAACACCTCCGGGGCGAGCGAGACGATCTTCATGAAGCGCTTCTCGCGCAGCTCGCGGCCGACGGGGCCGAAGATGCGCGTGCCGCGCGGGTCGTTGTCGTTCTTGATGATGACGGCGGCGTTCTCGTCGAACTTGATGTAGCTGCCGTCGGCGCGACGGCGCTCCTTGACGGTGCGAACCACGACGGCCTTCACGACGTCACCACGCTTGACGTTGCCACCGGGGATGGCGTCTTTGACGGTCGCCACGATGACATCACCGATGCCCGCGTAGCGCCGCGACGAGCCGCCGAGCACGCGGATGCACAAGATCTCCTTGGCGCCCGTGTTGTCGGCGACCTTGAGCCGCGATTCCTGCTGAATCACTCGATCTCCTCGACCTGGTTATTGTGTGCACGGCAGATGCCGACCTGACGTGCGCGGTCTTCGTTGTCTAAGAGCACGCAGGGTTTTCTCCGACATGCGAGAACCAGAGATAACCGAGGTCTGCCCTAGGCAACCCCTACATACTAGGTGAGCTCGGGGAATGCTCCAAATCGCTGGTCAGGCGACGCTGCGCGCGCATCGGAACCCGATGTGCGTGGTCGCGCTGTCCTGCGACTGCGGTGAGCGCGCCGCGGCCCGATAGCGGTGGCAGTACTCCGGCGCGCACAGGTGCGAGCCGCCCTTGAGTGCCTGGTTGACGGCCGGATCGGGGCCCTGCGGCGGGCAGCAGGACTCGGTCGGTCCCTCGAGCCGGTGGTGACCGGCGAAGCGGGTCGTCGTCCACTCCCACACATTGCCGATCATGTCGGCCAGGCCGTAGGCGTTGAGCGGGAACGCTCCCACCGGGGACGTCCCGGCCCAGCCCAGCGCACCGTCGTTGCGGTACGGGAAGGCGCCCTGCCAGGTGTTGGCCATCAACTGCCCGCCCGGGGCCGGCTCGTCGCCCCACGGATAGACGGTCGTCGAGCCGCCGCGCGCAGCGAACTCCCACTCGGCCTCGGTCGGCAGCCGCCGGCCGGCCCAGCGGGCGTAGGCCAGGGCGTCTGCGTAGCAGACCTGCACGACGGGGTGCTCTTCCTTGCCGGCCACCGAGCTGCCCGGACCGAACGGATGGCGCCAGTTCGCGCCGGGCGTCCACTGCCACCACTGCCGCCAGTCCCGCAGGTCGACGGGGCCGCGGGTGGGACGGAAGACCAGCGCGCCGGGCACCAGGTCCTGCGGCGATGCGCCCAGGAACAGCGCCGGGTCGGGGGCGATCTCGGCGACGGTGCGGTACCCGGTCGCGTCGACGAACGCGGCGAACTGCGCGTTGGTCACCGGATGGCGTTCGATCGCGAACGGCGCGACGGTGACCGTGTGCACCGGCGCCTCTTCGGGATAGAACTGGGTCGAGCCCATCCGGAACGTCCCGCCGTCGAGCTCGGCAAGGTCGGTCAGCATGCACTCAACCGTATCGATCAGTCCTTGGCGAAGGCGCGGGCGAAGTCGCGCTCGAGGTCCACGTACGGGGTCCCGGAGACGTCCACCACCACCTGCGCGATGCTGCCTCCGGAGAACGGGAACGGCGCGGTGAACGCGCGTGACACCGGCGAGCCCGAGTTGCGTCCCACACTCAGGCTGGCGCTCGCCAGCCCGAACGTCCCCGGGTGGATGCGCATGCCGGCGAAGTTCGCCACCTCTTCGGTGTCGATGAACAGCGCGCCGTCACCGAGCGGGGTGTGGCTGCCCTCGACGGTCCCGGTGAGCGAGAACGCGAACCCGAGGGTGTGGGCGCCGGGGGTGACGGCGTGCGGAGACGACAGCGTCTGCTGCTCCTCGCCGAGGAAGTTGTAACAGAACTGCAGGCGCCCATCCAGCAGGTACATCGCGTATCCGCCATGTGCGCCACCGTGTTTGACGATGACGCCCTCCGCACCGCCGGCATCGACGTCCACTTCGGCGAGCACGGCGAACGAGCGGCCGCGGATCTCGACCACCGCGCCGAGGCCGACGTCGGCCGTCCCGGGGTAGTACACGTAGGAACCGCGCTCGCCCGCCAGATACGGTCGCCACCGCGACATCGTCTCGATGATGTTCAGGTCGCTCAGCGGAAGGCCGTTGTACTTCTCGGCCTCGGCGAACCAGAGCGCCTTGAGTTCCTCGAGCTTCTCGGGGTTCTCGGCCGCCACGTCGTGGCACTGGCTGCGGTCGGCCTCGATGTGGAACAGTTCCCACCGGTCCTCGTCGAAATGCGACCATCCCGCCGGGGAGGCGGCGTGCACCGCGCCGGCGAACCAGCCCCGGTGCCAGATGCCCCGGGTGCCCAGCATCGTGTAGAACTGCGTCTCCTTGCCCGTCGGCGCGCTCGGATTGTCCAGCGCCACTTTGAAACTCACACCGTCGAGCGGCTTCTGCGCAACCCCCCGGACGGTGGCGGGCGGGGTGATCTCCAGCAGGTCGTACACCGTGGGCGTGATGTCGCAGACGTTGACGTAGTTGTCGCGGACCTCGCCGTGCGCGGCGATTCCGTTGGGCCAGGAGATGATCGCGGTGTCGGCGATCCCGCCCTCGTGAGAGGCGTAGCGCTTGAACAACTTGTACGGCGTGTTGAACGCCATCGCCCACCCGGTCGGGTAGTGGTTGTAGGTCTGCGGGCCGCCGAGATCGTCGAACAGTTTCAGGCTCTCTTCGACGGTGTCGATGTAGCCGTTGAAGAACTTGACCTCGTTGACCGACCCGTTCGGGCCGCCCTCACCGCTGGCGCCGTTGTCGGAGATCACCACGATGATCGTGTTGTCGAGCTGGCCGGACTCCTCCAGATAGTCCAGCACGCGCCCGATCTGGGCATCGGTGTAGGACAGGAACCCGGCGAACACCTCGGCCATCCGGCAGAACAGCCGCTTCTCGTCGTCGGACAGTGACTCCCACGGCCGCACGCTGTCCTGGGTGGGCCACGCTTCGCCGTTGGGACCCAACACATCCGAGTACGGGTTGATGGGAGACAGCTCGGTGTCGGCCGGCACGATGCCGAGACGCTTCTGGTTCTCCAGCACGATCTCGCGGTAGCGCTCGTAGCCCATGTCGAAGACACCGGCATACCGGTCCGCCCATTCCTTGAAGACATGGTGGGGTGCGTGGCCGGCGCCGGGGCAGACATAGGAGAACCACGGCTTGTCCGGCGCGATCACCTTGGAGTCGCGGATGAACTCGATCGTCTTGTCCGCGAGGTCCTTCGACAGGTGGTAGCCCTCCTGCGGGGTCGCCGGCGGCGACACGGGGTGGTTGTCGTAGACCAGGTCCGGATACCACTGGTCGGTCTCGCCGCCCATGAACCCGTAGAACCGCTCGAATCCGCGCGACAACGGCCAGTGCCGTTTCGTCGCCGCCAGGTTCGTCTCCTCCAGCGGCGTCAGGTGCCACTTGCCGACGCAGTAGGTGTTGTAGCCGTTCTCGGCCAGTACCTCCGACAGCAGCGCCGAGTCATAGGGAATGCGCCCGTTGCAGTTCGGGAAGCCGTCGGTGAACTCTTCGATGGTCGCCATGCCGACCGTCGTGGCGTTGCGTCCAGTGAGCAGCGACGCCCGCGTCGGGGAACACAGCGCCGTGGTGTGGAACTGTGAAAGCCGCACTCCGCGTTCGGCGATGCGGCTCATCGCCGGCATCTCCACGAGCCCGCCGAAGCAGTCCCAGGTGGCGATCCCGGTGTCGTCCCACACCAGATACAGCACATTGGGGGCGTCCGGCTGCGCGGTCGGAGCCGCGTACGGGCCCCAGTCCGGCTCGGAATCGCGGATGTCGACCTCGATCTTGCCGTTGAACTCCGTTGCCATGCTGCCGTCCCGTCGACGTGGTTCTCAGTCGCCCGGAGAGTACACCCGAGAAAGCCCCCGCCGCCTGAAAAGGCATGCGGGGGCTTGCTCGTGAAACCGAATTGCGGCCTGAGGCTACTTGGCCTTCTCGAGAACCTCGACCAGCCGCCAGCGCTTGGTCGCCGACAACGGGCGGGTCTCCATCAGCGACACGCGGTCGCCGACACCGGCCTCGGAGTTCTCGTCGTGCGCCTTGACCTTCGTCGTGGTGCGAATGATCTTGCCGTACAACGGGTGGCTCTTGCGGGACTCGAGCTCGACCACGATGGTCTTCTGCATCTTGTCCGACACGACGTAGCCGATCGCCGTCTTACGACGGCCGCGCGGCTTCTCGGTGCGCGGGGTGTGCTTCTGGCCCTTCTGGCCGGCCTGGGTGTCTGCCATTACGAATCCTCACCTCCGGGTCCGGCGGCCAGACCCAACTCACGTTCGCGCAGCACGGTGTACACGCGCGCGATCTCCTGCCGGACCACACGGAGCCGGCGGTTGTTGGCAAGCTGCCCGGTGGCCATCTGGAAGCGCAGGTTGAACAGCTCTTCCTTCGACTCGCGCAGCTTGTCGGTCAGTTCCTCGTCGGTGAGCTCGCGCAGTTCGCCTGGCGTTGTTCCGACTGCCATCAGAACTGCTCCTCTCTGGTGACGATGCGTGCCTTGATCGGCAGCTTGTGGATCGCACGCGTCAGGGCGGCGCGGGCGATCTCCTCATTGGGGTAACTCAGCTCGAACAGCACGCGTCCGGGCTTGACGTTGGCGACCCACCATTCCGGCGAACCCTTACCCGAACCCATGCGGGTCTCGGCGGGCTTCTTGGTCAGCGGGCGGTCCGGGAAGATGTTGATCCACACCTTGCCGCCACGCTTGATGTGCCGGTTGATGGCGATACGAGCGGACTCGATCTGCCGGTTGGTGATGTAGGCGTGCTCCAGGGCCTGGATGCCGTAGTCACCGAAGCTGACCGACGTGCCGCCGCTGGCGACGCCGCGCTGCCGCGGGTGGTGCTGCTTGCGGTGCTTGACCTTGCGGGGAATCAACATGACTAGCTCCCGGAATTCTCTGTCGTCTCAGCCGAAGTGCCCGCTGCGGCCTCGGTGCCCTGGGTCGCCTCGGCGATCGCGGGCGCTTCTGCTGGGCTCTCGCTGGCGGCGCGACCGGCGTCGGTACTCGTCGCCGTGGTGCCCGATGCCCCGCTGCGGCGCGGCCGGGTGCCCGACGGACGCTCGCGACGCGGCCGGTCCGACGCGGGTGCGGCGGCGGCCAGCTCACGCTTGCCACCGACGATGTCGCCCTTGTAGATCCACACCTTCACACCGATGCGGCCGAAGGTGGTCTTCGCCTCGTAGAGGCCGTAGTCGATGTCCGCACGCAGCGTGTGCAGCGGAACGCGACCCTCGCGGTAGAACTCCGAGCGGCTCATCTCGGCGCCGCCGAGGCGCCCCGAGCACTGCACCCGGATGCCCTTGACGTTGGGCTGGCGCATCGCCGACTGGATCGCCTTGCGCATCGCGCGGCGGAACGCCACACGGTTGCTGAGCTGCTCGGCCACGCCCTGGGCCACCAGCTGTGCCTGGCTCTCGGGGTTCTTCACCTCGAGGATGTTGAGCTGGACCTGCTTCTTGGTCAGCTTCTCCAGGTCGGCGCGGATACGGTCGGCCTCGGTGCCGCGGCGGCCGATCACGATGCCGGGACGGGCGGTGTGGATGTCCACGCGAACGCGGTCACGCGTGCGCTCGATCTCCACGTCGGCGATGCCGGCCCGCTCCAGGCCGGTGGCCAGCAGCTTGCGGATGGCCACATCTTCCTTGATGTAGTCGGCGTACTGCTTGTCGGCGTACCACCGCGACTTCCAGTCGGTGGTGATGCCGAGCCGGAAGCCGTGCGGGTTGATTTTCTGGCCCACTACTCCGAGCCCTCCTTCACATCGGCTGCAGCAGCCTTCTTCGCGGGTGCCGCCTTCTTCGCGGCGGCTTTACTGGCCTGGGCGCGACGCGCGCGCGAGGACGACGCGGAGCCCTGCCGGCCCCCGCGGTCGGACCGGCTCGGTCGGCTCTCGACGATCACGGTGATGTGGCTGGTGCGCTTGCGGATCCGGTAGGCGCGGCCCTGCGCGCGCGGCCGGATGCGCTTGGCGGTGGGGCCCTCGTCGGCGTAGACCGTCGCGACGACCAGCGTGGCCGGGTCGAGCCCCTCGTTGTTCTGCGCGTTGGCCGCGGCGCTGGCGATCACCTTGGCGACCGGCTCGCTGGCCGACTGCGGCGCCCACCGCAGGATGTCGAGGGCCTCCTCGACGCTCTTGCCGCGGACCAGGTCGATGACGCGGCGGGCCTTGGTGGCCGAGACGCGCACGTAGCGCGCCTTCGCGGACGCGGACGGATACTCAATCGCTGTAGTCATCGCCTTTTGCTCTTCCGGTCATCCTTGATGTGACCCTTGAAGGTGCGGGTGGGTGCGAACTCGCCCAGCTTGTGCCCGACCATCGCCTCGGTGACGAACACCGGCACGTGCTTGCGACCGTCGTGGACGGCGAAGGTGTGTCCGATGAAGTCCGGGATGATGGTCGACCGGCGAGACCAGGTCTTGATGACCTGCTTGGTGTTCTTCTCGTTCTGCGTGTCGACCTTCTTCAGCAGATGGTCGTCGACGAACGGGCCCTTCTTCAGGCTGCGTGGCATCGGGTGCTTTTCCTTTCCGGCCTAGCGCTTCTTGCCGGTGCGCCGGCGTCGGACGATGAGCTTGTCGCTCGGCTTGTTCGGCTTGCGGGTGCGGCCCTCGGGCTTGCCCCACGGGCTGACCGGGTGGCGACCACCGGAGGTCTTGCCCTCACCACCGCCGTGCGGGTGGTCGACAGGGTTCATCACGACGCCACGGACGGTGGGGCGCTTGCCCTTCCACCGCATGCGGCCGGCCTTGCCCCAGTTGATGTTGGCCTGCTCGGCGTTGCCGACCTCACCGACGGTGGCGCGGCAGCGGACGTCGACGCGGCGGATCTCACCGCTGGGCATACGCAGCGAGGCGTAGGTGCCCTCCTTGCCGAGCAGCTGGATGCTCACACCGGCGGAGCGGGCGAGCTTGGCCCCGCCGCCGGGACGCAGCTCCACGGCGTGGATCACGGTGCCGGCGGGGATGTTGCGCAGCGGCAGGTTGTTTCCCGGCTTGATGTCGGCGTTGGCGCCCGACTCCACGACCGCACCCTGCTTGAGCCCCTGCGGCGCGATGATGTAGCGCTTCTCGCCGTCCACGTAGTGCAGCAGCGCGATGTTCGCGGTGCGGTTGGGGTCGTACTCGATGTGCGCGACCTTGGCGTCGACGCCGTCCTTGTCGTGGCGACGGAAGTCGATCACGCGGTAGGCGCGCTTGTGGCCACCGCCCTTGTGGCGGGTGGTGATCCGGCCGTGCGCATTGCGACCGCCCTTGCCGTGCAGCGGGCGAACCAGCGACTTCTCCGGATGATCGCGAGTGATCTCGGCGAAGTCGGAGACGCTGGACCCGCGGCGGCCCGGGGTCGTGGGCTTGTACTTGCGAATTGCCATGATTCTCTGCAGTCCTTCACTCCCGGCGGGTTACGCCGGTGCTCCGAAGAGGTCGATGGGCTTGCTGCCGGCGGCCAGCGTGACGATGGCGCGCTTGGTGGACTTGCGCTGGCCGTAACCGGTGCGGGTGCGCTTGCGCTTGCCCTGGCGGTTGGCCGTGTTCACCGAATCGACCTTGACGTTGAAGATCTTCTCGATGGCGATCTTGATCTGCGTCTTGTTCGAGTCCGGGTGCACGATGAACGTGTAGACGTTGTCCTCGATGAGCCCGTAGGACTTCTCCGAGATCACCGGGGACAAGATGATGTCGCGGGGATCGGTCACGGTAGCCATCAGGCCGACACCTCGGTTTCTTCTCTTCGCGCAAGCGGCTCATCGCCACTCTTCTTGCTCGCGCTCTCGATGTACGCGTTGAGCGCCTCGACGCTGAACACCACGTCGTCGGCCTTGAGCACGTCGTAGGTGTTGAGCTGGTCCGGCGAGATCACGTGCACGCCAGGCAGATTGCGCACCGACAGCATGCTGGTCTCGTCGGCGCGGCCGATGACCACCAGCACCTTGTTGTTTCCGGCCGTGCGATCGGCCAGAAGCGTGCCCAGGAACGCCTTGGCGCTCTTGGTCGACGGGGTCTGACCCTCGACGAGCTCGGTGACCGCGTGGATGCGGTCGTTGCGGGCCCGGTCCGACAGCGCGCCGCGCAGGGCGGCGGCGATCATCTTCTTCGGGGTGCGCTGGCTGTAGTCACGCGGCTGGGGGCCGTGCACGACGCCACCGCCGGTGAACTGCGGTGCGCGGGTCGAACCCTGACGGGCGCGGCCGGTGCCCTTCTGGCGGTACGGCTTCTTGCCACCGCCGGAGACCTCGCCGCGCGTCTTGGTCGCGTGCGTGCCCTGGCGCTTGGCCGCCAACTGGGCGGTCACCACCTGGTGCATCAGCGCGATGTTGGGCTCGACGTCGAACAGCTCGGCGGGCAGCTCTATCGAGCCGTCCTTCTTGCCGCCCGGTGTCTGGACATCAAGATTCAGAGTCATGCCTTCTCGCCTCGCTTGATTGCGCTGCGGACAACCACCAGACCACCGTTGCGTCCGGGGATGGCGCCCTTGATCAACAGCACGCCGTTCTCGGCGTCGACCTTGTGCACCTTGAGGTTCTGCGTGGTGACGCGGTCGTTGCCCATCCGGCCCGACATGCGCGTGCCCTTGAACACGCGGCCCGGGGTGGCGCAGCCACCGATCGAGCCCGGCCGGCGGTGCACGGCCTGCGCACCGTGGCTGGCGCCCTGGCCGCGGAACCCGTGGCGCTTCATGGTGCCCGCGAAGCCCTTGCCCTTGCTGGTGCCGGTCACGTCGACGAAGGCGCCGTCGGCGAAGATCTCGGCGGTCAGCTCCTGGCCGACCTCGTACTCCGCGGCGGCGGCCTCGTCGTCGAGCCGCAGCTCGGCCAGGTGGCGGCGCGGGTTGACACCGGCGGCGGCGTACTGGCCCGCCAGGGGCTTGTTCACCTTGCGGGGGCTGATCTCGCCGTACGCGAGCTGCACGGCGCTGTAGCCGTCGCGCTCGGGGGTGCGGATGCGCGTCACGACGTTCGGGCCGGCCTTGACGACCGTCACCGGCACGACCTTGTTGTTCTCGTCGAACACCTGCGTCATGCCCAGCTTGGTGCCCAGAATGCCGCGCCGCGGAGCGGCAGAACTAGCACTGTTAGCCATTTCTGAAGGAATTCCTTTACTGGATGTTGACGTCGACGCTGGCCGGCAGATCGATGCGCATCAGGGCGTCAACGGTCTTCGGCGTCGGGTCGAGGATGTCGATCAGCCGCTTGTGCGTACGCATCTCGAAGTGCTCCCGCGAGTCCTTGTACTTGTGCGGGGACCGGATGACGCAATACACGTTCTTCTCGGTCGGCAGCGGCACAGGGCCGACCACACTGGCGCCCGTCCGGGTGACCGTCTCGACGATCTTGCGCGCTGAGGCGTCGATCGCCTCGTGGTCGTAGGCCTTGAGCCTGATGCGGATCTTCTGTCCCGCCACGCTTCTCCTACCTCACTACTAACGGGCCCGAATCACTCGGGCCTGGCTGTGCCGCCGCTGTTTACCTGTCTCTGGTTCACCGGCCCCCGCGGTCGGGTGTGTCGCCCGTACGCACGCTCGCCCGCGGCGGAAATCGTCGCGATCGAGGTGGGGACCGGATGCGCCCGCGAGGGGCGCCGGTCATGCCCGTGCCCGGCAGTCCGTGACGGCACCAACCCGGCTCAAGGCAACCCGAACAGTATGCCCTAGATCCGGGCGTGCTCCAAATCCCTGGTCGAGGGCCTGACCGCTACCGCAGACCGGCCCAGAACCCGCACTGGTGCTCCTGCGCGAAGTCGCCGACCATCCGGCTGCCGTCGGGCTGCAACGACATCACCGCGTTGCCCGCCGCGAGGTCCTTCCATTCCGGCTGACCGCTCGCCGCGGGATCTCCGGTCCGCACGAATGCCGTCCAATAGTCGATCATCTGCTCGGACAACCGCAACTGGGCGGGATCGAGCGCAGGCGCCCCGCCGGTGTCGAACAGGTAGCGCAACTCCAGCGAATGGCTCGCTCCGACGGGGAACGGCAGGGTCCGCAGCGGCTCGGGCGCCGGGGCGTTACGGTCGTTGAACTCATAGGAGTAGACGGCGCCGCCGTCGTCGCGGGCCAGGGAGTGCGCCAACCGGTCGCCGATACAGGCGAAGACCCCGTCGGTGACCGCCGTCGAGATCGCCACTGGCACGCTCGGGAAGTTCGACAGCGGGTAGTGCCGGGCCACCGCGGGCGCGTGCTCGCCGAACGTCGCCGACAGCAGCCGCGGGTAGTCGGCGGGCGTGTAGCGCTTCCCGTCGCGCACGTACTGCATGCCGACGAACAGCGTGAACTCGTCGCGGGTGGTGCCGATCAGCACCGGGACGTGCTCGGCGCGGCCCTCGTCGATCACCGCGACGGGGTCGGTCGGCAGCGTCTGCGAACCGGTCACCGGGCCGGTCAGCTGGTCGTCGCCGATGCCGTAGAACCACACCGGCTTGCGCAGCTTGTCGGCGGGCAGCGCGCGCAGGCACCGGGCCGCGGTGGCGGGGTCGGCACAACCGAAGCCGGCGGCGTAGTCGATGCTGCGCGCCTGCGCGACGGGCAGCCGCGCCTGAGCCTGGCAGGGCCCGCTCTGGATGATCGCCGCCCGGAAGAGACCCTTGGAGCCGGGCGCGACGAGGTGGTCGCACACCGACATGCCGCCCGCGGACTCCCCCGCGATGGTCACCTTGCCGGGGTCACCGCCGAACGCCGCGATGTTGTCGTGCACCCACCGCAGCGCGGCCTGCTGGTCCTCCAGCCCGTAGTTGCCGACCTGACCCGGCGGCCCCAGCGACGGATGAGCCAGGAAGCCCAGTGCGCCCAGCCGGTAGTTGATGGTCACGACGACGATGTCGCCGCGGGCGACCATCCGCCGCGCGTCGTAGATGCGGCCGCTGCCGTTGACGAACGCCCCGCCGTGGATCCAGACCATGACGGGCAGTTTTCGGTCCGACGCCGACCGCGGGGTCCAGACGTTGAGATTCAGGCAGTCCTCGTCGGTCTGCCGGCCGAGTTCGAGGTCGCCGCCGAGTTCCTGCATGCAGCGCGGTCCGTACCGGGTGGCGTCGCGCACCCCCGGCCACGGCGCGACCGGTTCCGGAGCGTGCCAGCGCAGCGGCCCCACGGGCGGCGCGGCGTACGGGATCCCGGCGAAGAGGCGGTGGTCGTCGGCGACCACACCGCGCAGCGTGCCCGCCGCCGTCGGCGCCACCGCCGGGTCGGCCGGCTTCGCCGCCGGAGCCGCCCGGTCCCCGCCGGCACCGTGTCCGCACCCCAGCGCGATCAGCAGCGTGGCCAGCACGCTCCACGTCCGGGCACACCGTCGGATCGGCACTGCCAGAGCCTACTGGCGACACGCCGGGCACCGACCCGCACCCGACTATCCGCGAGTGAGCGAGATCACCTACATTGTCTTGACACCCGTCAAGTTCCACCGCATCGAAGGCAGGGCCATGAGCACACCAGTGATCGACGAGGCAGCCAATGTGCTGGCCGACCCGGGGGCTTACGCCGACGAGGCGCGCCTGCACGCCGCGCTGGCGCATCTGCGCGCCCACGCCCCGGTGTCCTGGGTCGACGTGCCCGGCTACCGGCCGTTCTGGGCGGTCACCAGGCACGCCAACATCATGGCGATCGAGCGCGACAACGAGCTGTGGATCAACGCCCCCCGGCCGCTGCTGGCCACTGCGGCCACCGACGACCTGTCCCAGGCCAACCTCGACGCGGGCGGCGGCATCCGGACGCTCATCCACATGGACGACCCCCTGCACCGCGACGTCCGCAAGGTCGGCGCCGACTGGTTCCGCCCAAAGGCGATGCGCGCCCTGAAGACCCGCGTCGACGAGCTGGCCAAGATCTACGTCGACAAGATGGTCGAGAACGGCCCCGAATGCGACTTCGTCCAAGAGGTGGCGGTCAACTTCCCGCTCTACGTCATCCTGTCGCTGCTCGGGCTGCCCGAGTCGGACTTCGGCCGCATGCTCAAGCTGACCCAGGAGATGTTCGGCGGCGACGACGACGAGTTCACCCGCGGCAAGAGCCCCGAGGAACTGCACGAGGTCATCACCGACTTCTTCCGCTACTTCACCGCGCTGACCGCCGAACGCCGGGCGCACCCCACCGAGGACCTCGCCTCGGCCATCGCGAACGCCAGGATCGACGGCGAGTACCTCAACGACATCGACTGCCTGTCGTACTACGTGATCGTCGCCAGCGCGGGCCACGACACCACCAGCGCCGCGATCTCCGGCGGGCTGCTGGCGCTGATCGAGAATCCCGACCAGCTCGCCCGGCTCAAGGCGCACCCGGAACTGATGGGCACCGCGGTCGAGGAGATGATCCGCTGGACCACCCCGGTCAAGGAGTTCATGCGCACGGCCACCGCCGACACCGAAGTGCGCGGAGTGCCGATCAAGGAGGGCGAGTCGGTTCTGCTGTCCTACGTCTCGGCCAACCGCGACGAGGACATCTTCGACGACCCCGACCGCTTCGACGTCGGCCGTGACCCCAACAAGCACCTGTCGTTCGGCTACGGAGTGCACTTCTGTCTCGGCGCCGCGCTGGCGCGCATGGAGACCAACAGCTTCTTCACCGAGCTGGTGCCGCGCCTGGACTCGATCGAGCTGGCCGGGACGCCGGCGTGGGTGGCCACCACGTTCGTGGGCGGCCTCAAGCACCTACCGATCCGGTACTCGCTGCGCTGATCGGCGCGTGACCAGCCTCACATACACTGTCTTGACACCAGTCAAGACACAGTGAGGAGTCCCATGGGCGGCGACGTCAACAGCGCCACGAAAGTCCTGGCCGACCCGACGGCGTACGCCGACGACGAGCGGCTGCACGCCTCGCTCGCCGACCTGCGGGCCCACGAACCCGTCGCCTGGGTGGACCAGGCGCCGTACCGGCCGTTCTGGGCGATCACCAAGCACGCCGACATCATGGACATCGAACGGGCGAACGACCTGTGGCTGTCCGAGCCCCGCCCGGTGCTGGTCACAGCGGAGGCCGACGACCTGGCCAGGGCGCAACTCGAGGCGGGGTTCGGGCTGCGCACCCTGATCCACATGGACGATCCGCACCATCGCAAGGTGCGGGCCATCGGCGCCGACTGGTTCCGCCCGAAAGCGATGCGCGACTTGAAGATCCGCGTCGACGAGCTCGCCAAGCGCTATGTCGACAAGATGCGTGACATCGGCGGTGAGTGCGACTTCGTCACCGAGATCGCGGTCAACTTTCCGCTGTACGTGATCCTGTCGCTGCTGGGCCTGCCCGAAGAGGACTTCAGCCGGATGCACATGCTGACCCAGGAGATGTTCGGCGGCGACGACGACGAATACAAGCGCGGCACCACTCCTGAGGAGCAGATGGCGGTGCTGACCGACTTCTTCAACTACTTCGGGGCGCTGACGGCGTCACGGCGCGCGAACCCGACCGACGATCTCGCATCGGCGATCGCCAACGGCCTCGTCGACGGGGAACTCATGTCGGACGTGGACACGCTGTCCTACTACGTCATCGTCGCCAGCGCCGGCCACGACACCACCAAGGACGCCATCTCCGGCGGACTGCACGCCCTCATCGAGAACCCCGGGGAACTCGCGCGACTGCAGGCCGATCCGGGACTGATGCCGACTGCGGTCGAAGAGATGATCCGGTGGACGACCCCGGTCAAGGAGTTCATGCGCACCGCGGCGGAGGACACCACGGTGCGCGGCGTCCCGATCGCCAAGGGCGAGTCCGTGTACCTGGCCTACGTGTCGGGCAACCGCGACGAGGACGTCTTCGACGACCCGTTCCGCTTCGACGTCGGGCGCGACCCCAACAAGCACCTGTCGTTCGGCTACGGCGTGCACTTCTGCCTCGGCGCCGCGCTGGCCCGCATGGAGATGAACAGCATCTTCACCGAGCTGCTGCCCCGGCTCGAGTCGATCGAGCTGGCCGGCGAACCCGAACTCGCGGCGACGACGTTCGTCGGCGGGCTCAAGCACCTGCCGATTCGCTGTTCCGTGCGCTGACCGCCAGGAAGCCGTCGACGGCGGCGACCGCCACGGCCTGGTAGTCGAACTCGGCCAGCGTGCTGATCCGGCCGAAGGCCAGTGGACCGATCAGCAGCGCGAACGCGGTGGTGCGGTCCACCGGCCCCAGTTCGGCGGCGGCCTGCGGGCTGTCGAAGATGCTGTCGAACGGCGCCGAGTACTGCTCGGCGATCCGTTCCCGCAGCGAGTGCACCTGCGGTCCGGCCCGGTGGGTTGCGGCTGGGGCGGAACCGGGCAGCTCGGTCATGTCGGGACCGAGAGACAGCCAGGCCATGGCCGTCAGTGTCGTGGGCGCCTCGGCGATCGACTCCGCCCACTCGGCGACGACCGCGATCAGCCGGTCCCGCAAACTGCCGGACTCCGGCGGCATCGGCGGAGGCGGGATCAGGCTCGTGAACGCGGCTGCCACAAGATCATTCGCGCTGGGAAAGTGGCGGTAGAGGGTGGCCCGCGCCACGTTGGCCTTGCGTGTGACCGCATCGATCGTCACCGCGCCCGGACCCCCCGTACGCAGCAGCGTCGTCGCGGCCTCGAGCAGGCGGGCCCGGGAGCGCGCCGGCCGCGGGTCACCACTTGCGGCGGTCATGGTTTCCATCACCTCCAGAGCGGGCACAAGCCTGTTGGTCTTGTAACGAGACTGATAGTCTCGCGGGATAGTTTTGAGACTGTCGGTCTCGAAAATATCTGCTTCCGAGAGAGAGACGACATGGTCGACACCCTCGCCGGATCCTCCCAGGATATCGACGCCGAAATCGCCGCCCTCTCCCCACGGAGACGCCTGTGGCTGCTGGTGATCGCCAGCGTCGACGTCTTGCTGGTCATCGCGTCGATGGTCGCCCTCAACGCCGCGCTGCCCGACATCGCCGTGCAGACGTCTGCCACGCAGTCCCAGCTGACCTGGATCGTCGACGGCTACACGCTGGCGCTGGCCTGCCTGCTGCTGCCCGCCGGGGCACTCGGCGACCGTTACGGCCGCCGCGGTGCCCTGCTGGTCGGGCTGGCCGTGTTCTGCCTGGCCTCGATCGCGCCCATCCTGCTGGACAGCCCGATGCAGATCATCCTCGCGCGGGCGGCCGCAGGCATCGGAGCCGCGTTCATCATGCCGGCGACACTGTCGCTGCTGACCGCGGCGTTCCCGAAATCCGAACGCAACAAGGCGGTCGGCATCTGGGCCGGCGTCGCGGGCTCCGGCGCGGTGTTCGGCTTCCTCGGCACCGGCGCTCTGCTGCACTACTTCTCGTGGCAGTCGATCTTCTACGCCTTCGCGGCCGCGGCGCTGCTGATGTTCGCCCTGACCTGCACCATCGGCTCGTCGCGCGACGACACCGCCACCCCGATCGACTGGCTGGGCGCGGGCCTGATCGGCACGGGGATCGCCGTATTCGTCCTCGGTGTCGTCGAGGCCCCGGAACGGGGATGGACCGATGTCCTCGTACTGGTGTGCCTCTCGGCCGGCGTGGCTCTCGCAGCAGCCTTCGCGCTGGTGCAGCTGCGCCGAGAACACCCCCTGCTCGACGTGCGGCTGTTCACGCGACCCGATTTCGCCACCGGAGCCGCGGGCATCACCTTTCTGTTCATCGCCAACTTCGGCTTCTTCTTCGTCGAGATGCAGTTCATGCAGCTGGTGATGGGATACAGCGCGCTGCAGACCGCGTTCGCGCTGTCGCCGCTGGCGTTCCCGGTGCTGGTGCTGGGCGGCACCATGCACCTGTACCTGCCGAAGGTGGGACTGCGGTTCGCGGTCTGCGGCGGCCTGCTCCTGTTGGCAGCCGGACTGTTCTCCATGCGTTTCCTCGATGCGGACGCGACATTCATCGACGTGATGTGGCCGCTGCTTCTCGCCGCCTCGGGCATCGGATTGGCCACGGCGCCAACGACCTCGGCGATCATGAATGCGGCGCCCGACGAGAAGCAGGGCGTCGCGTCCGCCGTCAACGATGCGACACGGGAGATCGGGGCCGCCGTCGGTATCGCCGTGGCGGGCTCGATCCTGGCCGCCGCATACCAGAGCTCGCTGCGCCCGATGCTGCAAGGATTCCCGGAACAGGTTCGCCACAGCGCCACCGACTCTTTGGCCTCCGCACTGTCGATCGCCGAACGCCTCGGCCCCCGGGGCAACGCGCTGGCCGATCAGGCCCAGACCGCGTTCCTGCACGCCGCCGATCAGGCTCTGCTCGCATTGTCGGTACTGCTCGTCGTCGGGGCCGTGTTCGTCGCGGTCTGGTCGCCGGGGCGCGACGGCCGGCAGTGGAGCGTCGTGCTGCGCCTGCGCTCCGGACGCGATTAGCGCGATTAGTCAGTACCGGCGACGAATTCCGCGCAGCGGTGGGCGGCCATGACGATCGTCGCGTGCGGCCCGCGGCTCGGAATGGCGGGCAGGATGGATCCGTCCACCACCCAGAGTCTTTCGACCCCCCGCACCCGGCAGCGCGGGTCGACCACCGCCGAATGATCGCCGTCGGCGCCCATTCGCGCCGTCCCGCACAGGTGTTGCGACGTCGACCACACGGGCTCGGATTGCACTGTGTCACCGACCAATTCACGTGCCAGCTCGGCGCCTTCGCGGAGCAGCTCGAGATCGGCGGGCTCGGTGTCGTAGTGGTGTTCGATCACCGGATCGGCGCCCGGGTCGGCTGAGGCGAGCGCCACGCGCCCGCGGGAGCGGGGCCGCATCAGCGTCACCCCGAGGTGCGGCCGATCGGTCGGGTCGTCCCGCCGCCCGCTGGTCATTGCGCCGAAACCGGCTGTGTACGGCCGGATCTCGAGGCCATCGGAGGTGACGAGCACCGCCTCCAGCGGCGGGACGCCGTAGGTCGCCGGCCAGCTCACGGGAAGCACCCACTCGGGATGGTCGACCGTACCGGCACCGACGGGGAGGTCGACCTCGACGGCCACACCGACGCCCCGCAGCACCGCGTGCGGCCCCACCCCGGACAGCATCAGCAGCTGCGCCGAGGCGATGGCTCCCGCGCACAGCACGATGCGGTCGGCGGTCAGCGTGGCCGGGCCGTCCGGTCCCACACAGTCGACGCCGACGGCCCGGCCGTCCGCCAGCCGGATCCTCCCGACCCGCGTGTCGGTCAGCAGCGTCAGGTTCGGCCGCGCGAGAGCGGGTTGCAGGAATGCGCCGCCCGGCCCGACGCGGGTGCCGCGATCGATGTTCAGCGGCACGGCCGCCACCCCCGCGCCGACGGGGCGCTCCGGCGTCGACCCGTTGAGGTCGTCGATCCAGGCGAATCCCCGCGCACGCGCGGCCTCGACGAACGGCCCTGTGTAACCGTCGAATCGGGCGACACGCCGCACGAGGATCGGGCCGTCGGAGCCGTGCACGGGCGTGTCGAAATCCAGGTCGTGCTCGATCGCCGTGAAGTGCGGCAGCACATCCGCCCAGCTCCATCCGTCGAGCTCCCACCCGGCGATGTCGGCCGGCAGGGCCCGGCAGAAGTACCCGCCGTTGACGGCGCCCGATCCGCCCACCACCGCACCGCGCATGATCTCGAGGCGGCGCTCGGGATCGTCGGTCAGCGTGGCCGAGTAGCGGCGCACCACCGAGCTCGCCACGCCGATCGGCAACCGGAGCCCGTCGGTGATCTGGGTGCCCACCCGCGGATCGGTGAAGCCGGGTCCCGCTTCGACGACCGTCACCCGGCACCGCTCGTCGGCGGAAAGCCGTTCAGCCAGTACCGATCCCGCGCTGCCGGCACCGACGATCAGGACGTCACTCAACGTGACGGGTCAGGTTCGGATCTGCGGCTTGAGCGCACCGGCGTGCCGCTCCCGCACCACGCCCGTCCACAGGCCGAGTCCGTAGGCGATGTCGTCGAGCCGCTTGAGCAGGATGTAGGTGAGCAACCCGACCCGCTTGGCGTCGTCGTCGGCATGCCCGTTGCGCGTGAGCCAGTCGAACACCCCGTCGAGCACCGCCGCGACGACCACGACCTGCCGGCAGCGTCGCGACAGCACCGCGGCGAGCAGTGCGACGGGCCAGTAGTGCCGGCAGATCGCCGAGGACAGTTGCAGCGCCGCCGACCACAGACCGTGCGCCGCGACGACGGCCACCTCCAGCGGTTCGGTCTGCACGCTCGACAGCGACTTGGCGATCCGGCGGCCCGTGAGCATCGCCACCGTCACCGACGCCAGGTAGCCGAAGCCCGAGCCGAGGGCCACCAGCATCCAGACCACCAGCGTCCAGCCCGAGATCACCAGCGGCGCGGTCTTGCCCGGATGGCGGATCGACAGCGGCGCCGCCGAACCGCCGTAGAAGGACTTGCGGACGAACCACTTTCGCAGTTCGGTGCGGTGGTCGTGCGCGACCATCGCGATGGGCTCGTAGCGCAGCCGGGCGCCGGCCTCGTTGAGGCGCCAGCACAGGTCGACGTCCTCGCCGGAGGTCAGCGTCTCGTCGAAGCCGCCGACCTCGCGCAGGGTCGAGCGCCGGCAGATGATCGCGGCGCTCGGCACATACGACACCGTGCCGTACGGCACCACCGGCGCCTCGCGCAGCCCGAGATCGAGCGAGGACCGCACGGCCTCGTAGCGGGCGACCACGCTGTCGGACGGGCTCAGCGCCACGATCCGCGGAGCCGCCAACGCGACGGCCGGATCGCAGAAATGCCCGAGCAACGCCTCGAGCCAGCCCCGCCGGGGCACCACGTCGGAGTCGAGAAAAGCCACCAAGTCGGTGTCGCAGACCGCCAGGCCCGCGTTGCGCGCGGCGGCGGGCCCCTTGCTGCGGCAATGCCGAAGGATCCGGACGTCGCAGTGCACGTCGGCGAAGTCGGCTTCCAGCACGGGGACGGCCGATCCGTCGTCGACGATCACCACCCGCAGGCCCCGCAGCGACGCCACGAGCCGGGCAAGTCCGGCCGGATTGTCCCGGACCGGCACAACGACGGTGACGTCGCGGTGCGACGGCCCGCTCAGCGGCCGGGGATGGGCGACGGTGGCGTCGAGCAGGGTGCGCGCCAGCCGTGCGCTGACGGCGTCGTGCACCTCGAGCCGACCGCCGTTGAGCATCGTCTGCGCTGCGGGAGCCAGCCGCAGCAGCCGGGTCGGGGATCCGCCGAGCAGCGCCGCTCCCTCGCCGAGCACACGCACGCGCCGATCCACCTGAACGGCGAAGCCGTCGGGCAGCCGCGGACCCGTCACGTCAGCATTCCCTCGCGGTCCGGCAACCACCGCGAAATTCGCGCCGAGCACACATCGACCATTTCAGCAAAGATCCTTCCCCCGTCCTCCGCCGTCGCCGTGGTGGGATCCCCGAGAATCCCCAGCGAACTGACGGAGGCGACTCCCCCGTGGACCAGCTGCGGCATCAATTCCGACAGCGGAGCCCGATTGCCCGGAACTCGCTCATCCTGCCTGACGACGTCCGGCGAGATGTGGAGCAATACAGATGTTTCGGTATGGCCGGCATGGGCGTCGGCGTTGCGGGCGCTGCAGGAGCACCATCCCGCGTCGCGGCCCTCGTATCGCAGCTGCGCCACCGCTTCGCGCAGGGCGGCAACGTTTCCACCGTGGCCGTTGACGAAAACCACCCGTGACGCCCAGTTACAGGCCGAACGTGCGAATTCCACAAGCAGTTTCGCCAGTACCGGTGTGCCAATCGAGACCGTGCCCGCGAATCCCTCGTGCTCACCGCTGGCGCCGTAACCGATGGCGGGGGCCAGTAGCCAGATTCGATCGTGATCGGTCCGCAGCCGCCCGGCCAGGGCGTCTGCCACCGCGGCCGCGATCCGGGTGTCGGTGTCCAACGGCAGGTGAGGGCCGTGCTGCTCGGTCGAACCGACCGGGACCAGGAGTGCAGGCGAGAGGTTCTGCAGTTGCCTCGACGTTGAGTTCCCGAGCTCGCAGGGGAAGGACACGCGACGATGGTAGGCCGAATTCACCTGGCGTGCGCCAAATGTTGACGCATGCGTGGCATCGGATTTCACCGCAGGTCCTGCGGTGGGGGCCGGGCGGTTCACGCCAGCCCCCCGCGCCCCGCCAGCACCACCGCCCCCGGCCCCGCTGCGGGCCGGATCCGACCGCCGCGAGGGTGGCCCGTCAAGCCCCCAGCGTGCGGGTGAAACCGTCGGGAATCAGGAGATCCTCACGCGTCAATTCGTGGATGGAGGATTTGCCCAGACCCATCAGCGCCGAGTCGATCCCCCCGCGCAGAATGTCGAGAACGTTCTCCACTCCGGCCTGCCCGTTGGCGGCCAGCCCCCACAGATAAGCGCGTCCGATCATCACCGCGCGGGCCCCCAGAGCAACGGCCTTGACCACATCGCTGCCCCGCCGAATCCCGCCGTCCAGCAAAACTTCCACCTGGTCGCCGACGGCGTCGGCGATGGCGGGCAGGCACCGGATGGCGGCCGGCGTGCCGTCGAGGTTGTTGCCGCCGTGGTTGGACACCGTGAGCGCCGAAACCCCGGCGTCGACAGCGCGTTTGGCGTCGTCGACGCGGACCATGCCCTTGAGCAGGAACGGGCCGCCCCACTGCTCACGCAGCCAGGCGACATCCTCCCAGGTCGGGGGCGGTGTCCCCATCCACTGGCCGTAGGCCTCGAAGAACGTCGGGCCGGGCTCGCCTCGGCGCGCCTGGTTGGGCACCCGCAGGTCCGGCGGCCGCATGTGCTTGGCGAAACTCCAGAACCACCGCGGCTTGGTGATCACCTCCGGAGACATCCGGATCATGGTCTTGAGGTCCATCTGCTCCGGGATCTTCGGACTGCCCCAGTCGCGACCGTGCGAGAAACTCCAGTCGGTGGTCAGGATCAGGCCCTTGGCCCCGGCGGCCCTGGCGCGCTCCATCCGGGCCAGGATCTCGTCGCGGCCGCCCAGCCAGTAGATCTGGAAGAAGACCTTGTCGTTGACGGCGGTGACCTCCTCCATGGGCTTGCTCGCGAACGACGACAGGCCCATCGCAGTGCCCCGCGCGGCGGCCGCCCGCGCAACGGCCACCTCGCCCTCGGGGTCGACCGCCTGCACACCCGTCGGGGAGATCACGACCGGCAGGGAAATGTCCTGTCCCATAACGGTCGTCGCCATCTCACGCTTCTCGGTCGCGCCGATGACGTGCGGCGCGAAGCCGAGCTCGGCGAACGACTCGACATTGTCGGAGACCGTGACGCCCTTCTCGGAAGCCGAGATCAGGGACGAGTAGGCGGATTTGGGAAGCCGTTTCTTCGCCCGCTGCTGGGCGATGGCGACGGTCTCGAACCAGGTATCGCGTGCCATGTGAGCTAAACCGGACTTTCGTTACAGAATTTCTTCGGAGGGGCGCTCAGCAGAGTGAGCGGAATCGGGCCCTGGGGTTTGTTGCGGCCACCGCTGCGGGAATGGTCGACGCTGGACTTGGGCTTGTCACGGTCGAGCGCCAACGCCGGTTCGCCGTAACCCTGGACGCATTCCGGGTCGGGGCCGTCCAGCGGCAGGCCGGTGAAGAATTTCGCGGCCATGCAACCGCCGCGGCAGGCGTCGTAGTGCCCGCAGCTGCCGCACGCGCCGGCCGATTGCGGCTCGCGCAATTCGCGGAACAGTTCGGAGTTCTGCCAAACGTTCTGGAAACCGTTGTTGGTGAGGATGTTTCCAGCGAGAAAAGTGTCGTGGATGGCGAACGGGCAGGCGTAGACGTCACCGACGGGATCGATCAGGCAGACGACCCGCCCGGCGCCGCACAGGTTCAATCCGGCCAGCGCACCGGGCTCGCCCAGCCCGGACAGATGGAAGAACGAATCGCCGGTGAGCACTCGCTCGCCGTGGGCCACCAGCCAGTCGTAGAGCTGAACCTGCTGGGCGGCAGTGGGGTGCAGTTCGTCCCACACGTCGGCGCCGCGGCCCGAGGGACGCAGCCGGGTGATGCGCAGCGTGGCGCCGTAGGCGTCGGCCAGCGCCTTGAAGTCGTCCAGCTGGTCGACGTTGTGGCGGGTGACCACCACCGAGATCTTGGCGTCGGTGAAGCCCGCGGCCCGCAGGTTCTCCAGCGCGCGCGTCGCCATCGCGAACGAACCCCGACCGCGCACCGCGTCGTTGACCTCGGCGGTGGCGCCGTCCAGCGAGATCTGCACGTCGACGTAGTCGCTGGCCGCCAGCTTCGCCGCGACCTCGGGCGTGATGCGCACGCCGTTGGTGGAGAACTTCACCCCGACGTGGTGGGCCGTCGCATAGTCCACGAGCTCCCAGAAGTCCGACCGCACCGTGGGCTCGCCGCCACCGATGTTGACGTAGAACACCTGCATACGCTCGAGTTCGTCGATGATGTCCATGCACTGACGAGTGGTCAGCTCGCGCGGATCACGCTTGCCCGACGACGACAGGCAGTGCACGCAGGACAGGTTGCACGCGTAGGTCAGCTCCCAGGTCAGGCAGATCGGCGCGTCCAGACCGCGCTCGAACTGATCGACCAGCCGGGGCACCGGTGCGGCAAGGGTCATCGATCGTCTCCTTCATCCTGTTTCGCGACGAGCATGTTCGACCCCACGAGCACGCCGAGGGCGTGCAGGTACGGCGCCTGCTCGGCGTCGCCGACGCCCGCGGCGCGGCACGCCGATCGAGCGTCGGGGTGATCGGCCAGCGAGTTGATCACCTCGACGATCGTCCGGTTCTTCAAGAACGACAGCTTGCGGGTCCCGAAGTGGTACAGCAGCGCGCCGAACGGCTCCGGACGCACCGCCACCTGCGGATGCATCCGCCACCCTCGGTCCGGGTCGAAGTCTGATCGCTCGCTCCTGGCGCGAGCGCTCGTCGGCATCATGCTCCTCGCGCGAGCGCTCGTCGGCATCATGCTCCTCGCGCGAGCGCTCGTCGGCGTCGGCGCCGTCATGCTCAGTAGACCCCGCACATCCCGTCGATCGAGACCTCTTCGACCAGGCTCTCGGTCACCAGCTCTTCGTTCTCGACATGCTGATTCGGCTCCATGATCTCGCCTTTCTCTCCGGTGACCCAGGGGTAGGGTCTCGACATTTGTGACGCAGGTCGCAACAATATGGCATCCGGTGCCGAAATGGAAGGGTGGATTCTGATGGAGGCCGCCAAGGCACGCGTGGGCCGTCGCCGGTCGACGAGCTGGGAGCACATCAGCGACGTCGCGATCGACCTGTTCATGGCGCGCGGCTTCGACGACGTCAGTGTCGACGACGTCGCCGCCGCCGCCGGTATCGCCCGCCGGACCCTTTTTCGCTACTACCCGTCGAAGAACGCGCTGCCCTGGGGCGATTTCGACGCCCACCTCCAGCACATGCGCGAGTTGCTGGCCGGCGTGGACCCGAGTGTGCCCATGTGCGACGCGCTGCGCACCGCACTGCTGGCCTTCAACGCCTTCGACGACACCGAACGGCACCGCCAGCGCATGCGCCTCATCCTGGAAACCGAGGCGCTGCAGGCGTACTCGATGACGATGTACGCGGGTTGGCGTGCGGTGGTGGCCGCGTTCGTAGCCGGCCGGCTGGGTGTGGCCGACGACGCGCTGGTGCCGCAGACGGTGGCCTGGACGATGCTCGCCGTGGCGCTGGCGGCCTACGAGAACTGGCTGGCCGACGAGGCGGTGTCCCTGCCCGTCGCGCTGGGCGACGCTTTCGACCTGCTGGCGTCGGGTCTGAGCGATCTCGAAATCGGGGTGTCGGAGTTTCGGTCCTGACGGCGACGATAAGGGTGTGAGCGCCGAACCGGTTGGTGAACCCGGCCCCCGGGCCGTGCTCGCGCTGTACGACGAAGCCCTCCCCCAGGTGTACGGGTACTTCGTCAGGCGGTGCGGCGACCGCGGGACGGCCGAGGACCTCACCTCGGAGACATTCCTGGCCGCGATGGACGCGGCCAGGAAGCCTTCCGCCCCGGCCCTGACGGTGCCGTGGCTGATCGGAGTGGCGCGCCACAAGCTGGCCGACCACTACCGCAGACGCCACGACCGGTTCTCCGTTCCGGTGGCCGAGCCTCCGGAATTGGATGACCCCGCCGACGGCTGGGACGCCGAGCTGGACCGCATCGTCGCCGAACAGGTACTCGCGCGGCTGCCGGAACAGCACCGCACCGTGCTGGCCCTGCGCTACATGGACGACTGCTCGGTTCCGGAGTGTGCCGAGCTGATCGGGCGCACGGTGCACGCGACGGAAGCGCTTCTGGTTCGGGCGCGGCGCGCGTTCCGAGCGCACTACCCGCAACGGGAAGGAGGCATGCCGTGATCGACGACGATGATCCGTTCGACGTGCTGCGCGGTGGCGACCTCCCCGTCGCGCCCGATCCGGCATTCGCGGCGCGCCTGCGGTCGCGACTCGAATCCGCCGTGAATCTGTTTGAGCAGCAACCTGATCGAACACGAGGAGTGACGATGAGCAACACCGACACCACGATCGCCGAGCTGACGCGGCCCGCCGCTTCATCCGTTCCGCGGCCCGCCGCTTCATCTGATTCGCGGCCCGCCGCGTCATCTGATTCGCGGCCCGCCGCGGTCCCCTACCTGGCCGTCCGCAACGCACGCCAGGCCATCTCCTGGTACGTCGACACCTTCGGTGCCACACTCGTCGGCGACCCCATCGTGATGGACGACGGCCGCATCGGCCATGCCGAATTGGCCGTCTCCGGAGGCGTGTTCTACCTGGCCGACGAGTACCCCGAGATCGGGGTGAAAGCGCCGGCACCACAGGCTGTTTCGGTGAGCCTGATGCTGCCGGTGTCCGATACGGACCGGGTGCTGGAGCGGGCCAGGGCGGGTGGCGCGCACGTCCAGCGCGAGCCCTACGAGGACCATGGGACGCGCACGGCGGCGCTGATCGACCCCTTCGGACACCGCTGGATGCTGTCGGGGCCGATGACGGGCTCGCCGGTACCCATTCAGCACGGTGACGTCGGGTACGTCTCGGTGTGGACGCCGGACGCCGAGCGGGCCGCCGCGTTCTACGGCCATGTGCTCGGGTGGACCTACGACCCCGCGACGCACATGGTGACCAACACGGCCCAGCGCATCGGGATCTTCTCCGTGCCCGGCAAGAACACGCTCTTCTGCTGCTATGCGGTGAGCGATCTCGACGGGGCGCGGCGAAGCATTCTCGCTGCGGGCGGCCGCGTCGACGACGTCGAGCACTTCGACTTCGGGACGGTGCTCGGCGCCACCGACCCGCAAGGTCTCGACTTCGCGGTGTATCTCCCGACGCCCGGTCAGCCCCGGCCTGCACTCAACGGTTCCGGTCCCGGTGAGCTGTCCTACATCACCTACCAGGTGCCGGACTCGGCGGCGTTCCGGAGCTTCTACAGCCGGCTGCTGTTCTGGAGCTTCGAGCCCGGTCGCGTCGACGACGGCTGGGCGGTCAAGGAACCCCACCCCATGTCCGGCGTCGCGGGCGGCAACGACACCGCGGTGACCGTGCCGATGTGGACGGTCGAGGACATCGACGCCGCAGTCGCGCGCGTCCGGGAGGCCGGCGGCACCGTCATCGACGAACCGTCGCGGCAGCCATACGGCACCACGGCGTTGTGCACCGACGATCAGGGCGCCCGGTTTTACCTCGGGGAGTTCTGAGCCCCGCTCAGTACGGCGGCGGGTCGTCGCCGTAGTCGGGCGAGTGTTCGGTCCGCGGTGTCTGCGCGGCGGTCCGCGGAGTCTGCCCGAGACGGCGTTGAGCGGCGTTGTCTTCACGCTCGGCCTTGATGCGCGCGGCGTTGTCGGCGGCGCGGGTGCGTCGCCGCCTCGGCATCTTCACGGTCCGATCGGGATCCGTTGGCGGCGGCTCGATTACAGGCAGCTCCGCGGTGGTGGTGTCCCAGGCCGGGAAGAACAACCGGCTGCCCGGCAGCGTGGTGTAGCGCTGCCCCGCCGGAGTCGTCCAGATCACCGTGCCGTCGGGCAGCTGTGTATCACGCCAGCCGTCCCAAAACGTCTTGGCCAAATGGTGGTCGCGGCACTTGCAGTTCAAGTTCGACGCGTGCGTGGGCCCGTACGGCCACGGCACGACATGATCGATATCGCAACGCTCGGCGCGCACGTCACAGCCGGGGTAGCGGCAGAACACGTCGCGGGTGCGGACGAACTCTGCCAGTTTCGCCGACGGGCGGTACTGCGGCTCGGGATCGGGGCCCGGGACCCACAACGGCTTGACCACCGCCCCACCTCGAATGGCCTCGGCCAACGCTGCGACGGGCAGCACCTTCGCCCCGGGCAGCAGTGCCAGCCCGGAGTCTCGTTCGCCCGCAGCGTGATTCGAAGGGGCCTCGCCGCGCTCGTCGTCCTGCTGGGCGATCAGATCCTGGGCCGCCTCGACGGCAGCTTGGTCGGCGATCACCCGGATGACGACGCTGGACTTGGCCGGCCCGGCAGCGGCGCAGTCAGCCGAACCGCAGCGGCAGGCCAGGAACTCGTTACCGTGTGCGATCGCCCCCACCGCGTCCGAGCGCCGCTCCCCCATCAGGCGCGGATCGGCGTCGCACAAGCCGTTGACCATCGCGGTGATGCGTGCCTCCAGAGCCGCGGCGTCACAGGCCAACAACTGGCCCCAGAGCGCAGCGATCTCGTTCGGATCCTCGCAGGCGCCGATGTGCACATCCCGGGTGCGGATGACCTCCTGCGCCCGGCGCACGGCGTCCGGATCATGCCGCTCGATCACCGCCTCGATCGCGCCGGTCAGCTTGGTATCCGACAGCGGGCCCCACGTCGCCGCGCGCTCGGCCAGCGCGGCGTCGACCACCGCCACCAGATCATCGGAGACCAGCTGCGTGCGCCACGTGAGCTCGGAGATCAACCGGGTACTCAGCCGGCCTTGGCAGAACAGCGCAGCGATCTTGGGGAGGCGGTCGCGCAGCGCCAGCGCGATCCGCATCTGCCCCGAAGCGCGCTTGGGGCTCACCCCGAGCGCCGCCCCGACCAGGGCGGCCGTGTTGTTCCACGGATCGAACGCCCAGCCTCCGCGGGCGTCGTCTTCGTCGACGGTGCAGTGGACCAACTCGGCGATCGCCGCCGACTTGCGCGCTGCGGCTTGGGACTCCTCGCGGGCGGCCTGTTCGATCGCAGCGATCAATGCGGCCTCGTCCCGCCCCGCGAACAGCCCGTCGAACATACTTGCGATTATTCCCCAGCCCACTGACAGGCCGGGCGGTTATCGACAGGCCATCGCCGAGACTGCAACCATTGAGCGAAATTCGCGAAAATCCCCGCAGCAGAAGCAGTCTCGGCGGAGGGGTATCGAACTCGGCTCAGCCCAGGAGGTCGCCGATCGGGGCGCGTGCGGCGATCTTCGCGCGGGTCTTCATGACCTTGCCCGGGAAGCCTCCGCCGACGACGCCGACCACCACACCGTCGCGCTCGTAGTAGGCCAGGAACTTGCGACCGTCGTCCTCGACGATGTGCACCGTGTCGGTGGCCTCGGGCTCGCCCAGCGCCTGGATCTTGACGTCGTACTGGTCGCTCCAGAAGTAGGGAACCGACACCGTCGACGCCGCCTTCTGCCCGAGCATGGCCGGCACCAGCACCCGGGCCTGGTCGGCGACGTTGCTCCAATGCTCAACGCGCACCTGGCCTCCCACGGTGTCGCGCCACGACGCCACATCTCCGATGGCCCAGACGTGCGGTGCGCTCGCACGGCCGACGTCGTCGCACACCACCCCGTTGTCCACCTCGAGCCCGCTGCCGTCGAGCCAATCGGTGGCCGGATGAGAACCGATACCGACGACGACGATGTCGGCGTCGAGTTCCGTGCCGTCGCTCAGCGTCACCGTGCGCACCCGGTCGTCGCCGCTGACACCGGACACCCCGACGCCGCAACGCACGTCGACGCCCTCGGCACGGTGCAGCCGCGCGACGAGGCCCCCGATCTTCTCCCCCAGCACGGAGGCGAGCGGCGAGGGCTGCGGCTCCACGAGCACCACGTCGACACCGAGCTTGCGCAGGCTCGCAGCCACCTCACAACCGATGAACCCCGCCCCGACGATCACCGCGTGCCGAGCCGTGTCGGCCTCCCTGCGCAGCGCCATGCTCTCGTCGAAATTGCGCAGCACGTGGATGCCGGGCAGGTCGGGAAACGATCGAATACGCTTGGGCACCAGCCCCGTTGCGATGACCACCTCGTCGTAGCCCAGAGTGGTCCCGTCGGCCAGCGTCAGCGTCCTGGCATCGGTGTCCAGCGACCGTGCGCCGTTGCCGAGCCGCAGGGTGATGTCGTTGTCGGCGTAGAACTCGGCGGGCTTGAGCGTGACGTCGTCCGTCTCGGCGCGCAGCACCTCTTTCGACAGCGGCGGCCGGTCGTAGGGCAGGTGGTCCTCGTCGCTGACGATGGTGATCGCGCCGGCGTACTCGGACCGGCGCAGTTGTTCGGCCGTCCGCGCCGCGGCCAGTCCACCGCCGACGATGACGATGCCGCCGGAAGCCTCTGATGTGCTCACGTGGGCTTTTTACACGATGCCGGCGCGCTGTTGTGCGCCACCCCACAGGTAGGTGCTCAGCGCGGCGACCGCTCGATGATGTTCGACAGCACCACGATGCTCTCGCTGCGCTCGATGTCGCCGCTGGACCGGATGCGCTCGAGCGCCTCCTCGAGATGACGCATGTCGCGGGCCAGCACGTGCAGGATCGCGTCCGCCGTGCCGGTGACCGTCGCGGCGCTGACGACTTCAGGGATGTCCTTCCAGGCGGCCCGGAGCTGGTCCGGTGCGATAGTGCCATGACAGAACACTTGCACGTAGGCCTCGGTGTTCCAGCCCAGCGCGTTGCGGTCGATGACGGTGGTGAAGCCCCGGATGACGCCGCTGTCGATCAGGCGATCCACGCGCCGCTTGACCGCGGGAGCCGAGAGGTTCACGCGCTCGCCGATCTCGGCGAAGGTGGCCCGCGCGTGCTGGGCCAGTTCGGCCAGGATCAGCTCGTCGGTCTCGTCCAGCCGCTCCACGGTTCCTCCATGCAATGAATCGCTGCAATCGGCATAACAGCACAACAGATGACGCGTAGACACGCAATATCCGTCGATTGATTGCACCACGGTGCACTCATATCGTTGTGGCCATGAGGATGGATGTCGCCGCCGCCCCGGTCACCGATGTCGGCGCCCGACGCGTGGCGCGTCCTCGCCGGTACGTCATGACCGCGCCGACCTTCTTCACCGTCGAGTACGCCATCAACCCGTGGATGGACCCGTCCGCCCCGGTCGACACGCACCGGGCGGTCAGCCAGTGGGAGGCCCTGCGGCAGACCTACCTCGACCTCGGCCACACCGTGGAACTCGTCGAACCCGTCGCCGGTCTTCCGGACATGGTCTACGCCGCCAACGGCGGCATGGTCGTCAACGGCAAGGCCGTGGTCGCCCGGTTCGCACACGCCGAGCGCGCCGGCGAGTCGGTGGCCTACGCCGCGTGGATGTCGCGCAACGGCTTTCACCTCGCCGACACCCGTCATGCCAACGAGGGCCAGGGCGATCTGCTTCTCCTGGGGGCGACGATCCTGGCGGGTCACGGTTTCCGCACCGATCGACGGGCCCATCACGAGATCGCCGCGCATCTCGGCATGCCGGTCGTCGGGCTCGAATTGGTCGACCCGCGCTTCTACCATCTCGACACCGCGCTGGCAGTGCTGGACGACACGACGATCGCCTACTTCCCGCCGGCATTCGCCGACCACTCCCGCGCGACGCTGAGCGAGCTCTTCCCCGACGCCATCGAGGTGGCGAGCTCCGACGCCTACGCGCTGGGCCTCAACGTCGTGTCCGACGGGCTCGACGTCGTGCTGCCCGCCGCCGCGACCGGTTTCGCCGACCAATTGCGCGAGGCCGGATTCCGGCCCGTCGGAGTCGAGCTGTCCGAACTGCTCAAGGGCGGCGGATCGGTGAAATGCTGCACATTGGAGGTGCATCCGTGACGACCCTGCACAGCGCGACACGGACCGACCTGGCGATCGAACTCGACGACCGGCACGTCGCGCACAACTACGCTCCGCTGCCCGTCGTCGCCGCGAGCGCCGAGGGCGCTTGGATCACCGACGTCGAAGGCCGGCGTTATCTCGACTGCCTGGCCGCGTACTCGGCGGTCAACTTCGGTCACCGCAACCCCGAGATCATCGCGACGGCGCACGCGCAGCTCGACACGCTGACGCTGGTGAGCCGCGCCTTTCACTCGGATCGGCTCGGTCCGTTCTGCGCGGCCCTGGCCGGATTGTGCGGCAAGGACATGGTGCTGCCGATGAACAGCGGCGCCGAAGCGGTGGAAAGCGCCCTGAAGGTGGCGCGCAAGTGGGGCGCCGACATCAAGGGCGTGCCCAACGCGATGAGCAACATCGTGGTGGCGCGCGGCAACTTCCACGGCCGCACGACCACGATCATCAGCTTCTCCGACGACGAGACGGCGCGCCGCGGCTTCGGCCCGTACACGCCGGGTTTCCGGTCGGTGCCCTTCGGCGACACCGCGGCACTGGCCGAGGCCGTCGACGACCACACCGTCGCGGTGCTGCTGGAACCCATTCAAGGCGAGGCCGGCATCGTCGTTCCCCCCGACGACTACCTTCCGGCCGTGCGCGAGCTGTGCACCGACCGCGGCGTCCTGATGATCGCCGACGAGATCCAGGCCGGTCTCGCCCGGACCGGCCGGACCTTCGCGTGTGACCACTGGGGCGTGGTGCCCGACATGTACCTGCTCGGCAAGGCGCTCGGCGGCGGCGTCGTACCGCTGTCGGCGGTGGTGGCCGATCGCGACGTTCTCGGGGTGCTGCACCCCGGTGAGCACGGCTCGACGTTCGGCGGCAATCCACTCGCCGCGGCGATCGGCACCACGGTCGTCGAGATCCTGCGCCGGGGCGAGTTCCAGCGCCGCGCAACAGAACTCGGCGCACACCTACACATGCGGCTCGGAGAACTCACCGACCGGGGGGTGGTCGCGGTGCGGGGCAAGGGGCTGTGGGCCGGCGTCGACATCGATCCGGTTCACGGCACCGGCAAGAAGATCAGCGTGGCGCTCGCCGAGCGCGGCGTGTTGGTCAAGGACACCCACGGTCCCACGCTGCGGTTCGCGCCGCCGCTGGTGATCACTGCCGACGAAATCGATTGGGCGATAGGCCAATTGGCCGACGTACTGGACGGCTAGTACTTCATCGTGCCGCGGTCGACGGCGATCTGCGACCCGGAGATGGTCGCCGATCCGTCACCGGCGAGCCAGGCCACCACGTCGGCGACCTCTTCGGGCGTCATGAACTCCTGCAGACCCGGCTTACCGTCGTGGGCAACGGGTTTGAAAGGCATCGGCGCGAAGCTGTGCAGGAACGCCGGGTACTTCGTGAAGATCTCCATCATCGCCTCTTTCTCCACCATCGGGGTGTCGATCGAGTACGGATGGATGGAGTTGACGCGGATCCCGAACTCCCCCGCCTCCAGCGCGAGCGCGTTGGTCAGCGCCACCAGCCCGTGCTTGGACGCCGAGTAGTGCGCGTTGCCCGGCGTGGCCTTCAAGCCCGCCGACGAACTGACGATGACGATGGAGCCGCCGTTGCCGGCCTCGATCATCGCGGGCACGGCGGCTTTGATCGTGCGCCAGGTGCCGTTGAGGTTCACCTCGATGACGGTGTCCCACTGCTCCGCCGACATCTCCCAGATCCGGCCCCAGCTCAGGATGCCGGCGTTGGCGACCACGATGTCGAGCCTGCCGAACTGCTCCATCGCGTCGGCGACGAGCTGCTGCTGCGCGTCGAGGTCGCGGATGTCGACCTCACCGGACAGGGCTTTGCGACCCGTCGCCTCGACCAGGCGCACCGTCTCGGCCAGGTCGTCGGGAGTCGGCATGGGATAGGTGACGGTGTCCGAGACCGGCTTGCAGACGTCCAGGACGACGACGTCGGCGCCGTCGGCGGCCAACCGGACCGCATGTGCGCGGCCCTGCCCCCGCGCCGCTCCGGTCACCAATGCGACGCGTCCCTCCAAGGGTGCACCTGCTGTCATGGAACTGAGGCTAACAGCAGAACTAGAACGCGTTCTAGACACTCACAGCTCGGCGATGATCTGCTGCCGCTTGGCCGTGTACTCGTCCTCGGTGATCGATCCGGTGGCCCGCAACGTCTCGAGTTCCTGCAGACGCTGGGCCGTGCTGGGCTCGGCGGGTGCGGCGTAGGCCGCGGCGGCGGGCACCGGGGGCGGCGGCGCCGTCTGCCGTGCGGCCGCCTGCCGCACGATGGCCTGCACCTGCTGGCGGGCCGCCGGATTGGAGCGCAGGTCGATCATGTTGTTCATGCTGATTCCGTTGGCCTTGAGCACCTGCAGGATCTGCATCAGCGCTTCGGTCTGACCGGTCAGGTCGTAGGTCCGGTTGTCTTCGGCCACGCTGAATGTCGCGGGCATCATCCCGGCAATCAGAGCGCTTCTCTCCCAATCGATCTGGTAGTCGTTCGTGGCGGGGTCGACGAGCGCGACGAGTTTGCGGCCGGTGATCATCGGCAGCCGGCTGACCGAGGCGATCACCTGGTCCTGGGTGGCGAACGGGGTGATTCCCGGCCCGGAGACCTGCAGGTCGATCTTGACCAACGGCTGGTCGTTGATCCGGGTACCGGTCTCGTGGATGCCGACGACCTGGGCCAGGGCCAGTACCCCGGTGGCCTCCAGCGCGGCGGTCTTGGCCGCCTTCTTGGCGCCCCCGCTGGTGATCGCCAAGGCGATCAGCACGTCGGCGACGGTGATGAGCAGGCCCGTCCAGAACATCCATTTCATGAGCGGGCCGCCGCCCGAGGCAAAGTAGACCACGAGGAAGATCGGGCCCACGATGCCGCACAGCAGGACGAACAGCTGAACGCGGACATACCGCCAGAAGATCGACACGCAGGAGATTATCGCCGCACGGCGGCGATTTCCGCTGTCGCTTCGCTCAGCGGATTGACAGTCAGTGACCTGCAGCGACCGTGACGGGGTTGGCCGCCGGGCTCGGCGACGGCGCACCGGTGACGAGCGCGTAGAGCGGCGCGGTCCAGCTGTCCATCGCGCTTTGGTTGCGGGCATAGCTGGTGTGCACGGCCACCGCGGCCGGGTTCATGTCGTCGGCGGCGTCGGGGTTGTAGTCACACACCGCATCCCCGAGGTCGCAGACGCTGATCGTCTTGCTGGCCAGCGAGATCGGCAGCGGAGCCGGCGCGTGGGCCAGGATCGGCCAGTCCTGCGCGACACCCTTGCCCTTGCCCGGCACGGTCGTGACCGATCCGAGGTTGACGGTGACGTCCTGCGGCAGGCGGTCGCCGTCGGCGACCAGCAGGGCAGCGCTGAGGTTCGGGTTGCCGTCCAGCGCGGCGAGATTGCGGTGCACGACCATCGCGCCCTGCGAGTAGCCGGCCAGCACGACCTTCGAGGTGGGGCACTGTGCAACGAAGTCCGCATACTGCTTGCCCAGCGCCGTGGCGCCGGTGTCCACACTGCCCATGAAGCCGAGCCAGCCCAGCGCGCCGCCGTCGGCGGGGACCGGAACGGCCGGGTAGTCGACGGCCTCGGCGGTGATCGTGCGGCCGCTCTGCTGTACCAGCCGGGCGAAGTCGCGGTAGGACTTGTACACGACGCGGCCCATGCCGTCGTCGGCGGTCACGTCGGCGGGCGTCCGCTCACCGGAACCGGCGGCGCCGATCCAGTGGACGTTCGGGCAGGCCGGTTGCGCGGACGCGGTGCCGGCCGAGAGGCCCACCATGGCGGCGCCGCCCACGAGGGCGGCGCAGGCGATGCGAGAAATGCGTCGTATCAACTTCAAGAACCTCACTCAAAATCCCGGCCGACCCCTCGACAGCCGTCGCACAGTACATCGGCAGGCGGCGCGGTCGCGTTACACCAGCAAACAAAAGTGGCGCCCACCCTTTCCGGGTGAGCGCCACTTTCGCAGCCGAAACTTCAGATCACTTGATGATCTTGGTGACCCGGCCGGCGCCGACGGTACGGCCGCCCTCGCGGATCGCGAAGCGCAGGCCCTCGTCCATGGCGACGGGCTGGATCAGCTTGACGGAGATGTCGGTGTTGTCACCGGGCATCACCATCTCGGTGCCCTCGGGGAGGGTCACCACGCCGGTCACGTCCGTGGTACGGAAGTAGAACTGCGGGCGGTAGTTGTTGAAGAACGGCGTGTGACGGCCGCCCTCGTCCTTGGACAGGATGTAGACCTGACCCTCGAACTCGGTGTGCGGGGTGGTGGTGCCCGGCTTGATCACGACCTGGCCGCGCTCCACGTCCTCGCGCTTGATGCCGCGCAGCAGCAGACCGACGTTGTCGCCGGCCTGGCCCTGGTCGAGCAGCTTGCGGAACATCTCGACACCGGTGACGGTGGTCTTGGTGGTGGTCGGACGGATGCCGACGATCTCGACTTCCTCGTTCACGTTGACCACGCCACGCTCGACGCGACCGGTGACCACGGTGCCGCGGCCGGTGATCGTGAAGACGTCCTCGACGGGCATCAGGAACGGCTTGTCGGTCTCGCGAACCGGGTCCGGGATGGACTCGTCGACGGCCTCCATGAGCTCCTCGACGGACTTGACCCACTTCTCGTCGCCCTCGAGCGCCTTGAGCGCCGAGACGCGCACGACCGGGGCGTCCTCGTCGAAGTCCTGGGCGGCCAGCAGCTCGCGGACCTCCATCTCGACGAGCTCGATGAGCTCCTCGTCGTCGACGGCGTCGGCCTTGTTCAGCGCGACCAGGATGTAGGGCACACCCACCTGGCGGGCCAGCAGCACGTGCTCACGGGTCTGCGGCATCGGGCCGTCAGTGGCGGCGACCACCAGGATCGCGCCGTCCATCTGGGCGGCACCGGTGATCATGTTCTTGATGTAGTCAGCGTGACCGGGGGCGTCGACGTGCGCGTAGTGACGCTTGTCGGTCTGGTACTCCACGTGGGAGATGTTGATCGTGATGCCGCGCTGACGCTCCTCGGGCGCATTGTCGATCTGGTCGAATGCGCGCGACTCGTTCAACTCGGGGTACTTGTCGTGCAGAACCTTGGTGATTGCTGCTGTCAGCGTGGTCTTGCCGTGGTCAACGTGACCGATGGTCCCGATGTTGACGTGCGGCTTCGTCCGCTCGAACTTCGCCTTCGCCACTGTGTTGTCCTCCTGGACTGTTGGTGCTTGTTGTTAAGCAGGGTTGATCTTTGCAGTTGTGGTTCTCCGCTGGACGACGGGGGTTACTGACCCGTCGCCTTCGCGATGATCTCCTTCGCCACGTTCGCCGGAACCTCGGCGTACGAGTCGAACACCATGGAGTAGTTCGCCCGGCCCTGGGTCTTCGACCGAAGGTCTCCGACGTAGCCGAACATCTCCGACAGCGGCACTTGCGCCTTGACGACGCGGGCGCCGCTCCGCTCCTCCATGGCCTGGATCTGACCACGGCGGGAGTTCAGGTCGCCGATCACGTCGCCCATGTAGTCCTCGGGCGTGGTGACCTCGACGGCCATGATGGGCTCGAGAATGACGGGCTGCGCAGCCTGCGCCGCCTTCTTCAGCACCTGCGAGCCGGCCACCTTGAACGCCATTTCCGACGAGTCGACCTCGTGGAACGCGCCGTCGAGCAGGGTGACCTTCAGGTTCACCAGCGGGTAGCCGGCGAGCACGCCGTACTGCATGGCGTCCTGAGCACCGGCGTCGACCGACGGGATGTACTCACGCGGGATGCGGCCACCGGTGACCTTGTTCTCGAACTCGTAGGTCGCACCGTCCTCGCCGGTGAACGGCTCGAGATCGATGAGGACCTTGGCGAACTGGCCGGAGCCACCCGTCTGCTTCTTGTGGGTGAACTCGACCTTCTCGACCTTGCGGCGGACGGTCTCGCGGTAGGCCACCTGCGGCTTGCCGACGTTGGCCTCGACCTTGAACTCGCGACGCATACGGTCGACCAGGATGTCCAGGTGGAGCTCGCCCATACCGCCGATGACGGTCTGGCCGGTCTCCTGATCCAGGTGCACCTTGAAGGTCGGATCCTCTTCGGCGAGCTTCTGGATCGCGGTGCCCAGCTTCTCCTGGTCGCTCTTGGTCTTGGGCTCGATGGCGACCTCGATGACCGGATCCGGGAACGTCATCGACTCCAGCACGATCTGGTCGTTGGAGTCGGACAGCGTGTCACCGGTGGTGGTGTCCTTCAGGCCGATGACCGCGTAGATGTGGCCGGCCGACGCCGTCTCCACCGGGTTCTCCTTGTTGGAGTGCATCTGGAACAGCTTGCCCAGCCGCTCCTTCTTGCCCTTGGTGGCGTTGACGACCTGCGAACCGGAGTCCACCCGGCCCGAGTAGACGCGGACGTAGGTGAGCTTGCCGAAGAACGGGTGCGTGGCCACCTTGAACGCCAGCGCCGAGAACGGCTCCTCGGTCGAGGGCTTGCGGGTGATCAGCTCCTCTTCCTTGCCGGGCACGTGGCCTTCGGCAGGCGGGACGTCCAGCGGCGAGGGCAGGTAGTCGATGACCGCGTCGAGCATGGGCTGCACGCCCTTGTTCTTGAACGCAGACCCGCAGAGCACCAGGTAGGCCTCGGAGTTGATCGTCAGCTTGCGCAGCGCCGCCTTGATCTCCTCGACCGTGAGCTCTTCGCCGCCGAAGTACTTCTCCATCAGCGCGTCGTCGGTCTCGGCGACCGCCTCGAGCAGCTTGGTGCGGTACTCGTCGGCCTTCTCGACCATATCGGCCGGGATGTCGACGACGTCGTACTTCTCGCCGAGCTTGGCCTCGGCGCTCCACACCTTGGCCTTCATCTCGACCAGGTCGACGACACCGGAGAAGTCACTCTCGGAGCCGATCGGCAGCTGGATCGGGATGACGTTGGCGCCGAGGCGCTCCTCCATGGTGCGCACCGAGAAGTAGAAGTCGGCGCCCAGCTTGTCCATCTTGTTGACGAAGCAGATGCGCGGCACGTCGTACTTGTCGGCTTGGCGCCACACCTGCTCGGACTGCGGCTCGACACCTTCCTTGCCGTCGAAGACGGCCACGGCACCGTCGAGCACGCGCAGCGAGCGCTCCACCTCGACGGTGAAGTCGACGTGGCCCGGGGTGTCGATGATGTTGATCTGGTTGCCGTTCCAGAAGCAGGTGGTGGCAGCCGAGGTGATGGTGATACCCCGCTCCTGCTCCTGCTCCATCCAGTCCATCGTGGCGGCACCGTCGTGCACCTCACCGATCTTGTAGCTGATACCGGTGTAGTAGAGGATGCGCTCGGTCGTCGTCGTCTTGCCGGCATCGATGTGCGCCATGATGCCGATGTTGCGGACCTTCGTGAGGTCGGTCAGCACGTCCTGTGCCACGGCTAAATTCCCACTCTTTCGCTTGCTTGATAGGTGTTCTGTTGCGTCCCGCGGTCCTCACTGACCGCGGGCGAAATCACCAGCGGTAGTGCGCGAAGGCGCGGTTGGCCTCGGCCATCTTGTGGGTGTCCTCGCGTCGCTTGACGGAGGCTCCCAAACCGTTGCTGGCATCGAGGATCTCGTTGGCCAGCCGCTCGACCATGGTCTTCTCGCGGCGCTGCCGCGAGAAGCTGACCAGCCAACGCAGTGCCAGCGTGGTGGACCGGTCCGGGCGCACCTCGACGGGAACCTGGTAGGTCGCACCACCGACGCGGCGGCTGCGAACCTCCAGCGCGGGCTTGACGTTGTCGAGAGCGCGCTTGAGGGTGACGACCGGGTCGGTGCCGGTCTTCTCACGGGCCTGTTCGAGCGCACCATAAACAATGCGCTCGGCCAGCGATTTCTTCCCTTGCATGAGGATCTTGTTGACCAGCTGGGTGACCAGCTGCGATCCGTAGACCGGATCGTTGACCAACGGACGCTTCGGCGCGGGCCCCTTGCGCGGCATCAGCTCTTCTCCTTCTTGGCGCCGTAACGGCTGCGGGCTTGCTTGCGGTTCTTCACGCCCTGGGTGTCCAGCGAGCCGCGGATGATCTTGTAGCGCACACCGGGCAGGTCCTTCACACGACCACCACGCACCAGCACCATCGAGTGCTCCTGCAGGTTGTGGCCCTCGCCCGGGATGTAGGCGGTGACCTCGACCGCGCTGGTCAGCCTCACGCGGGCCACCTTCCGAAGCGCCGAGTTCGGCTTCTTCGGGGTGGTCGTGTACACGCGAGTGCACACGCCGCGACGCTGCGGGCTGCCCTTCAGTGCCGCGGTCTTCACCTTGGCGATCTTGTCGCGGCGACCCTTACGGACCAGCTGGTTGATGGTTGGCATGTACCGGCTTCCTGTGTTGCTTCGTTCTGAGTTCTTCTGAAGTTCTGTGTCGCGGGCTACCCCGCATCCGGGCGTGTCGCATGCGGCCGCCCGCGTGTTCTCGGATAATTTCCAAGGCACCCATGGCGCTAGACATGCAAACTGGCCCGGCGTGCAGGCATGCTTGTGAATCAAGCGCCTTGCCTACCAGGCACGACCGTCCACAATACCAGGGCCGCGGACCTCGACAAAACCCGCTGACCTGCGGCGCTATCGCGACCGCATGCCCGTGGCGAGCCGCATCACCATGTCGGTGAACACCGCGTCGGTGTCGATGCCGGCCATCACCCCGGTCATCTCCAGCAGCACGAACCCGTGCATGGCCGACCAGAACTCCAGGGCGGCGAAGAACGCGGCCTCCTCGTCGAGGCCGTAGGAGGACAGCACGGAGATGACGGGCGCCGCGGCCGCGTGGGTGGCCGCGGTGAACTCGGGGTCGTCGCCACCGAGCGGCATCCGGGTGAAGGCCGAGTAGCGGCCGGGATGATGGTGGGCGTAGCTGCGGTAGGCGCTGGCCATCACCATCACCGCGTCGTCGGGCGTGCGGCCCTGGCCGACGGTGTTGAGCATGTCGATGATGTCGCCGACCACCCGCATGCGCACCGTCCGGCGCAGGTCGTCGAGGCTGTGCACGTGGTTGTAGAGCGACGGGCCCTTGGTGCCGAGCTGGTTGGCCAGGGCGTTGATCGTCAGCGAATCCCAGCCCTCGCGGTCCAGGAACGTCAGGGCGGCGTTGACGATGGAGTCACGGCTCAGCCTCGCCGATCGCGGCGGCCGAGCTGCCATGTCGCGGTTCCCCCTCGGGTGTGTTCGGGTCATCCCCTCGCGGGATCTGCCAGGTAAGCGACAAACTCTAGTTCACGCGCTGCTGCGACAGTTGTGCAAGCTGGCCGGCGATCGAACACAGGTCGGGCATCATCGAGGAGTTCAGCGTCTGGATGGACCAGGTGATGACGTCACCGCCTTTGGCCACGTAGATGCTGCAGGCGGTGTCGTCGTAGGCCTTGAAGCCCTTGTTGCCGTCGATGGAGAGCTCGGAGAGCGTGCGGCCGGCGCGCTGCTCCAGG